>JAEUKV010000327.1 GCA_016794165.1 Rhodospirillaceae bacterium
CGGCGAAGAAATGCGGCACGACCGGCACGCCGTAATCAGCCAGAAGATCGAGCGCCTCGGCTTCGGAGAGATTGCCGGCGGCGAGGCGCGGTTGCCATTTGGCGCGGAGGCCGGATGCCGGCTTGGCGGCTGGATCGTCGCCCAGTACCGCGCGGTCGCGCTGCGCCATCGCCGCCTTTACCACGCGCAGCATCGAGGCGACACCCGAGAGCACCGGCACGCCGTCATGGGCGAGTTTCGTGGTGAGATCGAGATTGGCATTGCTGCCGACATTGGTGGTGTAGAAGACCGGCTTGGTGGTGCGCGCCCGCACGCGGCGCAGCACATCGGCATAGCCCGCCGACAGGAAATACCCATCCCGCGCCTCGACGCAGAAACTGGCGAGGGCCGTATCGGGATCGTCCACCAGCGCCTGCAGGCAATCCTCGAAGATCGCCTCCCAATCATTGCCGGTACCCCAGGCATCCAGCGGATTGATCGGTTCCAGTCCGTAGTCGAGGCGCGCTGCGAGCTTCGCTTCCGTCGCCTTGGAGATCTTCGCGAAGGGCACGCCGGTTTCGATTCCCAAGTCCAGCACAAGCTCGCGGAAACCGCCGGAATCGTGCATCGTGGCAAGGCCGCCCGGCGCCAGCTTCCGTTCGCCCGAAAAGAGATGCAGCGCGTTGACGAGGTCGTCCATGTTTGGAACCTCGATCACGCCATAACGCTCGAACAGCGCCTGATAGGCGGCGTGGTTGCCGGCGACCGCGCCGCTGTGGGAAACCGCGAGGGCGGCACTTTCCGCCGTGCGCCCGACCTTGAGGGCCACCACCGGAATGCCCTTCGCCTGCGCCTTGGCAAGTGCTGCCCTGAAGCCGGCGGGATCCCGCACGGTCTCCAGGAACAGGCCGATCACCCTTGTGGCCGGAATCTCAAGGGCGAAGTCCATGTACTGTGCCACATCGGTCGCCAGCTCCTGGCCGGCCGAGACGGCGAGACTGAAGCCGAAGCGTCGATCGGTGTGACAGAGTGCCGAGAAGGCCGAACCGGAATGGGTGATGAAGGCGACATTCCCTTTCCGAATCCAGGCAGGCGGCGGGAAGCCGCACACCCGCAACCCGTAATCCATATGGTAGAAACCCATGCAATTGCCGCCACAGATGGCGATCCCGTTGGCCTTCGCCTTTTGCGATAGCCGTTCGGTAAGTTTCGGCGTTGCATCGCTCTCGACATAGCCGCTGGCAAAAATGGTGGCGGCGCCGATTCCGCCGGCGATCACCTCGTCGAGGGCGGCTTCCAGCCGCGCATTCGCAATGCCGAGCACGGCCAGATCCACCACCTCGGGCAGATCCTTCAGCGATTTGTAGCAGCGCTGTCCGTCGATCTCTTCATAGCCGGGATTGACGAAATAGATTTTCGCCGGCGTGCCCGGCATGGAGGTCGAGGTAATCATGCCGCGGCCGACCGAGCCCTCCTTGGGGCTGGCGCCGACCAGGGCGACACTTTGCGGCTTCAGCAGCCGATCGAGTTT
>JAEUKV010000047.1 GCA_016794165.1 Rhodospirillaceae bacterium
CCATGGCCGGTCGACCGGCTCTTGGCGCCGATTCTAGCGGGCGGAAGGTAAAGGAATTGCTACCAAAGATGTGGGGCGGGCCTATTTGTCGGGTTATTCCTTAACGGCCCCGGTCATGGAGGAGACGTAATGCTCGACGAAAAAGGAATAGAGGATCACCACCGGCAATGAGCCAATGAGAGCGCCGGCCATCAGCGAGCCCCATTCATAGACATCCGAGCGCACCAGTTCGGTGAGCACGCCCACCGGCACGGTCTTGTTCTCCGATGACTGGATGAAGGTGAGCGCATAGATGAACTCGTTCCACGACAGCGTGAAGGCAAAGATGCCGGCGGAGATGAGGCCGGGCACCGCCAGCGGCAGCACGATGCGGGTGAGGATCTGCCAGCGCGTCGCCCCGTCGATGAGGGCGCATTCCTCGAGCTCGTAGGGGATGGAGCGGAAATAGCCCATCAGCAGCCAGGTGCAGAACGGCACCAGGAAGGTGGGATAGGTGAGGATGAGGGCGAATTTCGTGTCGTAGAGGCCGAGGTTGAACACCATGACGGCCAGCGGAATGAAGAGGATCGAGGGCGGCACCAGATAGGCCATGAAGATGGAGAGGCCAATGGAGCGCGCGCCCCGGAAACGCAGCCGCTCGATGGCGTAAGCCGCGAAGACCGAGGCCGCCAGCGAGAGGAATGTGGCCGCCACCGAGATGATCACGGTGTTCCACAGCCAGCCGGGATAGGAGGTTTCAAAGAGCAGGTACTTGATGTGGTCGAGGGTAGGCTCGATCACCCAGAACGGGCTGAAATCCTTGTAGTTGGTGAGCTCGTTGTTGGGCTTCACCGCGGTCACCGCCATCCAGTAGAACGGGAACAGCAGCACGAAGACGAACACCGCCAAGGGCAGATAGAGGGTGACGACGCGCCGGGGCAGGCGGTTCAGGTATTTCATGCCGCCGTCATCGCCGGCTTTCATCGGGGTCCCCTCGACGGACATCAGCTGTCACCCCCGCCCTGCTGCCAGCGCCGGCGCTGCAGGCCGAAATAGCTGAACAGAATGGCAGCCAGCAGGAACGGGATCATGGCGACCGCGATGGCCGCCCCCTCGCCGAGATTGCCGCCGGAAATGCCGCGCTGGAAGGATAGGGTCGCCATCAGATGCGTGGCGTTGACCGGCCCGCCGCGCGTCAGCACATAGATGAGCTGGAAATCGGTGAAGGTGAAGAGGACCGAGAAGGTCATCACGATGGCGATGATCGGGGTGAGCAGCGGAAAGGTGACGAAGCGGAAGCGCTGCCAGGAGGTGGCGCCGTCCAGCGTGGCCGCCTCATAGAGCGAGGGTGGAATGGTCTGCAGGCCAGCCAGCAGCGTGATGGCGACGAAGGGAATGCCGCGCCAGACATTGGCGGCAATCACCGAAGCCCGCGCGTTGTTGGGATCGCCGAGGAAGTTGATCGGCTGGTCGATCCAGCCCCAATCCATCAGCACCCAGGAGAGAATCGAGAACTGCGCGTCGTAGATCCACCAGAAGGCGATGGCCGAGAGGACCGTCGGCACCACCCAGGGCAGCAGCACGATGGCGCGGAAGAAGGCCTTGAACGGCAGATGCTCGTTGAGCAGCAGCGCCAGCCACAGGCCGAGACCGAATTTCAGCACCGAGGCCACGCTGGTGTAGAGCACGGTGTTGAAGACCGACAGCCAGAAGACGGAATCGTCCCAGAGATACTCGTAGTTCTCAAGGCCGATGAAGATGCCGTCGCGGCCGATCCTGGTATCGGTAAAGCCCAGCCAGACGCCGAGGCCCAGGGGATAGGTAAGGAACAGCAGCAGCAGCACACCGGCCGGCAGCATGAACAGGAACGCCAGCGCACCGCGGCTTTCCTCGATGTGGGCGAGAAGCGATCTGTTGCGGGTGGCGGCCGGTGCTGTCATCGGGAAGAGGTGCCTGTAACCGTTGGCGGGTTTTTTCCGAGAAAGAAAAATCGGGCTGGCGGCGGCGAACCACCACCAGCCCTGCGACGCGTCAGACGCGGTAGTAACGGTTGATGCGCTTCTCCGCCTTCTCGATGGCTTCCTGCGGGGTGGCGGCACCGGTCACGGCTTCGGCGAAAAGATCGACCAGCACGTAATCCGCCATCACCGCGGCCGAGGCGTAGCCCAGCGGACCTGCGTAACCGTTCGGGCGCAGGGTCGCCGAGGCCTTGGCATAGGGCGCGTAATTGGGATCCGAGGTCCAGATCGGGTTGGAGTCGTAGGCCTTGAGCGTCTGGCAGCAATAGGCCGAGGAGCCCTCGATCCAGTTGTTCATCTGCTCGGCCTCGAACATGAAGCGCAGGTATTCGCGCGCCGCGTTCGGGTACTTCGTGTATTTGAAGATGACCGAGCTGGTCACCTGATAAAGCTCGACCGACTTGCCGACCGGACCGATGGGGAGCGGGCAGGTGCGGATGTCGGCGGTGAGCTCGGCCTGGGCCGGATCGTTCTTCGGCGTGTAATAGGCCGAGACGCCGTTGGCGATGACCGACAGTTCGCCGGCCAGGAAGGCGCGGTTGTTGTTGACGTCGAGCCAGCCTTCGGTGCCGGGGATGAAGGTCTTGTAGAGTTCCTGGGCATAGGCGATCGCCGCCATGGTCTCGGGACTGTTGATGGCGACATTGCCGTTCTCGTCCACCATCTGTCCGCCATGGCTCCACAGCAGCCAATGCGCATAGTTGTTGCCGTCGCCGACACCGTGGCCATGGGTGAAGCCGACCGGATGGCCGCTCTTCTGCATCGCCTTGCAGAGTTCGAGGAAGTCGTCGGTCTTGGTCGGGAATTCCGACCAGCCGGCTTCCTTCACCCAGCTCTCGCGATAGACGATGGCATTGCCGATGGTGGCGGTGGGCAGTGCGATGAACTGGCCATCGCGGGTCGCGTATTGCTTCGGCCCCTCATGCCAGCCGCCGTATTTGTTGCCGAGATAGTCGGCCAGCTCGCTCACGTCGAGCAGCTTGTCGGGATATTGAT
This sequence comes from Rhodospirillaceae bacterium, assembly GCA_016794165.1. GTDB lineage: Bacteria > Pseudomonadota > Alphaproteobacteria > Dongiales > Dongiaceae > Dongia. The sequence goes on from JAEUKV010000047.1 coordinate 2,994, forward strand.
GCGGATCGTCGAACCAAACCATCATCAAATCGGGGCCGGAGCCGACATTGGCCGCCACCGCCGCCTTGGGGCGGATGTCTTCCCAGCTTTCCTTGTCGACGCGGACTTCGACACCGGTCATTTCGGTGAATTTCGCGGTGTTGGCGAGCCACGCGTCCTCGTCGCCCTTGACGAAAGGCGACCAGCGCAGCATGCGCAGGCTGGCCCCTTCCTCCGGCTTGTAGGAAAGGTCCTGGGCAAAGGCCCTACGGCCACCCAGCAGCGACGGTGCCGCGGCCGCGGCACCGATGCCGGCGGTGGTCTTGAGGAGATCGCGTCTGGTGATTTTCATGGTCGTTTCCTCCGGTTTGGACGTTTCTTGCTCGCTGTTGATCAGGACTAGAGCCGCTCGCCCGAAGCGGCATCGAAAAGATGGACGAGACCCGGCATCGGCTTGAGGCCGATCCGCTCGCCGGGCTGGAACAGGTGCCGCTCGCGGAACACGGCGACGATTTCCTCGCCCGAGGCGAGGCGCGCATTGACCTGGACCTCGGAGCCGGTGGGCTCCACCACCACCACTTCGGCGTGGAGAGCGTCGGCGGCCTGCGGTTCGGCCAGTTGCAGATGTTCCGGCCGGACGCCCAGCGTCACGGCGCGGCCCTGATGCCTGGCCGCGGCGGCGTCGAGGGTGAGACGAAGGTCGTTGCCGCCGCTGAAGGCGGGGCCACCCGCGGCGGCGTCGATCCGCCCTTCTAGGAAGTTCATCGCCGGCGAGCCGATGAAGCCCGCCACGAAGCGATTGCCCGGCCGGTCATAAAGATCGAGCGGCTGGCCGATCTGCTCGACCCGGCCGTCATGCATCACCACGATCTTGTCGGCCATGGTCATGGCCTCGATCTGGTCGTGGGTGACATAGACCGTGGTGGTCTTCAGGCGCTGATGCAGTTCCTTTACCTCGGCGCGCATGGCGACCCGGAGCTTGGCATCGAGATTGGACAGGGGTTCGTCGAACAGGAACACCTGCGGGTCGCGCACGATGGCGCGGCCCATGGCGACGCGCTGACGCTGGCCGCCGGACAATTGCCGGGGATATCGGTCGAGATAGGGGGCAAGGCCCAGGATGTCGGCCGCCTTCTTCACCCGCTGGTCGATCTCGCTCTGCGGCGCCTTCTTCAGCTTGAGCGAGAAGGCCATGTTGGCGGCGACGGTCATGTGCGGATAGAGCGCGTAATTCTGGAACACCATGGCGATGTCGCGCTCTTTCGGGGGGACGTCGTTGACGACGCGCCCGGCAATGCTGATCTCGCCGCCGGTGATGCTCTCCAGGCCGGCGATCATGCGCAGCAGCGTGGATTTGCCGCAGCCCGAGGGGCCGACCAGGATGACGAACTCGCCATCTGCGATATCGACCGACACACCGTGGAGAATCTGTGCCGGCCCGAACGCCTTGCGCACGTCGCGGATTTCGACTGCCGCCATACCGACCCTGCCCTCCCGTGACACCCTGTTGTATTTTCAGGGTTTTTTGCCGTTCCCCGTGACCGGGTCGGCGTTTAAGCGATTAAGTATGACAATAGAGGCGGAATAATGACAGCGCAACCAAAGAAGGGGTAGACA
>JAEUKV010000052.1 GCA_016794165.1 Rhodospirillaceae bacterium
ATTTAGTCCAGGAGCTACCGCCATGAAGGCCAACATTCATCCCGAGTACCACGAGATCAACGTCGTCATGACCGACGGCACCAAGTTCACCACCCGCTCGACCTGGGGCAAGGAGGGGGACACCCTCAACCTCGACATCGATCCGAAGTCGCATCCGGCCTGGACCGGTGTCCACCGCCTCCTGGATTCCGGCGGCCAGCTCGCCAAGTTCAACAAGCGCTTCTCGGGCCTGGGTCTGAAGAAGTAGGGATCAGGACGCAAGCCCTCGCGGGCTGCAAGCATCAACGGCCGCCCTATCGGGCGGCCGTTCTGCTTTTGGGGCAATCACTTCGGCTCAGGCTTTTCCGCTGCCGCGCTCCGGCGGCCAGGTGCCGGTGGGCCGGGCGCTGCGGGCGCTGACCTGGGCGTCGAGATGGGCGATGCGCTGATAGAGCTCCAGGCTGCGCGAGAGCAGATGCTGGAAGTCTACCGGCATGTGGCGCATTTCCTCGGTGGTGTCGCGGCTGCACAGGTCGTGCCCGCCCAGGCGCCGGTCCGGCGCCATCGCCTCGCCCAAGCTCAACTCGCCGGTCAGCACCGCGCGCTGGGTGAGCAGCCAGGCCAGGGTCTCCGTGAGGCGCGAGACCAGCCGCATGGTTTCCACCGAGCTGGTCAGGCCCTGGTCGATGGAAAGGGCGCGGTTGTCGCTCTCGGCGCGGTCGTTGAGATAGCGCCGCGCCTCGACCAGCAAGGCCATGGTCTCGGACATGGTGCGGTCATAAAACTCGATCGTGGCCATCGATCGCCTACTCCAATCCGGACGGTCCTGCGTGACCTGCCCAATAACAGTATGTAGCTCCCGCCTCCACCGAATGCCGCGACTGGATGCCGCGGTGCCGGAACCCGATCCGGCGATATCCGCTCAAGCTCGATTGGAGCACGGTTGGCCCCTGCCGTTAACTGCCATTCAACAGGTTAAGAAAAAATGATCGTCCGACCTTGACGGCAAAAAACCAGCACCTAGATCAACGATAGCCGTCACGCCCCTTGTCGGGTGACGGTTATTGAAGTGGGTCGATCCTCAGGATGGCCCAAAAATTTCCATGTTGCTCAACGGAGGATATGGCCATGCGTACACTCGATCTTTCCCCCCTTTTCCGTTCCTCGGTCGGCTTTGACCGCCTGACGCGTCTCATGGACGCGGCGCAGCGTGTCGACGAGGGACAGCTCGCCTACCCGCCCTACAACATCGAGCAGGACGGCGAGGATTCCTATCGCATCACCATGGCGGTGGCCGGATTCGGCGAAGACGAACTCAGCATCACCGCGCAGGAGACCCAGCTGGTGGTCGCCGGCAAGCCCAGCAAGGACGAGACGCCGCGCACCTATCTCCATCGCGGCATCGCGGGTCGCGCCTTCGAGCGGCGCTTCGAGCTTGCCGATCATATCCGTGTCGTCGGCGCCTCGCTGGTCAACGGTCTGCTCCATATCGAGCTGAAGCGTGAGGTGCCCGAGGCGATGAAGCCGCGCACCATCAAGATCGAAAGCGCCAAAGGACAGCCTCAGGTCATCGAGAACAAGGCCGCCTGAAGCGATTGCTGAGGCGATTGCCATCAGCCTGAAAAAGCGGAGGGCCGCTAACCGGTTGCCCGGTTGCGGCCCTCTCAATTTTCGTAAAGCCTCAGACCTGTCTAACTTGTCGCAGCGGAAAGTTAGGATCGGGGGCC
>JAEUKV010000121.1 GCA_016794165.1 Rhodospirillaceae bacterium
GAAGGCCGCGCTGGAATCGCCGTCCCGTTCGGCGGCAAGGCCGCGCAGGAACCGGGCCGTGAGGTTCCCGGGCTGGTCAGCCAGCACGGTGGCGCAGGCAGCGCGGTCAAAGGCGAGGCAAGCCGCAAACGTGGGATGCTGGCCAGGGATGGGTGTCTCCTCGGCGCTCGCATCGCCCTGCGCGATGACGAGGGCGATGCCGAATGCCGCCAGAACGATGCGCGGCGCGCGGGGCCGGGAGAGACGCCGACCTGGGAACAAAAACCTTGGGAACAGACGTCCTTGCATATCGTTCTCGATCTGAGTCCAAGCGGCGCGATCTTTAGGGTTTGGTAACCTTTAACTCACTAGAATGACGCAAAACTGCGCCTTGCCGGAGTGACCTCGGCTCGGAAGGCGCATTTGATCCAGTTCGTGACATCGGGACGTATGGCTTAGCGCGCGCGTTCCGGCAAGGGCCGGGACAAGCAGCCTTTCTTCCGTCACCGCGAAACTTGGGACCCGGCTCGCAGCCCCGGGCCGGATCCCAAGAGCACCCGGCAGGTCGTCACTCTTGCACTTTCCCCCCATCGTGCAGACGACTTGCCGGGCGCCCCTCTCCCAAATCTCCGGACCACATCGGCCAGCAGATCCAGGCCCGCAGCCCCAGCCATGGCGCGCGGATCCACGTCCTGGTATCTTGCCGGTTCAAATGTTAAATACTAATCTAATATTCTATTGTTATGGAAACTGAAACGGATGCCGGTTCCCGTTCATATCTCGGCGCAGGCGCGGTTCGAGCCTGTGCTGGCCCTTGCCGGGGGTGCCGGCCTGGAGGTTGGCGTGGTCCAGCCGCCCGGCTTCTGGCGCAGCGCCCTCGTCTTCGTCACGGAGGTCCCGCCCGACACCGAGCCGGCCGCCCTGCCCGATGTCCTCGCAGCACTGCCGGGGCAATCCCTGCCCGAAGAAGCCCTGGCGGCCCTGCGCTTCTTTCTGTTCGAAACGTTTCTCCCGCGATGGAACGCCCGGCGGGAGGTTTACCGTCAGGCGGCAGCCGACCTCGCCGAACGCGTGAGCGACGCCGGCCGGGCCGATCTTGGCCGCCTGCTTGGATTCGACATCGACGTCGACCCCTATCGTCGCGGCCTGCGCGGCAGCGGCGGAATCCCGCGACTCTCGCCCAACCGGTTGGCCGCAATCGAGCTCATGCCCTCGGCCTTCAACCACGACGGCTATTGGCAGCTCGGCGCGGCCCAGGGTGGCAGGCAGACGCTCTATCTCCCTTGTCACGACACCGAGCTTGCAGCCCTGATGCGCACGCACGGCGCACCCACGGCCGAGGCGCCACCGGCCACCGTGCAGGAAGTGGGCGGCATCGCCGAACTGGCGCTGGTCTTTCAGGCGCTGGGCGATACCAGCCGCTTCGCCATGGCCCGCATGCTGGCGCGCGAACCCCTGACCGCAGCCGAGATCGGGCGCCGCCTCGGCCTCTCGCCGCCGGCGGTCAGCCATCACATCGGCGCGTTGCGCCGTGCCGGCCTGGTCGCGATCGAGCGCCAGGGCGCCAGCTTGCGTCTCAGCCTGCGGCGCGAGGCGTTTGCCACACTCGGTGCGCGTTGCCTGGCCAGCATGTTCGATGCCGGGACGTTCGATGACGGCGAGCCGATCGCCCCGCGCCGCTCGCGCCGCCCGCGGTAAAACCGAGCCCGTTTCAGGGCAGCTTCTTCAAGCGCCAGGTGGCGTCGATCACTTCCGGCACGTTGCGGTCACCCTTGGCCGCCACTGCGAAATGCGCCTGCGCGGCCTTGGAATCGGCGGCCGCGAGGGCCGCTTCGCCGAGGTAGAAATGCGCCTCGGCCAGAAGGCGCTGGGCAACGCTGCGTTCGCCAACAGCCGCCGCCGCCAGCAGATCGTCCTCGCTCAAGCTACCCGCCAGCGTGGCCAAAATCGGCAGCGGCCACTGTTCCAGCGGAAAGGCTGCGAGCGCCGCGCTCAGCCGCTCCGTCTCGGGCTTTCCGGCCAGCGCCGTGGCGAGATAGCCGCGCAGGGCGGCATAGGGATTGTTGTCGCGGTCCTGGGCGGCGCGGGCGAAATCGGCGGCAGCGGCCGCCGTATTGCCCTTCAGCAGAAGGACGCGACCGCGGTTGTAATAGGCGGCCGCCGAGTTCTCCGCCAGTTTGATGATGGCGGAAAAATCCGCGAGCGCGGCGTCGAAGGCGCCGCGGCGAATGTTGAGCCCACCGCGATCCATCAGCGCGTCGATGTCCTGTGGTGCTTCGGCAAGGACCGCAGTGAGATCGGCCACTGCGTCGGCGTCGCGTCCCAGCACCGCCAGCGACCAGGCGCGGCGGTAGAGCGAATCCGCATCCTTGGGATCGATGGCAAGGATGGCGTCGAAGTCGGTGACTGCGAGATCGTGACGCTGCAAGGCCGCATAGGCCGAACCACGAGCAAAAAGCGCATCGGTGGCACTGGGCGTCAGATTGAGGGCCGCGGAGAAATCGTTGATCGCGCCATTCGTGTCGCCGCGCCGGCCACTCGCCATCCCGCGCGCATAGAGGGCGGCGGCCAGGGCCTCACCCTGCAACTGGCGGCTGGCAATGGCGGCGGCGCAATCGACGAGCGCGGCCTCCGGCGCCTGCGCGGCTAGGCAGGTCGCCAGCAGCGGATTGATCTCGACGGGTGGGGTGGCGTCCGGCTCGGCGGGGGTTTCCTGTGCGGCCGCGATACCGACGACCAGGAGGATCGATTCCAGCACAACGAGTGGCCCGAGCCACCTTCGGGCGCGGCGCTCACGCACTAGGCGGCAGCCCCATCCGGGAAATCCTGGGCGACACTCTCGGCCGCCAGCCTGTCGCGCTCCGAGCGGCGCGGCTTCACGCTGTCGCTCTTCAACTGGCCGCAGGCCGCCATGATATCCTCGCCACGCGGCGTGCGCACGGGGCTGGAATAACCGGCATCGAAAATGATGTCGGAGAAATCGCGAATGGCGGCAGGCGTCGAGCGCTCGAATGGCGCTCCCGGCCAGGGATTGAAGGGAATGAGGTTGACCTTGGCCGGCACGCGCTTGATCAGCTGGATGAGCGCGCGGGCATCGGCCGGGCTGTCGTTGATGCCTTTCAGCATGACATATTCGAAGGTGATGCGCCGGGCATTGGAGAGGCCGGGATAGTTCTCCAGCGCGCGCATCAATTCCGCGAGCGGATACTTCTTGTTGATCGGCACGATCTCGTTGCGCAGCTCGTCGGTGACGGCGTGCAGCGAAACGGCGAGATTGACGCCGAGCTCGGCGCCGCAGCGTTCGATCAGCGGCACCACGCCGGCGGTCGAGAGGGTGATGCGCCGCTTCGAGATGGCGATGCCCTCGCCGTCCATGACGATCTTGAGCGCCTTCGCCACGTTCTCGAAGTTATAAAGCGGCTCGCCCATTCCCATCATGACGATGTTGGAGAGCAGGCGCCCGTCCTTCGGGCTCGGCCATTCGCCGAGGTGATCGCGCGCCATCATCACCTGGCCGACGATCTCGGCGGCGGTGAGGTTGCGCACCAGGCGCTGGGTCCCGGTGTGGCAGAACTTGCAGGTGAGCGTACAGCCGACCTGGGAGGAGACGCAGAGCGTGCCGCGATCTTCCTCCGGGATATGGACCGCCTCGACTTTCTGGCCATCGCCCAGTTCCAGGAGCCACTTATGGGTCCCGTCCTTCGAGGCGAGGCTGACCGCGATGCCGGGCCGGCCGATGAAGAATTTCTCCGCGAAGCGGGCGCGAAAATCCTTCGAGAGATTGTGCATCTCGGCGAAATCCCGCGCGCCGCGATGATAGAGCCAGTGCCAGAGCTGGCGGGCGCGGAATTTGGGCTCGCCCAGCTCGGCCATCAACGCTTCCAGCTCGGCACGGTCGAGGCCGATGAGGTCGCGCTTGGCATGACCGTCCGCACCGCCGACATCGGCGGTGGTGGGGCTCAAACTGGCGGCGTGCTGTTCCGAATTCATCGCGCTGGTCCGATTGCTTACGAGCAGGCCTTGCTCATCGCCTGATAGGCCTTGGTGAAACCGGTGAGATCGTAGGTGTCCTCGACCTTGAGGCCCTTGGCGGTGGCGGCGGTCACGACCATCCGGTTCGATTTCTTGAGGGCCTGCACCATGGCGCGATCGTTGACCCGGGTCTTGACCCAGGCCCGGTCCCCCTCGATCTCGTCGAGGGTGAAGGTGAAGCCGCCGATCTTGGCAATGACCGGCCCGGTCGCGGCCGGCTCGAAACCGAGCACGATCGAGACCTGGTCAAGAGCGCCGATGCCGGGGAAATGGGTCACCATGGCGGCGACTTCGCCACGGCCCTCGACCCGTCCCTGTTTTTCCACGGGGATGCTCATCGCATAACAGCTGCGCTGGCCGTCCGCGGTGACGGTGAGGGCGCGCCATTGACCGAAGGCGCCCAGATTCTTCGGCGCCTCGGCCGCGGCCGGGACGGTGGCCAACACCAGGACGGCAAGCGCCCCGAGCATCCTGGCGTTCAGCCGCATCGTCCCTCGTGGCAGCGCTCGCAACATCATTCCGTTCCCTGGGTGGTCAATGCTCAATGGGTGGGGGTTAGCCCATCCCTGGTCCGACTCCGGTCGGGTTTCGCGCCATCGGATCTTGGCCGGCCCGCGCTTCACGCCGCCATCCTCTAGCAAGCTTTGCCGGCGAAATCCACCAAAAGGGTGCCCGTGAACCTGTGGATCAAGCAGAATTGTTCTGCTTTTTCAGCTGCTTCTGCTTCCAGACGGGCAGACCGCGCTTATGTGTCGCGAGGGGTGCCACGGGGCCGCCGACCCGCACCGGTCGTTCTGCGAACCGGCCCAGGCTGATCATGCGGTCATACATCACGATGGCGCCAGCGACCGAGAGGTTGACGCAGAACCGGGTGGGAACCTTGACGATGAAATCGCAGCGTTCCTGCAGCTCCGGGGACAGCGAGTCCTTTTCCGCCCCCAGCACATAGGCGCAGGCCGGCGGATGCGTGAAACTGGGAAGGTCGATGGCATCGTCGGTGATCTCGATCCCCACCAACCGGCATCCCAGGGGCAGGGTGAAGCTGGCGACGTCCGGGTAGAGTTGCACGGGCAGGCTGTCCACGGCGACCGAGGTGTCCGAGGCCAGTACCTCGCGCACATTGAAATTGGCGCCGATGGTGAAGCAGAAACTGGCGTGGAAGGCGTGCGCCGTGCGCAGCACCGCGCCCAGATTCATCGGCTTCGAGATACCCTCGACCCCGATCCCGAAATAGCCCCGATTGACCGGATTGCCGCTCATCCGCCACCTGCTGCCCTGCCTTGCCTGCCGTGGCGGCGAAGCTAGCGAAACCGCCGCAAGATGACCAGTCTCGGCGAGGATGGATATTCAGGCCCTGCCGGCGGCTACCGGCACCCGCGCCGCGCGGCCGGCAAGAATGAGACCGAGGAGCACCACGCCCGCCCCCAGGATGGCGAGATGGCTCGGCAGTTCGGCGAGCAGGAAGAAGGCGATCACCGTGGCGATGATCGGCTGGCCGTAGCCAAGGATGGCGGCGACGCTGGCGGCGATCCGGGTGAGGCCGACATTCATCAGCAGATAGCCGCTGAAGGTAACCAGGCCATAGGTCGCCATGAATCCCCAGGCCTCCGGCGTGGCCGGGATGGCCTGGTCTTCCCACAGCAGCGTTGGCAGCGAAAAGAGGGTGGCGCTCATGAGTTCCCAGAAGGTGACCGCCTGGACCGAATGGCCGCGGCAATAGCGCGCCGTGATCAACAGGCAGCCAGCATAGAAGAAGGCGGCGGTGAGGGCGAGCAGATTGCCGTAGAGGCTGGACTGACCCTGGGTCGGTCCCAGGGTCATGAGTGCTGCCCCGGCAAAGGCGATGAGCCCACCCAGGATGAGCGGCCAGCCGAGCGGCCGTTTCATCCAGCCGATCTCAACGGCCGCCACCAGAAGCGGATAGAGCATCACCAGAAGCGAGGCTTCGAGCACGGTGGTGCTGACGATGGCCATGTTCCACAGCACCAGATCCGCCGCCAGCAGCAGGCCGGCAAAGGCCACGGCCAGCGCCACGCGGGGCGGCAGTTTCACCCGGAACCGGGCGAAGGCCAGCATCAGCAGGGTGGCGGCGAGCAGCCGCCAGAAGGCGGTGGCACCAGGATCCACCGGGCTGAGACGCACCAGGATCGGACTGAAACCGGAGAGAACGATGCCCGCGAGCAGGGCCAGGAGAGCGGGATGCGGCATGAAAAACCTGTCACCGGTGAAATGAGTTTTGATGGTTTCAGGATAATCTGATATCGTAACCAGTCAATTGAGATTTAATGGTGACAGATGTGACGTCCGTTGACACATCGCCCCGGGCTCTGCCGCGCTTCGAGTTCCTGGCCGGGCGCCTCAGCCTCGATTTCTGCAACTCGCTGTCACAGGCAACCGGCGGCGACCGGCTTGCCGAGCCGGCGGCGCTCGCCGGCTGGGCGGCACGGCTCGGCCGGCCGCTGGAGCGGATGCCCACCGAGGCGGAAACCGCCGGCATGCGTTCGTTGCGGGGACATCTGCTGCAGATCTTCGATGCCGTGAGCGAGGGGGTAGCGCCACCGCAGACGGCGCTCAATGCCCTGGCCGCCAGCGGTGGCCTGGGCGCGATCGAACTCCACTGGGACGAGGCCGCCGGGAGGGCGGCCGTGAGGGCTTCGGGCGGGGCGCTTGCCGGCCTTCGCCACGACATCGTCGCCGATGCCGTCGCCCTGCTGACCGGAACCGCCCTCGCGCGGATCAAGCGCTGCCCCAATCACGACTGCCGCTGGTTCTTCTTCGATACCAGCCGCAACGGCAGGCGGCGCTGGTGCGCCATGGCCGATTGCGGCACAAGGGACAAAGTGCGGCGCTTTCGCGACCGGCACGGCGCGGGCGCCAGCCCCGCCTTCTAGCTGGCTGTTGCCAGCGACGTCCCGCGGCGGCATTGTGCGCGCCAACAACGCCCCCCGCACGGACACCACCCTCATGACCGCAGCACAGCTTCATGTCCACACCGATCTCCCCAGCGGCGACAGCCCGGTTCTGGTCGAGGTCTGGCGCGGCAGCATGGTGGAAAGCCGCCACCGCGCCATTGCCGCCGTGGTCGATGCCGACGGTCGCGTGGTGAAGGCCTGGGGCGATATCGAACGGCCGATCTATGGCCGCTCCGCGATCAAGCCGCTGCTTGCCATCCCGCTGGTCGAATCGGGCGCGGCGGACCGCTTCGGCCTTGCCGACCGCGAGATCGCGCTGGCCTGCGCGTCCCACTCCAGCGAGCCCGGCCATGTCGCCGCGGTCACTGCCTGGCTGGCGAAAATCGGCCTTAGCGCTGACGATCTCGAATGCGGGCCCCATTATCCCTATCACGAGCCCAGCGCCCAGGCGATGTGGCGCAGCGGCGAAGAACCCACCCGCGCCCACAACAACTGCTCCGGCAAGCATAGCGGCTTCCTCACCACGGCGGTGCATCTCGGCGATCCCACCGCCGGCTATGTGCGCTACGAGCATCCGGTGCAGCAGCGCCTGCTCGGCATCCTCGAACAGATGAGCGGCCAGGATCTCGGCCAGGTGCCGCGCGGCATCGACGGCTGCGGCAT
>JAEUKV010000156.1 GCA_016794165.1 Rhodospirillaceae bacterium
CGGAAGATGAAGGGGAAGCACAGCACATTGTTGACCTGGTTGGGATAGTCGGAGCGCCCGGTGGCGATGACCGCGTCGGGCCTCACCGACTTCACCTCCTCGGGCAGGATCTCGGGCGTGGGGTTGGCAAGGGCGAAGACGACCGGGCGCTCGCCCATGGTCGCCACCATCTCGGGCGTCAGCACCCGCGGCGCCGAGAGGCCCAGGAAGACATCGGCGCCCTTGATCGCATCGGCGAGCGAGCGCGCATCGGTCTTCCTGGCATAACGCGCCTTTCTCGGATCCATCAGTTCGGTACGACCCTCATAGGCGACGCCGACGATGTCGGTGACCGTGATGTTGCCGACCGGCATGCCGAGCGCCACCAGCAGATCGAGACAGGCCAGCGCCGCGGCACCCGCGCCCGAGGTCACCAGCTTCACGTCGGCGAGTTTCTTGCCCACGACTTCGAGCGCGTTGGTCAGGGCGGCGGCGACCACGATGGCGGTGCCGTGCTGATCGTCATGCATCACCGGAATTTTCATCCGCTCGCGTAGCTTGCCCTCGACCTCGAAGCATTCCGGCGCCTTGATGTCCTCGAGATTGATGCCACCGAAGGTGGGCTCCAGCGCGGCGATGATGTCGACCAGCTTCTGGGGATCCGTCTCGTCGATCTCGATGTCGAAGACGTCGATATCGGCGAATTTCTTGAACAGGACCGCCTTCCCTTCCATCACCGGCTTGGCAGCCAGGGGGCCGATGGCACCGAGACCGAGCACGGCGGTGCCATTGGTGATGACGGCGATGAGATTGGCCCGGCTGGTGTATTCGGCCGCGGTCGCGGGGTCGGCGGCGATCGCTTCCGAGGCGGCGGCGACGCCCGGGGAATAGGCGAGCGCCAGGTCGCGCTGGTTGGCGAGCGGCTTGGTGGCGGTGATGGCGATCTTCCCGGGCCTGGGGCTCCGGTGGTATTCGAGGGCGCCTTCCCTCAGATTGTCGTCCGCCATGTCACCCCCGGGAATCGGAACGGCGGCAGGGTTCACGAACGGCCTGCCGGCCAGCGCGCCGGATTATAGCCGCGCAGGCCCGCGATGCCAGCGCGGCGGGTCCCCCGGGGGCGATTTTTCCCGAGCCCCTCCAAGTCGGTTTTTTGCACTACTGGCATCTGACCTACCTGTCCTATCCTTGCCGGGACACTCGACTGCCCGACGAAACCGCCCCCGCCGCCGTCCTCATCATTTCCGGACCCCTCCATGAGCCGCGATCCACGCTACGACATCCTGTTCGAGCCCCTGAAAATCGGCCCGGTCACGGCCAAGAACCGCTTCTACCAGGTGCCCCATTGCACCGGTCTCGGTTGGCTGCGGCCCCGCATGCTGGCGGATCTGCGCGCCACCAAGGCCGAGGGCGGCTGGGGCGTCGTCTGCACCGAATACTGCTCGATCCATCCCGCATCGGACGATCTGCCCTATCCCTCGGCCTCGCTATGGGATGCGGGCGACATCCGCGCCCATGCCCTGATGACCGAGAAGGTCCATGCGCATGGCGCGCTGGCCGGGGTGGAATTGTGGATCGGCGGGGCGCGCACGGCCAATCTCCACACCCGCGAGGTTCCCTTGGGGGTGGCCAGCATGCCCAATCTCGCGGGCGATCCCTACCAGACCCGTGCCATGGACAGGGAAGATATCCGCGACGTGCGGCGCTGGCATCGCAACGCAGCCCTGCGTGCCAGGGAAGCTGGGTTCGACATCGTCTATGTCTACGCCACCCACGGCTATCTCCTCTCCCAATTCCTGTCGGCCGAGACCAACACGCGGTCCGACGAATATGGCGGCAGCCTTGAGAATCGCGTCCGGCTGGTGCGCGAACTCATTGAGGACACCCGGGACGCGGTGGGCGACAGATGCGCCGTGGCGCTGCGCTTCTCGGCCGAGGCCGGCGGCGGCGGCGACGGCAACCCCGTTACCGGCGAACACCGCGACATGATCGGGCTGCTCGCCGAGGCGCCGGATCTGTGGGACATCAATATCGGCGACTATTCGCTGGAAATGGGCGTCTCGCGCTTCGTGCGCGAAGGCTCGCTCGAGCCCTACATGGCCTATGTCAAATCCCTCACCAGCAAGCCCGTGGTCACGGTCGGCCGTTTCACCTCGCCCGACACCATGGTCTCGCAGCTCCGGCGCGGCATCGTCGATTTCATCGGCGCGGCGCGGCCCTCGATCGCGGATCCCTTTCTGCCGAGGAAGATCGAGGAAGGCCGCCTGGAGGACATCCGTGAATGCATCGGCTGCAATGTCTGCTATTCGGGCGACGGCAAGAGCGTGCCCATCCGCTGTACCCAGAACCCGACCATGAGCGAGGAATGGCGCCGCGGCTGGCATCCGGAAAAGATCGCCCGCAGGAAATCCGAGAGCAAAGTCCTGGTGATCGGCGCGGGACCTGCCGGCCTGGAAGCCGCCCGCGCCCTGGGCCAGCGCGGCTATGACGTGATGCTGGCCGAGGCGGGGCGCGAGCTGGGCGGCCGGGTGACGCGCGAAGCGGCCCTCCCCGGTCTCAGCGAATGGGCGCGGGTGCGCGACTACCGCACCGGCCAGATCGCAAAGATGCCGAATATCGAAATCTTCCGCGAAAGCCGCCTCGGTGTCCGCGACGTGCTCGATGTGGCGGCCGATCATGTGGTGGTGGCGACGGGCGCCACCTGGCGCCGGGACGGTGTCGGCCGGTTCAACGCAACACCCCTGGCGATCACGGCGCCCGCCACCGCGCTGTTCACGCCGGACGACATCATGGCGGGGAAGCTGCCGGCGGGTCGCGTGATCCTCTTCGACGATGACAGCTATTACATGGGGAGCGTGATCGCCGAGCGCCTCGTCCAGGCGGGCTGCGAAGTCGTTTTCGTGACGCCGGACGACAGCGTGGCGTCATGGGGCGGCTATACGGCCGAGCAGGTTCGCACCCAGCGCCGCCTGATGGAAGCGGGCGTCGAGATCGTCGCCGCCCACGGCCTGACCGCCTTCGACGGCAAGGCGGCGACGCTGAGCTGCGCCTATACCGGGCGGCCAAGATCGGTGGCGGCACAGGCCCTGGTCCTGGTCACGCTGCGCCAGCCCGAGGATGCGCTTTATCAGGAGTTGAAAGGCGTCGTGGCGGCGGGCGATGCCAAGGGTGCGCCCCGGACCCTGCGGCGCATCGGCGATTGCGACGCTCCCGCCATCATCGCGGCGGCGGTCTTTGCCGGCCATCGCTACGCGCGCGAACTGGAAGAGACGGTCGACCGCGACAACCCGCTGAAATACGACCGGGTGTTCTTCGCCGATGGCAGCGAAGCGGGCGACCGGACAGATGCCGGCGGGTCCCCCGAAGGGGATATTTGCCATGCCGATTGAGGAAGACAGGATGGGGTTGAGGTGACCCCGCGATGTCCGATCAAGAAGATGGTGCGGTCGAGAAGACTCGAACTTCCACGGGTTGCCCCACAGCGACCTCAACGCTGCGCGTCTACCAATTCCGCCACGACCGCGCCCGAAAGGTCACATGACCCTTGCCAGACAGCGCGCCGGGGAATAGCAAATCGGTGGGCGACTATCAAGCAAACAAAAAACCCAATCATTCAAAGGGCTTGCCGTGACTGAATCCAGCTCCGTGACATGGCGCATCGAGGATGGGTTGGTAGACTACCCGGCCGCCGTCCAATTCATGGAGCAGCGCGTCGCCGAAATCCGTGCCGGCACCGCGCCGGAGACGGTCTGGCTGCTGGAACATCCCCCGCTTTATACCGCCGGCACCAGTGCCAGGGCGGAGGATCTGCTTGCGCCGGATCGCTTCCCGGTCTTCGCGAGCGGGCGCGGTGGACAGTTCACCTATCACGGCCCGGGCCAGCGAGTGGCCTATGTCATGCTCGATCTGAAGGCGCGCGGTGGAGCCGGTGGCGGCGACATCCGGCGCTTCGTGCGCGACCTCGAGGAATGGGTGATCCGGACCCTCGCGCGATTCAACGTCACCGCCGAGCGGCGCGAGGGCCGGGTCGGCATCTGGGTGGTCGGACCGGGCGGACGCGAGGACAAGATCGGCGCCATCGGCATCCGGGTACGGCACTGGGTGAGCTATCACGGCATCTCGATCAATCTCGAGCCGGACCTCTCGCATTTCGCAGGGATCGTGCCCTGCGGCATCAGCGAAAGTGCCGCCAGCCCCTATGGCGTCACCTCGCTCGCCAAGCTTGGACAGATGGTGAGCATGCCGGAACTCGACATGGCGCTGCAGGGCGCCTTCGCCGAGGTATTCGGCGGGTAGCCTCTGGCACGCATGGCCGCGACGCATCGTCGCGAGACATCGCCACCACTTGTCTCCGGTCCCTGCCGGGTCTTTCCTTGGTTCTCTCAGCGGGAGAAACGAGGGAGGGTATCGGCCATGGCTGGCAACAGATCCGACCGCGCGCGGCAATCCAACGGCGCCTCCCTGGGCGCCATGCTGATCCTCCTCGATCTGCGCCCCGAACTGGTGGCCGATCGCAACGGCAGCGCGGCGCTCGCGGACGCCATCGAACACTGCCTCGCCTGCCCCACCCACGAGACCTGCGCGCGCTGGCTGGCGGATCCCGACCGGCGGCTGGGGGCTTGGCGCAGCTTCTGCCCCAATGCGTCGCTGTTCGAAGCGACGCAGCAACGCCGCCGGCACTGAGTCTCAGGTAGCGCCGCGGCTGGAACCGCCATCGAGGCGGATGAAGGCGCCGTTGGTATAGGCCGAGACCTCGCCGGCGAGGAAGGCCACCATGGCGCCGAATTCAGGTGCCTCGCCGTAGCGGCCGGCGGGAATGCCGGCCACTCCGTCGGCCTTGATCTCGGCCAGCGGCCGGCCGCTGCGCGCAGCGGCCGCTGCGTCCAGCGAGGCGGTGCGCTCGGTGGCGAAGGCGCCGGGGGCCACGGTATTGACGGTGACACCCTCGGGCCCCAATTCGTCGGCCAGCGATTTCAGCCAGTTGTTGAGGGCGGCGCGCAGCGCGTTGGAATAGACCAGGCCCGGGATCGGTTCCTGCACGCTGGTCGAGGCGATGGCGATGATGCGCCCCCATTTGCGCGCCGCCATGCCTTCGCCGAGATGGGCCGCGAGCTCGATCTGATTGAGGAACATCGCCTCGAACTGGCGACCCCAGGCGGCGCGATCGACCGAGCGGGCCCGCACCGGCGGTGGCGGCGGCGCGTTGAGGACGAGAATGTCGTAGCCGCGCGGATCGTCGATCACCGGCGCGAGGGCCGCGCGGTCGAACAGATCGGCGACGTGGAAATCGGCACGGCCACCGCTGGCGACGATTTCGGCCACGCGTGCCTTAAGCTTTTCCGCGCTGCGCGCGAGCAGCGTCACCGCGACCCCTTCGGCAGCGAGTGCCGCGGCGGACGCAGCACCCAGGCCCTGGCTGGCGCCCAGCACCAGGGCGCGCTTGTCGCTGATCCGCAGATTCATCTTGGCATCCTCATGCGTCGCGCAACTTGTGGAAATCGCCGGGCACCTCGCCGGTAAAGTCCTCCGTCGCCACCTCGCTCACCCGCGCCGCCTTGGGGCCGGTGTAGCAGAGGGCGATCATCGCCGCGACCTGATCGGCCGGGCCGGCGAACAGCGCCTCGACGGTGCCGTCCACGCGGTTGCGCACCCAGCCCCTGAGCTCGCGCGCCTGCGCCTGTTCGATGGTCCAGGCGCGGTACCAGACATTCTGCACCTTGCCGCTGATGCGGCAGAGCTTGGCCGTCTCGCCGGGACCCGGGGCCGGCATCAGGCGAATTCCACGATGACCTGGTCGACGGCGAGGCTGTCGCCGGATTTGGCATGGATCTTCGCCACCTTGCCGTCGCGCTCGGCCCTGAGGATGTTCATCATCTTCATGGCCTCGACCACGCAAAGCTCCTCGCCCGCCTTCACCTCCTGCTCCTCGGCGACGGCGAGGGAGACCAGCAAGCCCGGCATGGGCGAGAGCAGATAGCGCGACATGTCGGGCGGCTGCTTGACCAGCATGTGCTGGTCGAGCTCGGCTGCGCGCGGGGTGAGCACCAGCAGATTGGCCTGGGCCCCGGCATAGGTCAGGCGATAGCCGATACCGATGCGGTCGATCTGCACGGTGATGCTGCGGCCGTCGATGCGGCCACGCCACAGCACGTCGCCCAGCTTCCAGTCACTTACCAGTTCGCGGCTCTGCCTGCCGTCGAGGACGGCAAAGCCGGCGGCGGTTTCGGCCAACGTCACCTGATGCTTTTCCGTCCCAAGTTTCACCACCCATTTGCCGGCGACGGCATTGCCGTTGCTGTGGAAGCGGCGGCCGCGGCTATGGGCGCGCAGTTCGTACTGGTGATGCAAAATCGCCGCCACGGCGACCAGATCGGCGAGGTCTTCCGGCGCCAGATCGACGCCGTGGAAGCCGTCGGGGAATTCCTCGGCGATGAAACCGGTGGTCAGGCGACCGGCGGCGAAGCGCTCATGGGCGAGCAGGGCGGCGAGGAACGGCATGTTGTGATTGAGGCCGCGAATGTAGAAGGCATCCAGCGCCTCGCGCATGGCTTGGGTCGCCGCCCTGCGGTCGGCGCCGTAGGTCACCAGCTTGGCGATCATGGGGTCGTAGAACATGCCGATCTCGGCGCCTTCATAGACGCCGGAATCGACTCGCACCGAGGAACCCGCCTTGGGCTCGCGGTAGCGCACCAGGCGGCCGATCGAGGGCAGGAAGTTGCGCACCGGATCCTCGGCATAGACCCGGGCCTCGATCGCCCAGCCCTTCAGCTTGATGTCGCTCTGCTTCAGTTTCAGCTTCTCGCCGGCGGCCACCCGGATCATCTGCTCGACGAGGTCGAGGCCGGTCACCATCTCGGTCACCGGATGCTCGACCTGGAGCCGGGTGTTCATTTCGAGGAAGTAGAAATTGCGCTTGCCGTCGACGATGAACTCGACCGTGCCGGCGGATCTGTACTGAACGGCCCTGGCGAGCGCCACCGCCTGTTCGCCCATGGCGGCGCGGGTCTTCTCGTCGAGGAAGGGCGAGGGTGCCTCTTCGATCACCTTCTGGTGGCGGCGCTGGATCGAGCATTCGCGCTCGCCGAGATAGAGACAGGTGCCGTGGCCGTCGGCCAGGACCTGGATCTCGATATGGCGCGGCTCCTCGATGAACTTCTCGATGAAGATGCGGTCGTCGCCGAAGGAAGATTTCGCTTCCGAGGTGGCCGAGCGGAAGCCGTCCCTCGCCTCGACATCGTTATAGGCGACGCGCATGCCCTTGCCGCCGCCCCCGGCCGAGGCCTTGATCATCACCGGATAGCCGATGTCGCGGGCGATCTTGACCGCGTGGTCGGCATCCCGGATCACCTCGAGGAAGCCGGGCACCATGTTGACGCCGGCTTCGCGGGCGAGTTTCTTCGATTCGATCTTGTCGCCCATGGCGTGAATGGCATGGGGGTCGGGGCCGATGAAGGCGATCTTGGCCTTTTTCAGCGCCTCGGCGAAGGCCATGTTTTCGGACAGGAAGCCATAGCCGGGATGCACCGCCTCGGCGCCGGTCGCCTTGCAGGCGGCGACGATCTTCTCGATGACGAGATAGGACTCCCGCGCCGGCGCCGTGCCGATGGCCACCGCCTCGTCGGCCATGCGCACATGGAGCGCGTCGGCATCCGCCTCGGAATAGACCGCCACGGTCTTGATGCCCATGGCTTTCGCGGTCTTGATGACGCGGCAGGCGATCTCGCCGCGATTGGCAATTAGGATTTTCTTGAACATGGTCTCTTCTCCCGCCCCGGCTCTCAAAGCGGGATGTTGTCGTGCTTCTTCCAGGGATTTTCGATCTTCTTGTCCCTGAGCATGGCGAGCGAGCGGCAGATCCGCTTCCGCGTCGCATGCGGCATGATCACGTCGTCGATGAAGCCGCGCGCGCCCGCGACGAAGGGATTGGCGAATTTACGGCGATATTCCTCGGTGCGCTCGGCGATCTTCTCCGCATCGCCGATATCGGCACGGAAGATGATCTCCACCGCGCCCTTCGGCCCCATCACCGCGATCTCGGCGGTGGGCCAGGCGAAGTTGACGTCGCCCCTGAGATGCTTCGAGCTCATGACGTCATAGGCGCCGCCATAGGCCTTCCTCGTGATCACCGTGACCTTGGGCACCGTCGCCTCGCCATAGGCGAAGAGCAGCTTGGCGCCGTGCTTGATGATGGCGCCGTGCTCCTGGGACGTCCCCGGCAGGAAGCCCGGCACATCCACGAAAGTGACGATGGGAATCTCGAAACAGTCACAGAAGCGCACGAAGCGCGCGGCCTTGCGGCTCGAGTCGATATCCAGGCAGCCGGCCAGCACCATCGGCTGGTTGGCGACGATGCCGACTGTCTCGCCGCCCATGCGGGCAAAGCCGGTGAGGATGTTGCCGGCATGGTTCGGCTGCAGCTCGAAGAAGTCGCCCTCGTCCACGACCTTCTGGATCAGTTCCTTCATGTCATAGGGCTTGTTGGGATTGGAGGGGATCAAGGTATCCAGCGACATCTCGTCCCGGTCGATGGGATCGGGCGACGGGCGCGCCGGCGCCTTGGCGCGGTTGGAGGCCGGCAGCATGTCGACGAAGCGCCGCACTTCCAGCAGCGCCTCGACGTCGTTCTCGAAGGCGCGATCGGCGACGCCGGATTTCTGGCTGTGGGTGACGGCACCGCCCAGCTGTTCGAAGGTGACGGTTTCGTGGGTCACCGTCTTCACCACCTCCGGGCCGGTGACGAACATGTAGGAGCTGTCCTTCACCATGAAGATGAAATCGGTCATGGCCGGCGAATAGACGGCCCCGCCGGCGCAGGGCCCCATGATGACACTGATCTGCGGCACCACGCCCGAGGCCATGATGTTGCGCTGGAACACCTCGGCATAGCCGGCAAGGGACGCGACGCCTTCCTGGATGCGGGCGCCGCCGGAATCGTTGATGCCGATCACCGGCGCGCCGACGCGGATCGCCTGATCCATCACCTTGCAGATCTTTTCCGCATGAGCTTCCGAGAGCGAGCCGCCGAAGACGGTGAAGTCCTGGCTGAAGACGAAGACCAGGCGGCCGTTGACCGTGCCATAACCGGTCACCACGCCGTCCCCCGGCACACGCTGCCCACCCATGCCGAAATCGTGGCAGCGATGCTCGACGAACATGTCCCATTCCTCGAAGGAATCGGGATCGAGCAGCAGCTCGATGCGCTCGCGGGCGGTCAGGCGCCCCTTGGCATGCTGGGCGGCGACCCGCTTCTGGCCACCGCCGGCCCGCGCCGCCGCGCGCATCTCTTCAAGCTGTTTCAGGATCTCTTGCATCGGCGCATTCCCCCAACATCTTCGGGCCCAACATCTTCCGGCCCTGCCCGGCTCTCACCCGGCCTTTTTGCCAGCCTTTTTGCAGGTGCGAAGGCGCCTCTGGATAGCATGCGGGCGGGCCCGCCTCAAGTCGCCGCCAGCAGGTCGAGGAAGCGCTTCGCCGCCACCAGGTCGGCCAGTTGCGCCACCCGCCGCTCGGTCGCCTCCGCATCCTCGCCCCAGCGCTCGGCCTGGAACAGTTCGTCGAGCTGGGCGGCATGGGCGCCCTGTTCCGGGGTAAGCGCGCCATCGGCCACGGCCAGGCCGAGGACCAGGGAGCCCGAGACGGAAACCAGGGTCGCGAGGGCCGCCAGCGCGAAGTCCCCCTGCCCCGCCACCACCCGTTCCAGGGCCAGCAGGGTGGCGGGCGGTTGCGGCACGGCGACGATGCCGCTGGTGACCTGGAGGACGACATCATAGCGCCGCCGCACCCAGTCGATCATCGGGTCCCAGGCCTGGGTCTGGCGGGCGACCAGGGCCGGCGGCTCCGTCGCCCGGTAGCAGACGAGATCGCTGGCGGCATAACCCGCCAGTTCGGCGACGATCTGGTCCCGCGCGGGCCCGACCCGGTCGATCGCCGTGGCCGCCAGCTGCATCAGCGGCATGGTATGCGGGCGGACCTTATCGCCCTGGGCCGCCCATTCGGCAGCGATGGCGCCGGCGAGCGCCGCGTTGGGCAGCAGGAAGGGATGTTGTGCCGGCGAGCGCAGCTGCTTGCCGTCGAGGGTGATGCCGCAGCCGTCCGGCGTCACCGTCACGGCGACGGTCTGGTAGAAACGGCGTGGGGCCGATCCGAGCATGGAGTCAGTTCCCGAAGAGATCGTTGAGGCCTTCGCCGATACCCTCGCCGATCGATTCCAGCGCCTTGCCGGCGCCCTCGCCGATGTCCTTGGCGCCTTCGCCGATGCCTTCGATGACCTGGCCGGCACCCTCCTGGATCTTCTGTCCGGGGCTGGTCTTGGCGGCCTTGGCCCCTTCGTCGAGGGCCGTGTTGCAGGGGTCCGGGCCAAGATCCCGAGATTCACCAAGACCCGTGACGGAAGAAAGCACACCGAGGGTCGCAAGGTCGGCGGCGCGGGTGGCAAAGTCGGCGGTATTGCCCACGGCACCCAAGGCATCGGGCGTCACGCTGGGATCGGTGAAGGTCCCGCCGACATTCATCGGCACGGCGAGATTGGCCAGGTTGACCTGCTTCGATTGTGTGTCGAGATGCAGGGCCAGGCGCTCTTGACCAAGATCAATCTGGCCCGAGCCCAGCACGGTGGCGCCGGGCGTGTCGAGCACGATGCCGCGCGAGACGGCGATGCCGTTCTCGATCCGGAAGCGCGCGGCAAGGCAGTTCACCTGCGAGGCGTCGTTGCTGCCGCCGAAGGAAATGAGGCTGAACAGGTCGGCAAAGAGCAGCCGCACGAAATCGTTCTGCAACTGCCCGCGCCCGGCCTCGAAGGTGACATGGCCGTTGGCCCCGGCCATCAGGCTGCGCAGGGACCCGGCAGGGCCGGCGAGCTCCACTTCGAGATTGGCGTTCTTGCTGGTGAGGACGGAGGCGAGGCCCATGGTCTCCAGGAGTGGCCCCGCCGCCACCTCATCGGCGCGCAGCCGGGCCAGCAGTGGCGGCGGCGACTGCATGGAATCAAGTGTGCCCGCCGCCGAGAAGCGGCCGTCCACCAGATTGCCGGTGACCGAGGTGAGGGTGAGCTTGCCGGCGGCGAGTGCCAGTTCGATGCTGGCATTCTTCAGCGGGTAGGGGCCGTGGTTGAACTCCTGTGCGGTCCAGGCGATGTCGGCGTCGAGGAAATCGAGCGGCGGGATCACCCAGGGCTCGGCCGAGAAGGCGCGGCCGTCGCTGGGCCCCTTGTCCGGTCCGGACAGCACCGGCTCCAGCCCGAAATCCTTGCTGTTGAGCTTGGTCGAGGCGAGGCGCAGCCCGAGATAGGGGCGTTCCTCCCCGGGCCGGAAAGCGAGCTCGCCGGTGAAATCGCTTTCGCCCACCACGCCGCTCGCGCCTCGCAACTGAAAGGCACCATCCTCGCCGCTGAGATTGCCGGCAAGGCGATAGGGTCCGGCGCCCGGCAGGGTGACGCCGGCAATCGTCACGGGCATGGGGGCCGCAAGGGAGAGATCGAGGGCGATCCCGTCAAGTGCCGCGGGTTCGCGGATTTCGCCTTTCACGGCAAAGGTGAGCGCGCCGAGACTGCCCTTGAGATCGAGCGGCAACGGTCCCCGGGCAAAGCGGCTCAGCGCGCCGAGCGTGCCCTCGACCTGGATCGGCTGATTGTCCCCGGTGGCCTTGAGAGCAAAAGTGATGGCGCCGCCCGGGCCGTCCGACCGTGCAACCAGATGATCGATGTCGAGACGTTGCGCCGCGCCGGTGACGCCGTTGCGATAGCGCAGCGAGAGTTTCTCGAGGGTGATCTCGCCGATATGCGGCAGGGGTGCCGTCGCGCCGCCACCGCTTGCGCCGGAATCCATGACCCAATTGCCGATATCGGCGGCATTGGTTTCCAGCAGGATGTCGGCATCGCTGAGAATGAGACGCCGGATGACGATCTGGTCGGAGAGCAGCGGCAGGAGTTCGACCTCGGCGGTCAGTTTGCCGAAGCGCAGCATGGTGGGGTCGGTGCCCCATTCGGCGTTGCGGAAGGTGACCTGCTCGACCGTCACCCGGGGTGTCAGCGAAAGCCCCACCTCGACATTGCCGGCCAGCACCAGATCGCGGCCGGTCGCCGCCTTCACCTGGCTCGCCACCAGATCCTTATAGGCGTTGAAGTCCGTGGATTTGACGATGGCAAGCACGGTCGCGCCCAGCGCCACCACCAGCATCACCAAACCGGCCAGAATGGTTTTCAGGCGCATTTGCCGCTTCCTCCCTCGACTGCGGCCTGATCTTACCGGCTGGCGGAAAGGCTTTGCAAACAGGGGATGAGGTCGGCCGGGTGGTGGATCACCCGGGCGGCGCCGGCAGCCGCCAGTTCCTCGGCCGGATGATAGCCCCAATTGACCCCGATGGCCGTCGCCCGGGCGGCCCGGGCCATCTCCATGTCGAAGCTGGTATCGCCGATCACCACGGTTTCGGCGGGTTCGCAGGCGCATTCCGCCATGGCCTTGAGCACCATGTCGGGATGCGGCTTGCTGATTGCCCGGTCGGCGGTCTGCAGGGTATGGAACCGCTCGCGCAGGCGATGATGCCGCAGGGTGTGTTCCAGCCCGACCAGATTCTTGCCGGTGGCCACGCCCAGAAACACCGCGGGATGTTCGAGCCGCTGGATCAGCTCGCGGATGCCGTCATAGAGCGGCTCCAGGATGCCGCCTTCCCCGCGCAGGTTTCGCACGATGGTCCGGTAGACCTCGGCGATCTCATGGACCGCGGCGGCATCGAGGTCGGGCAGCAGCCGCGCCACCGCGATCTCCAGAGTCAGGCCGACCTGGCGCCGCACCGCCTCGGCTTCCGGCTGAGGATGGCCGAAGCGCGCGAAGGCCTCGCGCATGGCGGCAACGATGTTGTGCTGGCTGTCGACCAGGGTGCCGTCGCAGTCGAAGATCACCAGGCGGTAGGGTGCTATCGCATCCATGGCGGCTAGAGATCAAGATTGGCGAAGGGGTCGTGGTCCGGCTCGGCCGCGAACTCGAAGAAATCCCAGGTCTTCTGCATGTGCGGCGGCAGCGGCGCCGTCACGTTGATGATGCCGCGGGTGGGGTGCGGGATGCGGATCGAGCGGGCATGCAGATGCAGCTGGTTGGACAGCGCCTCGCGCGCGAAGAAGGCCTTGGCGCCGGCATATTTGCCGTCCCCCAGGATCGGCGTTCCCAGCGCGACGCAATGGGCGCGCAGCTGGTGCGTGCGGCCGGTGAGCGGCATCAGCGCCAGCCAGGCGGCCTTGTCATGGGCGCGTTCCACCACCGCGTAATAGGTGACCGCGTTCTTGCCTTCCTCGTCGATCTGCACGCGCTCGGCGGCGCGGCGCCCGGTCAGGCCGCCGGTCTGCTTGCCGAGCGGCGCATCGATCTTGCCCTGGTTCATCTTCGGCGCGCCCACCGTCACCGCCCAGTAGATCTTGCGGGCGGTCTTGTGACGGAAAGCCTCGGCGAGCTTGCGTGCGGCGGCCTGCGTGCGGGCCAGCACCAGGCAGCCCGAGGTGTCGCGGTCGAGGCGGTGCACCAGGCGCGGCCGCTCGGGCGCGTCGAACTGCAGGGCCTCCAGCATTGCGTCGATATTGGTGTCGAGCCCGGTCCCGCCCTGCACGGCGAGGCCCGCCGGCTTGTTGAGCACGATGACCTCGGCATCCTTGTAGAGTACCGCCTTGCGGAGGGCTTCGGCATCGCGGGCACTGACCGGCTTGGGACCGCTGGGAAGATCGTCGTCGGGCCGCGGCGCGTTGGCATCGCCCAGGGGCGGCACCCGCACCACCTGCCCCGCTTCCAGCCGGTCGGCCGCCTTGGCGCGCTTGCCGTCGATGCGCACCTGGCCGGTCCGCAGCAGCTTTTCCAGCCGGCCATGGGTGAGATGCGG
The DNA here is from genome assembly GCA_016794165.1 of Rhodospirillaceae bacterium. GTDB lineage: Bacteria > Pseudomonadota > Alphaproteobacteria > Dongiales > Dongiaceae > Dongia. The sequence goes on from JAEUKV010000156.1 coordinate 13,837, forward strand.
GTAGTTCTTCTTGAACCAGCGGTCGAGGCGCTGGTCGCTGTCGCTGGCGGTGATCGTAACCTGCTGAACACCGCTCATGTGGAGGATCTCATCAGGCGGCTTGCCGGCTGCGCGACAACCAGTCCAGCAGTTTGTCGGTCGCCATCAAATAGACGCCGATCTGGGCAAGCTCATTGAGACCGGCATCGGTGGCGCCGGAAATGGCGTCGGTCGCCAGCACCATGCGGAAGTCGCGATTGGCGGCAGCATAGACGCTGGAGCGCGGGGAGGTTGAGAAATCGGTGCCGCAGATGACGATGGTGGAGATGCCCAGGGACTTCAGATGTTCCTCGACCGGGGTCTGGAAGAACGCCGAGAGGCGCGGCTTGTAGCAGATCCACTCCTTGGATCCCGCTTCCTGCAGCTTGCCGTCGAGCAGCAATTCGGGTTCGATCCGCTGCGCCGGGTCGCGCTTCAACTCGTCGATCAATTCGCAGCCGAGCGTTCCCGGCATGACGATGCGCTGGCCGGATTCGATCTGCGCGCGGTGACACAGATCGACATTGGATCCGTTACAGCGATAGAGCCGCACCATGTGCACGATCGGCGCCTGCAGCTGCCGGAACGCCTGGGTGAGGCGTTGCATGTGCGGCACGGTCGCCGGTGCGCTGCCGACTGCAGCCGGACTGTTGGGCAACATGAAATCGCGCTGTGCGTCGATGGTGATGAGGGCTAAACGATCGCGTTCCGGCGAAAGGTAATCCTGCATTCTGAAAGCTCGCCTTCTTCCCGGCGGATTGGCCGCCATCCACCCCTGAAACCTAGCTGCCGCGAAACGGGCGACCGATGGACGATCGCGCTGTTGCCCCGACAGCTTCCCAACCCCGGATGCCGGATCGAACGATGTCCGGCCACTGACAAAGATCGCTGTCTGCCTGATCTTCGTGGCGACCCTAGCCAAGCCATTGAGGGGGGACAAGCCCTTCATCTTGCATGGCGCCGCCGCCTCGATTGCAGACCTGAGCCCTTGCAATTCCACAAGAACAGGTGTGGCACGCGGCGGGTATCCCGGCAGGTCGGTAACACGTTGGTGCGAGCCGCCAGGCGCACAGGGCGAGCGTGTTTCATCCGCCTTCGCCTTGACCTTCGTCATCGCCGCCCGTATCGCCCGGCCGCCCCTTGCGCTGTCGCCGCTTGGCCCGCAGCTTGTCCCAGTATTCCTGACGTTTCACCAGCTCGCGCTCGAAACCGCGCTCGACCGGCTGGTAGAATCGTTGCCGGCGCATGTCGTCGGGGAAATAGTTCTGACCCGAAAACCCGTCCTCGGCATCGTGGTCGTATTCGTAGCCGGCACCGTAGCCGAGTTCGCCCATCAGCCGGGTGGGCGCATTAAGGATATGCTTGGGCGGCATCAGCGAGCCGTAGGTCTTGGCCGCCTTCCTGACCGCATTATAGGCCCTGTAGGCGGCGTTGGATTTGGGTGCGGTGCCGAGATAGATCACCGCCTGGGCGATCGCCAATTCCCCTTCCGGCGAACCGAGGCGCTTGTAGGTATCCCAGGCGGCCAGTGCCTGGGTCAGCGCCTGCGGGTCGGCAAGCCCGATATCCTCGGCCGCGAAGCGGACCAGGCGGCGGGCGATATAGAGCGGATCCTCGCCGCCGTCCAGCATGCGCGCAAACCAGTAGAGCGCCGCGTCGGTGTCCGAGCCGCGCAGGGATTTGTGCAGCGCCGAGATGAGGTTGTAGTGCCCTTCCTGGGCCTTGTCGTAGAGCGGCGCCCGGCGCTGTACCGCCTTCCCGAGCCCGGCGGGATCGAGCATCGCCTCGGGCGGCAGACGGAAGAGTTCCTCGGCCAGGTTGAGCAGATAGCGCCCGTCGCCATCGGCCATGTCGAGCAGTGCCGCCCGCGCCGCCGGATCGAGCGGCAGCGGGTAGCCCATCAGCGCCTCGGCCCGCGCGAGCAGCAATTCCATGGCGGCCGCATCGAGGCGGTTGAGCACGAAGACCTGCGCCCGGGAGAGCAGTGCCGCGTTGAGCTCGAAGGAGGGATTCTCGGTCGTGGCGCCCACCAGCACGATGGTGCCGTCCTCGACATAGGGCAGGAAGCCGTCCTGCTGGGCACGGTTGAAGCGGTGGATCTCGTCGATGAAGAGCAGCGTGCCACGCCCCATGCGACGGCGTTCGCGCGCGGCGTCGAACACCTTCCTGAGGTCGGCCACGCCGGAAAAGACCGCAGAGAGCAGTTCAAAATGCAGGTCGACGTCGTCGGCCAGCAGCCGTGCCAGGGTGGTCTTGCCGCAGCCGGGCGGTCCCCAGAGAATCATCGAGGAGACCTGGCCCGCCGCCAGCATGCGCGCGATCGGCCCTTCGCGGCCGATGAGATGATCCTGGCCGACGATGTCCGCCAGCTTCTGCGGGCGCAGCCGGTCGGCGAGGGGGCGCGGCGCCTGGGCTTCGAAGAGACCGCTCACCGCGCCCCGCCCGCCTCAATCGAGATCGAAGGTGCGGACGCGGCCGCCCCGGTTGATCGTCACCGACCACGGGGCAGAGATCTGCGGCAGCAGCGCGGTCAGGGTGGCAACCGAATCGATCTCGCGGTCGTTGAGCTTGACGATGATGTCGCCGGGCTCGAAGCCGATCCGGTCGGCAATGCTGCCGCGCTTGATCTTGGCGATGGCGACACCGTCCCAGGCGCCGATATTGACCTCCTCGCTGACGGCGGGCGAAAGATCGATCACCAGGGCGCCTGACAGCGGCTGGCGCCCGTCGAGCACCGTTTCATTGGCTGGTTCCTCCGGCGGCGCGATGAGCTCGACGGTAAGGTCCAGCGGCGTGCCGCGGCGCAGGACATTGAGGGTTGCGGTCTGCCCCACCGGCAGGGTGGCGAGCCGGAAGCGCAGGCCTTCCGGGTCTTCGACCGGGCGCTTGTTGACGCCCAGAATGATGTCGCCCGGGAGCACGCCGGCATTTTCCGCCGGGCCGTCGGGATAGAGCTGCTGCACCACGACGCCGCCGGGTCGCGCGAGCCCCAGGCTCCGGGCGATGTCGGCGGTAACCGCCTCGCCGGCGGCGCCTACCCAGGGCCGCACCAGCTTGCCGCCATTGGCCTCGGCCAGGATCACCGCCGCCACCATGTTGCTCGGGATGGCGAAGCCGATGCCGACGGAGCCGCCGGACTTGGAGAAGATCGCGGTCGGAATGCCCACCAGGCGGCCGTCGGTGGCAATGAGCGCACCGCCGGAATTGCCTGGATTGATGGCGGCGTCGGTCTGGATGAAATAGCCGAAATCGCCGATCCCGGTATTGGTGCGCGCGACGCCCGAGACGATGCCCGAGGTGACCGTCTGGCCGACGCCGAAGGGATTGCCGATGGCCAGCACCAGATCGCCCACTTCGAGATCGTCGGAATCGCGCAAGGCGAGGACCGGCAGCTTCACCCCACCGGTCTCGATCCGGAGCAAAGCGAGGTCGAAGCGCTCCTCGGTCGAGAGCACGGTTGCCTCGAACTCGCGCTTGTCGTTGAGCACCACGGTGATCTGGTCGGCCCCGGCGATGACATGATGGTTGGTCACGATCAGCCCGTCCTCGCGGACGATGACGCCGGACCCCAGCGAACTCTGCACCCGCTCCCGCGGCGGCACGGATTTGAACTGGTCGCCGAAGAACTGCTGGAAAAAGGGATCGTCAAAGAAGGGCGAGACCCGCCGCTCCTTGACCGTGGTGCGGGTATAGATGTTGACCACGGCCGGACCCGCCGCCTTGACCAGCGGCGCGAAGGTCAGATTGATCTCGGTGAGGTCGGTCGGCACCGTGTCCTGGGCGGCGGCGGGCGCGGAGACAACGATCAGCAAGCTGGCGACAATGGCTGCAATGCGACGGGTCATGGCGAGATGGACAACCCTCTCTGGCAAAGGCAATGCGTCATGGCCGGGTTCGGCCCGGGGATGACGACACAACAACACTATAAAAGATTACATGATAGCAAAAAGGGCGGCCCACAAGGCCGCCCTTCCTGGATATTCCGTCGCGGCCGCGGGTCAGGCGGCGGCGTCTTCACCCGCTTCGTTCTGCTTCGGGCCGGAATCCTGGCCCTTGGCGCTGACGTCGCGGTCGACGAATTCGATCACCGCCATCGGCGCCATGTCGCCATGGCGGAAGCCGGCCTTGAGGACGCGGGTATAGCCGCCGGCGCGGCTCTTGTAACGCTCGGCCAGAACCGTGAGGAGCTTTTCCACCATCTTCTCGTCGCCCAGCTGGGCGATGAGCAGGCGGCGATTGGCGAGGCCGCCCTTCTTGCCGGTGGTGACCATGCGCTCGACGATCGGACGCAGATCCTTCGCCTTGGGCAGGGTGGTCGTGATCTGCTCGTGCTTCACCAGGGCTTGGGCGAGGTTCTTGAACATCGCCTTCCGATGGCTGCTGGTACGGTTGAGCTTGCGGCCGTTCATACCGTGACGCATGGCTTGGCTCCTTCACTTCTGGCCTGCCATCCGATGCCGGCGAACCCGCTTCTTCAGCGATGGGTCGGCGGCGATGGCAGATCCGATTGCACCCCCGGACCGGCGCGAGAAACAATCCTCAGGCGCGGTCGGGACGGGTCACCATGACCCAAACGGGACCGGCCAAACGGGCCGGTCCAAACGCGTTGTCTCAATAAGGCTCGTCGAGGCGGCGGGCCAGGTCTTCGATGTTCTCCGGCGGCCAGTTCGGGATTTCCATGCCGAGATGGAGACCCATCTGGGCAAGGACTTCCTTGATCTCATTCAAGGACTTGCGGCCGAAATTCGGGGTCCGCAGCATTTCCGCCTCGGTCTTCTGAACCAGATCGCCGATATAGACGATGTTGTCGTTCTTGAGGCAGTTGGCGGAACGCACCGAAAGCTCGAGCTCGTCGACCTTCCGGAGCAGGTTGCGGTTGAAGGGCGGCTCGGAGGTCGCCACTTCGGCGACGGCCTGGGTCGGCTCCTCGAAATTGATGAACAGCTGCAGCTGGTCCTGGAGGATGCGGGCGGCGATCGCCAGCGCATCTTCCGGCGTCACCGCGCCGTTGGTCTCGATCGAGAGCGAAAGCTTGTCGTAATCGGTGACCTGGCCAACGCGGCTGTTGTCGATCTTGTAGGAAACCTTCTTCACCGGCGAGAACAGGGCATCGACCGGAATGAGGCCGATGGGCGCATCCTCGGGGCGGTTGTTGGTCGCCGGCACATAGCCCTTGCCGGATTCGACGGTGAACTCCATCGAGAGGTTGGCGCCCTGGTCGAGGGTGCACAGCACCAGATCCGGATTGAGGATCTCGATGTCGTGACCGGTCTCGATCTGGCCGGCCTTCACCTCGCCGGGGCCCTGCGCCTTGAGGCGCATGCGCTTCGGCCCGTCGCCGCCCATGCGGAGCGCGATCTGCTTTACGTTGAGGACGATGTCGGTCACGTCTTCGCGCACACCGGGGATCGAACTGAACTCATGCAGCACGCCGTCGATATGGATGGCGGTCACGGCCGCACCCTGCAGCGACGAGAGGAGCACGCGCCGCAGCGCGTTGCCCAGCGTCAGGCCGAAACCGCGCTCGAGCGGCTCCATCACCAGCGTGCCGCCACGCTTGGCGTCGCCGGCGGCGTCGAACTTCTTGTTCGGCTTGATCAACTCGGTCCAGTTCTTCTGAATCACGATCGGTTCCCTTTCTCTAAGCCGGCCGACAGCCATTCTGTCGCTGCGGTCCGGTGATCCGATAAAAATACCGCCCCGGATGCCCGGGGCCTAAAACTTGGGGCCTAAAACGCGCGCGGCGGAAAGCCAGGCTTCCCGCGCGCGTCGCTGGTTGGATCGGCGAGGCGGCGCCCGGAGGGCGCCCACTGCCGTGAAACGGGTCTCAGACGCGGCGGCGCTTGGGCGGGCGGCAGCCGTTATGCGGGATCGGCGTCACGTCGCGGATCGAGGTGATGGTGAAGCCGGCGGCCTGCAGGGCGCGCAGCGCGCTCTCGCGGCCGGAACCCGGACCCTTCACTTCGACCTCGAGGTTCTTCACACCATGCTCCATCGCCTTCTTGGCGGCGGAATCGGCGGCCACCTGGGCGGCGTAGGGGGTCGACTTCCTGGAGCCCTTGAACCCAGACGCGCCGGACGAAGCCCAAGCGACAGTGTTGCCCTGATCGTCCGTGATGGTGATCATGGTGTTGTTGAAGCTTGCATTCACATGGGCGATGCCCGAGGTGATGTTCTTGCGCTCGCGCTTGCGCACACGTTGGGCAGCGGCTGCAGCTTTCGCCATTTTCGTCCGTTCCTTAGCAACAGGCGGCGACCGAATGCGGCCGCCGCGAAATCAGTTTAGCGGGTCGCCTGCTTCTTGCCGGCGATGGCCACGGCCTTGCCCTTGCGGGTGCGGGCATTGGTATGGGTGCGCTGGCCATGGACCGGCAGGCCCTTGCGGTGACGCAGGCCGCGATAGCAGCCGAGATCCATCAGGCGCTTGATGTTGATCGCCGTCTGGCGCCTGAGATCGCCCTCGACCGTATAGCCCTGGTCGATGGTCTCGCGGATCTTGCCGACTTCGGCGTCGGTCAGCTGATGCACGCGCCGCTCGGCCGGAATGCCGACCTTCGCGCAGATCTCGCCGGCCTTCTGCGGGCCGATGCCGGTGATGTAGGTCAGTGCGATCACGACCCGCTTTTGCGTCGGGATGTTCACGCCAGCAATACGCGCCACAGTGGCTCTCCTTAAATCTTGCGATCAGCGCAGGTCGAAACGCCCGAAATCTCGCGGATTCACGGGGGTCTCGAGAAGGCGCGCATTATATGGCGAAATGCCCGTCCGTCAACCACCGCGCCGCCCCAAATCTCACTCTGGGGCGATTCGCGTTTTCCTTCTAGATCAAGGCCTTAGCCTTAACCTTCGTTAACACCTGCTCGATCGCGTTGGTGACTTCATCGAGATCGGCCATGCCGTCCACCTGATGCAGCAGCCCCTTGCCCCGATAATGGGGCAGAATCGGGGCGGTCTGCTGGCGGTAGGCGACCAGCCGGGCCTTGACCGTGTCGGCGTTGTCGTCCTTGCGGCGGGTGAAGTCGGTCCCGCCGCAGGCATCGCACACGCCCGCAACCTTCGGTTTCTGGAACTTGTCGTGGTAGCCGGCGCCGCATTTGGCGCAGGCATAGCGGCCGGAGATGCGCTCGACCAGCGCCGCCTCGTCGACCGCGAGTTCGATCACCGCATCGATCGCGGCGCCGTGGCGCCCCAGCATGGCATCGAGCGCCGCCGCCTGGCCTTCGGTCCGGGGGAAGCCGTCGAGGACGAAGCCTTCCTTGCAGTCAGGCTGGGCGATGCGGTTCTCGATCATGCCGATGATGATGTCGTCGGGCATCAACTGGCCGGCCTCCATCACCTTCTTGGCCTGGCTGCCCAGCGCCGAGCCCGAGGCCACTTCGGCCCGCAGCATGTCTCCGGTCGAAAGCTGGACCAGATGGTGATTGTCGGTCAGGCGCTTGGCCTGGGTTCCCTTGCCCGCCCCCGGCGGCCCCAGAAGTATCAGCTTCATCAACGCCGCCCCTTCAGCTTCGATTTCTTCAGCAGACCTTCATACTGATGGGCCAGGAGATGCGAATGGATCTGGGCCACCGTATCCATGGTGACCGAAACCACGATCAGCAGGCTGGTGCCGCCGAAATAGAACGGCAGGGCGTAGTTGGCGATGAGGATTTCCGGCATCGCACAGACCACCGCGAGATAGGCGGCGCCGGCGACAGTCAGGCGGGTGAGGACATAGTCGAGATACTCGGCGGTGTTCCTGCCGGGGCGGATGCCGGGCAGGAAACCGCCATGCTTCTTCAAGTTCTCGGCGGTGTCCTCCGGATTGAAGACGATCGCGGTGTAGAAGAAGGCAAAGAACACAATGAGCCCGATATAGGCGAGAATGTAGATCGGCTGGCCGTGGCCGAAATAGGACATGGCGGTCTGCAGCCAGCCCGGGGTGTCAGCGCTGCTGCCATAGAAGCCGGCGACGGTCAGCGGCAGCAGCAGCAGCGAGGAGGCGAAGATCGGCGGAATCACGCCGGACGCATTCAGTTTCAGCGGCAGGTGCGAGGATTCGCCGCCGAACATGCGATTGCCGACCTGTCGCTTGGGATATTGCACGATCAGGCGCCGCTGGGCGCGTTCGAAGAACACGATACCGGTGATCACCACCACGGCGAGCACCGCGATCAGCGCCACCTTGAAGCCTGAGATCGAGCCCGCCCAAAGCTGCGAGAGCAGCTGACCGATGGCACTGGGCAGCAGCGCCACGATGCCGGCGAAGATGATCAGCGAAATGCCGTTGCCGATGCCGCGCGCGGTGATTTGCTCGCCCAGCCACATCAGGAACATGGTGCCGCCGGTGAGCGTCACCATGGTGACGATCTGGAAGCGGATACCGGGGTCGATCACGGCGCTGCCATCGGGCCCGCCCATGCTCTGCAAACCGTTGGCCATGCCGAACGCCTGCACGGCGGCGAGCGCCACGGTGCCGTAGCGAGTGTACTGGTTGATTTTCTTGCGGCCCGCATCGCCTTCCTTCTTCAGCGCCTCGAGATGCGGCGAGACGCTGGTGAGGAGCTGCATGATGATGGAGGCGGAGATGTAGGGCATGATGCCGAGGGCGAACACGGTCATGCGGCTGATGGCGCCGCCGGCGAACATGTCGACCATGCCGAGCACGCCGCCGGCATGCTGCTGGAAGATCGAGGCAAAGACCGCGGCGTCGATGCCGGGCAGCGGGATATAGGCGCCGATGCGCGCGACGATGAGGGCGCCCAGGGTGAACCAGATGCGCGCCTTGAGCTCTTCGGCCTTGGCAAAGGCGCCGAAATTGATGTTGGCGGCAAGTTGTTCAGCAGCGGAGGCCATTACTTACCCTTCGGCTCACAGATGCGGGTGGTCGGTCATTCGGCGATATGGTTACTGGCTGTCAAGAATTCAGGCCCCAACCGGGTTGGGGCCTGAAAAATCCTGACTTGTCTCAGGCCTCGGCGGCCTCGACCTTTGGCTTCTTGGGGGCCTTGACCGTGACCGACCCGCCGGCCTTTTCGACCGCGGCGATCGCCGATTTGGTGGCGCCGACCACGGTGATGTTGATCTTGGTCTTCAGCTCGCCCTTGCCCAGCAGGCGGACGCCGTCGCGCACCCGGCCGATGAGACCGGCGGCCTTCAGCACCTTGCCGTTGATCGGCTTCGAGGCGTCGAGGCGCTTGCTCTCGACTGCGTTCTGCAGCGCGCCCAGATTCACCTCGGCGAAGTCGAGGCGGAAGATGTTGTTGAAGCCGCGCTTGGGCAGGCGCCGGTAGAGCGGCATCTGGCCGCCCTCGAAGCCGTTGATGGAGACGCCCGACCGCGCGGTCTGGCCCTTGCCACCCTTGCCCGAAGTCTTGCCCTTGGTCGAACCGATACCGCGGCCGACGCGGGTGCGCTTCTTGCGGGCGCCCGGATTGTCTGAAAGCTCATGCAGCTTCATGATCGTCTATCCTTCACTCTTCCAGCGGCGCTCAGTTCGCCGGCTCGATGCGCACCAGGTGCTGCACCTTGCGCAACATGCCGCGGATCGAGGACGTGTCCTCGACCACGGTCGAGCGGTTGATGCGGTTGAGACCGAGCGCCTTGAGCGTATCGCGCTGACCGGACGGACGTCCGATCGGGCTGCCGGTCTGGGTGACTTTGACTTTGCCAGCCATGTTCTAAACTCCCTCTCCCGATGCCCGTTAGTCGCGGGCTTCGGCGGCGGCGTCCTTGCGGCCGATCACGTCGCTCACCTTCTTGCCGCGGCGCGAGGCCACGGAACGGGGCGAGGAGCAGTGATTGAGCGCGTCGAACGCGGCACGGATCATGTTGTGCGGATTGGAGGTGCCGACCGACTTCGCCACGACGTCGTTGACGCCCAAGGCTTCGAAGATCGCACGCACCGGACCGCCGGCGATGATGCCGGTACCGGCATCGGCCGCGCGCAGCACGACCCGGCCGGCGCCGTAATGGCCGGTCACGTCATGATGCAGCGTACGGCCCTCGCGCAGCGGCACTCGGATCATGCCGCGCTTGGCATGCTCGGTCGCCTTGCGGATCGCTTCCGGCACTTCGCGCGCCTTGCCGGCACCGTGGCCGACGCGGCCCTTGCCGTCGCCGACGACGACGATGGCCGCAAAGCCGAAGCGCTTGCCGCCCTTCACCACCTTGGCGACGCGGTTGATGCCGACGAGCTTTTCGATGAGCTCGGGCTCCGAGTCCCGCTCGCGGCGTTCGCGGTCGCGGCGCTCGCTCTTTGCTGGTTTAGCCATATTGCGGTCCCTTCCTTAGAACGCCAGCCCGCCTTCGCGGGCCGCGTCGGCCAGGGCCTTGACCCGACCGTGATAAATATATCCGCCGCGATCGAACACGACTTCCTTGATGCCCTTCGAGACGGCGCGCTCGGCGATCAGCTTGCCCACGGCCTTGGCCGCGTCGATGTTGGCGCCGGTCTTGAGCTTGCCCTTCAGTTCCTTGTCCACCGTCGAGGCGGCGGCCAGCGTGCTGCCGTTCACGTCGTCGATGATCTGGACGTAGATGTGCAAGCTCGAACGGAACACCGACAAACGCGGGCGCCCGGTCGTTTTCTTCCGGATCGAGGTCCGGACGCGCGCCTTGCGACGCTCGAAAAGTTCTTTCGTTTTCGACATGTCCGGTCCTTACTTCTTCTTGCCTTCCTTACGCAGGATGGTCTCGGTGGCGTATTTGATGCCCTTGCCCTTGTAGGGTTCCGGCTTGCGGTAGCCGCGGATCTCGGCCGCGACCTGGCCCACCACCTGCTTGTCGACACCCGTGATCGAGATCGAGGTCGGCTTGTCGCACTTCACCGTGATGCCTTCCGGGATCGGATAGCTGACATCGTGGCTGTAGCCCAGGTTGAGCTGCAGGTTCTTGCCCTGCACGGCGGCGCGATAGCCGGTACCGTTGATCTCCAGCACCTTGGTGAAGCCCTTGGAAACGCCTTCCACCATGTTGCGGAGATTGGCCCGGGTGGCGCCCCAGCTCATGCGGGACTGCTTCGACTCGGTCATGGGCTTGACCCAGACCTTGTCGCCGTCGACCTTCACCTCGACCGTTTCGGAGATCGGCAGCTTCAGCGAGCCGAGCTTGCCCTTGACGGTCGCGAGACCGCCGGCGAGATCGACGCTGACGCCCTGCGGCAGGGTGACGGGGTTCTTACCAACGCGAGACATGACTTCGGTCCTCCTCGCTTAGAATACGCGGCACAGCACTTCGCCGCCCACGTTCTGGGTGCGCGCTTCGCTGTCCGACAGGACGCCTCGCGGCGTCGACAGGATGGAGATACCGAGGCCGTTATAGTAGCGCGGCAGATCGGAAATCTTCGAATAGACCCGGCGTCCCGGCGTGGAGACGCGGGCGATCTCCTGAATCACGGGCTGACCCTCGTGATACTTGAGCTCGACTGTGATCTCGCCGCCCGGCTTGGCGCCGTCGACGCTGAAGTTGCGGATATAGCCTTCGCGCTTGAGAACTTCGAGCACATTGGCGCGAAGCTTCGAGGCGGGGCTGGTGACTGCGGACATCCGGGCCTTCTGGCCGTTGCGGATGCGCGTCAGGAGATCTCCCAAGGGATCGTTCATTGCCATGATCTCTGGCTCCTTACCAGCTCGACTTGACCATGCCAGGGATCTGGCCGGTCGAGGCAAGCTCGCGCAACGCAATGCGCGACAGCTTGAATTTGCGATAGGTCGCACGCGGGCGGCCGGTGAGTTCGCAGCGGTTGCGGATACGCACCTTGGCCGAATTGCGGGGCAATTCGGCAAGCTTCAGGCGCGCCGCGAAACGCTCTTCCATCGCCAGCGATTCGTTTTCGGCGATCGCCTTCAGACGGGCGCGGCGGGCAGCGTACTGCTTCACCATCTTCTCGCGCTTCTTGTTCTTCTGAACGGAACTGGTCTTTGCCATGTCTTTTCCTCCGGCCCGGGCTTAATTGACGAAGGGCATCTGGAAGCCCTTCAGCAGCGCCTTGGCCTCAGCATCGGTCTTGGCGGTGGTGACGATAATGATGTCCATGCCGCGCACCGCATCGACCTTGTCATAGTCGATCTCGGGGAACACCAGCTGCTCCTTCAGGCCGAGCGCGTAGTTGCCGCGACCATCGAAGCTCTTGCCGTTGACGCCGCGGAAGTCGCGCACGCGCGGCAGGGCGATGGTGATCAGGCGGTCGAGGAACTCATACATGCGCTGCCGGCGCAGGGTGACCTTGGTGCCGATCGACATGCCTTCGCGCAGCTTGTAGGTCGCGATCGACTTCCTGGCCTTGGTCACCACCGGCTTCTGGCCGGCGATGGCGGTTAGTTCATCCACGGCGACGTTGATCTTCTTGGAATCGGCGGTTGCCTCGCCGACGCCCATGTTGATCACGATCTTCTCGATCTTCGGCACTTCCATGGCGTTCTTGTAGGAGAACTCCTTCATCAGCGCCGGACGGACGACCGTGTCGTAGTGATCTTGCAAACGGGTGCGTGCCATAATCTCTCGCTCCCTCAATCAATCTTTTCGCCGGAACCGCGGGCAAAGCGCACCTTGCTCTCGCCTTCGGTCCGGTAGCCGATACGGGTCGGCTTCTGTGTTTTCGGGTCGATGTGGGCGACGTTGGAGACGTGAATCGGCGCCTCCTTCTCGATGATCCCGCCCGGCACCTGCATGCTCTGCTTCTGGTGCCGCTTGACCATGTTGATGCCGCGCACCTTGACGCGCCGTTCGGTGGGGTTGACCTCGATGATCTCGCCGGTCTTGCCCTTGTCGCGACCGGTGATCACAACCACCTTGTCGCCTTTCTTGACTTTGAGCTTCGTAGCCATTTTCAGCACCTTGCCTCTCGCGCTCACAACACTTCGGGAGCGAGCGAGATAATCTTCATGAACTTCTTGCCGCGGAGCTCGCGAGTCACCGGGCCGAAGATGCGGGTGCCGATGGGCTCACCCTGCTTGTTGATCAGTACCGCAGCGTTGCGGTCGAAGCGGATGGCGGAGCCGTCGTTGCGGCGGATTTCCTTGGCGGTGCGCACGATGACGGCGCGATGGACATCGCCCTTCTTCACCTTGCCGCGCGGAATGGCTTCCTTGATCGACACGACGATCACGTCGCCGACCTCGGCCGTGCGGCGCTTCGAGCCGCCCAGCACCTTGATGCACTGCACCCTGCGCGCGCCTGAGTTGTCGGCGACATCCAGGTTCGTCTGCATCTGGATCATGGTTCAGATCCTCTCGTTACAAAAACGCTAGTGAACAATTCAGGCCTGGGCAGTGGCAGCGTCGACCACTTCCCAGCGCTTGGTCTTGGAAACCGGCGCGCATTCACGGATGAACACGATGTCGCCGATCTTGTGCTTGTTGTCAGCGTCGTGCGCCGCATAGCGCTTCGAACGACGGATGATCTTCTTGTACGTGGGGTGCATGACGCGACGCTCCACCAGAACGGTGATGGTCTTGTCGGTCTTGTCACTGACCACGGTGCCTTGCAGAACGCGCCTGGGCATTCTCTCTCTCCTACTTTCCGCGCGGCCGTCAGGCCGAAGCCTTCAGCAACGCCTTCTGGCGCAGCGAAGTCTCGATGCGGGCGATGTCACGCCGAACCACACGCACGCGCGCGGTGTTTTCAAGCTGCCCCGACGCACGCTGGAAGCGCAGGTTGAAGGCCTCTTTCTTCAAATTGACGAGGTCAGCCTTGAGCTGGTCCTCGGTCTTCAGGCTCACGTCTTTCGCCTTCATGATCCAGGTCCTCGTTTCTTACTCTTCACCAAGACGGCCGACAAAGCGCGTCTTGATCGGCAGCTTCGCGGCGGCCAGCGTGAACGCCTCTTCCGCCAGGTTCTTCTGCACGCCGTCGATCTCGAACATGATGCGACCGGGCTTCACGCGGCAGACCCAGTATTCCGGGTTGCCCTTGCCCGAGCCCATGCGGACTTCGGCCGGCTTGCGGCTGATCGGCACGTCCGGGAAGATCCGGATCCACACCTTGCCGACGCGCTTCATGTGGCGCGTGATGGCACGGCGGGCCGCCTCGATCTGGCGGGCCGTGATGCGGCCCGGCTCCATCGCCTTCATGCCGAAGGCGCCGAAATCGAGCGAGTAGCCGCCCTTGGCGACGCCCTTGACGCGACCCTTGTGGGCCTTCCTGAATTTTGTCCGCTTCGGAGAAAGCATCGCTTCTGTTCCCTATCGCTCAATCACGGTCGGCTTATCGCGCCACCGCCTGATGCTCCATGGACCGCTTGTCCATGGCCATCGGGTCGTGACCCATGATTTCACCCTTGAATACCCACACCTTGACACCGCAGGTGCCGTAGGTGGTCTTCGCCGTGCCCTCGCCGAAATCGATCTCGGCACGCAGCGTGTGCAACGGCACGCGGCCCTCGCGGTACCATTCGAGACGCGCGATTTCCGCGCCGCCGAGGCGGCCCGAGCAGTTGATCCGGATGCCGAGGGCTCCCAGGCGCATGGCCGACTGCACCGCGCGCTTCATGGCGCGGCGGAAGGCAACACGACGCTCGAGCTGCTGGGCGATGTTGTCTGCGATCAGCTTGGCATCGATCTCGGGCTTGCGGATCTCGACGATGTTCAGGCTCACTTCCGAGCCGGTCATCTTGGAAAGCTCGCCGCGCAACTTCTCGATGTCGGCGCCCTTCTTGCCGATCACCACGCCGGGACGCGCCGTGTGAATGGTGACTCGCGCCTTCTTGGCCGGTCGCTCGATCACGATGCGGGCGACACCCGCCTGGTTCAGGCGATCGGTCAGGTACTTCTTGAGGCGCAGGTCCTCGTGCAGGAGCTGGGCGTAATCCTTGTCCGCGAACCAGCGCGAATCCCAGGTGCGGTTGATGCCGACGCGCAACCCGATCGGATTGACTTTCTGACCCATTACTTTGCCTCCTCGGCTGCTTCGGCCCGCTCTCGCACGACCACGGTCAGGTTGCTCCAGAGCTTCACCACCTTCACGCCGCGGCCGCGGGCGCGGGCGTGGAAACGCTTGAGACGGAGCGAGTTGCCGACATAGGCCTCGGCCACGAACAGCCGATCGACGTCGAGCGAATGGTTGTTCTCGGCATTGGCGATCGCCGCCTGCAACACCTTGCGGACATCCTGGGCGGCACGCTTCTTGGAGAAGGTGAGGGCCGCCAGGGCCGGCTGGGCGTCGAGACCGCGGATCATCTGGGCCACGAGGTTGAGCTTGCGCGGGGTGGTCTGCACCACCGACTGCATTGCCTTCGCCTCGTTGTCCGCCAGCGCGCGGGCTTTCTTCTGCTTGCTCATCGTCAGGCCCTCTTCGCCTTCTTGTCGGCGGCATGGCCGTGGAAGGTCCGGGTCGGCGAGAATTCGCCGAACTTGTGGCCGATCATGTTCTCGTTGACGAGGACCGGCAGGAACTTCTGGCCGTTATAGACGCCGAAGGTGAGGCCGACGAACTGCGGCAGGATGGTGGAACGACGCGACCAGGTCTTGATCACCTCGTTGCGGCCCGAGGCGCGGCTGGTCTCTGCCTTCTTCAGCAGATAGCCGTCGATGAACGGGCCTTTCCATACGGAGCGAGCCATTGCTTGTCGCCCTCCTTATTTCTTCGCTACGTGACGGCGGCGCACGATCATGCCGTCCGTTTTCTTGTTGTGACGAGTCTTCTTGCCCTTGGTCGGCTTGCCCCAGGGGGTGACCCAGGCGCGGCCACCATTGGTGCGACCGCCATGCGGGTGGTCGACCGGGTTCATCGAGATGCCGCGGGTGGTCGGCCGGTAGCCCAGGTGACGGGCGCGGCCGGCCTTGCCGATCGAGGTGTTCTGCTGGTCCGGGTTGGAAACCGCGCCGATGGTCGCCATGCACTCGGCCTTGACCATGCGCACTTCGCCCGACGGCATGCGCAGCAGCGCATTGCCCTGGTCGCGACCGACCAGCTGCAGGAAAGTGCCAGCGGCGCGGGCCATCTGGCCGCCCTTGCCGGCCTTCAGCTCGACATTGTGGACGATGGTGCCGACCGGGATCGAGCGCAGCGGCATGGCATTGCCCGGCTTCACGTCTACTCGGTCGCCCGAAACCACCTGATCGCCGGCCTTGAGGCGCTGCGGCGCCAGGATATAGGCCAATTCGCCGTCCTCGTACTTGACGAGGGCGATGAACGCGGTGCGGTTGGGATCGTATTCCAGCCGCTCGACCGTGCCGGCCATGTCGAACTTGCGGCGCTTGAAGTCGACCACACGGTAGCGGCGCTTGTGGCCACCGCCGGTGCGGAAGGCCGTGATGCGGCCGTAATTGTTGCGCCCGCCGGACTTCTTCAGGCCCTCGGTCAACGCCTTGACCGGATCGCCCTTGTGCAGCTCGCTGCGGTCGACGAGGACCAGCTGGCGGCGGCCCGCGGAAGTCGGCTTGAATGTCTTCAATGCCATGGCTTAGATCCCCGTGGTGACATCGATCTTGTGGCCCTCGGCGAGGGTCACGACCGCTTTCTTGAAATCAGGACGCTTGCCGGCCCGACCGCGCCACAGCTTCGACTTGCCTTCGACACGCAGGGTGTTGACGGCAGTCACCTTGACCTTGAACACGCCTTCGATGGCGGCCTTGATCTCCGGCTTGCTGGCCTCGAGCGGCACCTTGAAGGTGACCTGATTGTGTTCCGAACCCATGGTGGCCTTTTCGGTCACATGGGGGCGACGGATCATCTCCAGCATCGCTGCCTCGGAGAGCTTCACCGCCGGCGTTACCATCTTGCGTGCGCGGCTCATTTCAGGCGCTCCACCAGGTGTTGCACGGCGTCCCGGGTGAGAACCAGGGTATCGCGGCGCAGGATGTCGTAGACGTTGGCACCCTGCTGCGGCAGCACGTCCACGTTGGGAATGTTGCGCGCGGCGCGGGCGAAGCCCTCGGTCACCGCCGGGCCTTCGATCAGAAGAACCGACTTCCAGCCGAGCGCCTCGAACTTCTTCGCCACGTCCTTGGTCTTGGCATCGGTGCCGACACCGTCGAGGACGATCAGCTTGCCTTCCTTGATCTTGGAAGAGAGCGCGGTTTTGAGACCGAGCACGCGGACCTTCTTCGGAAGATCATGGGCATGGCTGCGCACGACCGGACCGAAGATGGTGGCGCCACCGCGGAACTGCGGCGAGCGCAGCGAGCCCTGACGGGCGCGGCCGGTCCCCTTCTGGGAATACGGCTTCTTGGTGGTGCCGGAGATATCGCCGATCTCCTTGGTCTTGTGATTGCCCGAGCGGCGCTTGGCGAGCTGCCAGTTGACCACGCGCGCCAGGATGTCCTTGCGCACCGGACGGCCGAAGATCTCGTTGAACGTGGTGTCGTCCAGCTCGATCTCGCCCTTGGGCTTGTTGTTGATGTCGATGACCTTGAGCTTCATGATTCCCTCGCTCACTCAGCCGCTTCGGCTTTGGCCTTGAGGGCGGCCGGGAACGGCGCCTCCTTCGGCAAAGCACGCTTGACGGCGTCCTTGATGAGGACATAGGAGCCCTCGTGGCCCGGAACCGCGCCCTTCACCATGACGATGCCGAGTGCCGGATCGGTACCGACGACCTTCAGGTTCTGCGTGGTGACCCGCTCGTCGCCGAGATGGCCCGCCATCTTCTTGCCCTTGAAGGTACGGCCCGGATCCTGGCGCTGACCGGTCGACCCCAGGCTGCGGTGCGAGACCGAGACGCCGTGGGTCGCGCGCAGACCGCCGAAGTTCCAGCGCTTCATGCCGCCGGCGAAACCCTTGCCGATGGTGGTGCCGGTCACGTCGACGAACTGGCCTGCCACGAAATGGTCGGCCGAAAGCTCGGCGCCCACTTCCAGCAAGGCATCCTTGTCGACGCGGAATTCCGCGATCTTCTTCATCGGCTCGACCTTTGCCTTGGCAAAGTGCCCGCGCTGGGCCTTCGAGACGTTCTTCACTTTCGCTTTGTCGAGACCCAGCTGGACGGCGTTGTAGCCGTTCTGCTCTTCGGTCCTAACCGCGATGACCTGACAACCAGCGACCTTCAGCAAGGTCACGGGCACGTGCGCGCCATCTTCGGCGAAGACACGGGTCATGCCCAGTTTCTGGGCAATGAGGCCGGTTCGCATAGGTGCCCCTCCTCTCAATTCTTCAACTTGATCTCGACGTCCACGCCGGCGGCGAGGTCGAGCTTCATCAGCGCGTCCACCGTCTGCGGGGTCGGATCGACGATATCGAGGAGCCGCTTGTGAGTGCGGATCTCGAACTGCTCGCGGCTCTTCTTATCGACGTGCGGCGAGCGGTTAACCGTGAAGCGCTCGATGCGCGTCGGCAGCGGGATCGGCCCGCGAACCTGAGCGCCGGTGCGCTTCGCCGTGGAGACGATCTCGCTGGTCGACTGGTCGAGCACGCGATGATCGAACGCCTTGAGGCGGATGCGGATGTTCTGGCTTTCCATCTTCTGGATCCTTTGTGCGCTTTCCCGCCTTACTCGACGATCTTGGCGACGACGCCGGCGCCGACGGTGCGGCCGCCTTCGCGGATGGCGAAGCGCAGGCCCTCATCCATCGCGATCGGGGCGATCAGGTTGACCACCATCGAGATGTTGTCGCCCGGCATCACCATT
>JAEUKV010000172.1 GCA_016794165.1 Rhodospirillaceae bacterium
GTGGCTTCGCCGAATTCCCTGACCTTGTGCTCCATGGCAGCGGTGGCGCCGTTGATGGTCCCGGCGGCCTGCCTGAATGCTCCCTGCATCCCTGTCTCGACTGCGTGGCGACAGCAGATGCGCTTGGTGACGGCATCGAGAGAAGCGCGTGATTCCTGGACATAGGCGTCGGCACGATCGGCGAAGTCGTTGACCGCCCACATCATTTCGCCAAGCTGACCGGTGGCACGGATATGCGTCAGGCGCGCCTCGAAATCGCCGGCCTGCGGCTTCTCCAGCACCACTGTGGCTTCGGCGATGTGTCGCTTGAAGGCGCGGCAGGCGGCAAGCCCGGCCAAGGCCGAAAGGATAGCCAGCAGGGTGAGTGCGGTCTGCGCTCAAAGCGACAGGTCAAAGAGACCGGCCGCGAGCGTTGCCGCCGCGAACAGGGCCGTCAGGACGATGGCAATCGTCGGGTCAGATCGAAAGACCTATTGATCATAGGTCATCTGTTGAGTTTGGAGTTTCGCGCTGAATACGTCGTGTGCGCGATTCATGCCGATCTTGCGATCAGGTTTACGGTCTTCGATCTGCAGCACATCCTGATACAGTGGCCGAATAACCTGCTCAAACGTGGATCGCTTGGTTGCGCGGCGGTTGGAATGATAGCCGACTACCTTGCCATTGCCATCGAAGGATGGTGTCACACGGGCGAGAACCCAGTAGTGATCGCCATTGGTGGCGCGGTTGAGGACATAGGCGAAGATTTCGCGACCGGCCTGGAGATACTTCCATAGCAGCTTGAAAACGCAGCGCGGCATGCCGGGGTGGCGAATGACGCTGTACGGCGCGCCAAGGGCCTGTGCTGCGGTCAAGCTGGAGATCTCGGGAAAGCTCTGATTGGCGTAGGTAATGCGCCCTTTTAGATTGGTCTTTGTGACGATAACGTCGTTGGGCGAGAAGCTGCGTTCATGTCCGGCCAGGATGGTGGTCGTCAGCACTATTAACCTTGTCTGAATTGATACCGGTTGCCAGGACTGGCGGGTGGCCCCGCAACCGTCAGAACGACGGATTAACTAAGTTTAACAAGAATATGTTGCTGAATGATTGATCGAGGTCAGCCACTTGTTGGCGTTCTGAGAACGGAGCAGCACGAAGTGCTGCATGGTACTGTCTTGATAGCTTGGCATAAAGTTAGCAGTTTCAAGTAATTAAATGAACATTGACGCAAGCTCGATGAGTCTTTGGACGCACTGGCGTCTGGCTTGAAGTGAACGCAGTCACAGCGCCCGGGGGCGTAGCGCACCAGATTTTTGCACACCAAGCTACTTGCGGCTGTGTTAACGAGTGACTTGGCTCGCTTCACCCAGTCGCAGCAGGGCAAACGGCATTCTTGGAGAAAGACATGACACTTCGCCGACGAATTCTGTTGCAGGGCTTCATGCTTGGCATTGCAGGCTGGAGCGGTTTGGGCAGCCTGATGCCCTTGCGTCCAGGCCATGCGCAGATGGCAGCGGCCGGCCGCCTTTCCCGCAGCGCGGGTTCGGTCGTGGTGGTTCGCGGCGGCAGCGAGATGCCGGTCAATACCGGTGCCGAAATCGTCGCGACGGATACCATACGGACTGGTGCCGACAGCCGCGCCGAAGTCACCTTCAGCGACGGGTCGGTACTGACGATCGGGGCAGACAGCGAGGTGGTTGTCGCGCAGTTCGCCCCCGACGAGGCCGAGGCAAACGCGTTCCTCGACCTGCTGAGCGGTATCGTCCGCGTGACAGTCAACAAGGCGACCGGCTGGGGCAAGTTCGACGTGCGAACCAGCACGGCGGTGGCATCGGTGCGCGGCACGGAGTATCTGGTCGACAGCACCGATGCCGCAAGCGCGGTCTTCGTGGTCGAAGGGCGCGTCGCTGTCTCCAGCCGCGCCGGGGCCGGGACGGTCGTCATTCGTGCAGGCCAGGGCGTCGACGTCACCGCCGAATATGTACCCCTGGCCGTCAAAACATGGGGGGCAAAGCGGCGCGATGCAGCCTTGGCACGCGTCACCTTCCCCTGATCGCCGCCGTGGGGAGCAACGGAACACGGCAGAAACGATTCCGATGGCGGCAGCGGCTCGGATTCGCCGCCGCCGTTATCCTTGGAACTGTTGTGGGCCTGCTGCACCTCGCCGGCAATCCGGCGTTGGAGCGGATCGAGAGTGTGTCGCTCGACTGGCGTTTCCTGATCCGTGGGCCGGCGCCATCGCCTGACGATGTGGTCGTAGTCGCGATCGACGACCCGTCTCTGGAAGAATTTGGCTGGCCCATGCCACGCCAGACTCTCGCTGCTGCGATTGACCGGATAGGCGGTGCCGGGGCCCAGGTGATCGGGGTCGACATCCTGCTGCTGGAATCCGGCTCGGCGGCGGGCGACGCAGCACTCAGGACGGCACTCCTGCGCAACGAGCGCACAGTACTTGCCATGGGGCTGCGCCTTGATGGCGACGCATCGGAACTGTCAGGCGATGATGTCGGCGACCTGGCTCTCCCCGCCTATGCCCGGCCAGCGGTCGGGTCGCTGGTGCCGCAGCAGGCCACCGGGCTCCTCAAGCCGATCGCAGGGTTTGCCACGGCGGCGAAAATGGGTCACGTCATGCTGCAGCCGGATAGCGGGGGAACACCGCGAGCGCATTTCCCGATCATTGCGGTCGGCGATTCCATGTTGCCCTCATTTCCGCTCCTGGTCGCCGTGGCGCAGCGCGGCCAGTCCATCAAGTCGATCCTGCTCTCGCTCTCCGGCAGCTTGCAGATTCCCGGCAGCGATGGGACGGCGCAACAACCGATCGAG
>JAEUKV010000213.1 GCA_016794165.1 Rhodospirillaceae bacterium
CTTTCATCGTCTGGGGCCGATTCGCCAATTCCGGTTGCCGCCATCCGTGGCATCGATCACCTGCTGATCGGCGTCCGCGATCTCGAAGCCGCGGCCCGGCAATGGCAGCGCCTGGGCTTCCACCTGACGCCGCGCGGGCGCCATATCGGCTGGGGTACCGGCAATTACTGCATCATGTTCGAGGCCGGCTATCTGGAGCTCCTCGGCATCGTCGACCCGGCGCAGTTCACCAACAATCTCGATCTCTTCCTGCGCGGCCGCGAAGGCCTCATGGGTCTCGCCTTCGAGACCGCCGATGCGGTCGCCTGCGCGCGCCAACTGCGCGAAGCGGGCCTCGCCGCCGAGGATCCGAAGGAATTGCGGCGCCTGCTGGAAATGCCCGAGGGCCCGGTCGAGCCCGCCTTCGAGCTGGTCATGCTGCCGCCCGCGGCAACGCCGGGCCTCGCCGCCTTCGTCTGCCGGCACCTGACGCCGGAGCTCATCCGCCGGCCGGAATGGCTGCATCACGCCAACCGCGCGCGATCCCTGGTCTCGCTCACCGTCGTGGTCGCGGATCCGGTGGCGACGGCCTTCGGCTGGCTACCGGTCTTCGGGCCCGAGCGGGTGCAGACCGCCAATCTGGTCACCGTGATCGATACCGGGCGTGGCCATATCCGCTTCACCACGCCCGAAGGTCTCGCACAACTCTATCCGGCGCTGGTGCCCTTGCCCGAATATCCCGCGCCCTGGGTGGCGGCGATGAAAATCAGTGTCGCCGACAAGGGGCGCTGCCGCGACCATCTGCGTTTCGAGAACGTGCTGGCACTCAAGACCGGCAAGGGCTGCATCGTGCCGCCGGAGGAGGCCAACGGCGTCATCATCGAATTTGTCGAGGACTGAGAACGGGCAAATGGCGCTGAACGAACTGGATGACGACCGTCTCTACCACGATCCGCACCTGGTCGATTTCTACGATCTCGAAAACGGCTGGGCACCGGATACCGAATATTGCCGGGCGCTCGCCGCCGATGCCGCTTCCGTGCTCGACCTCGGTTGCGGCACCGGCCTGCTGGCGGCGGCACTTGCGCCGGGCCGCATGGTCATGGGTGTCGATCCGGCGGGCGCCATGCTGGACGTGGCGCGGGCGCGCGATGGCGGTCATCTGGTGAGCTGGGTGGAAGCCGATGCCCGCTCCTTCCGCAGCGATCGCCGCTTTGATCTCATCGTGATGACCGGCCATGCCTTCCAGTGCTTTCTCGACGACGCGGACCAGCGTGCGGTGCTGGCCACCATCGCCCATCACCTGGCACCTGGCGGCCGCTTCATCTTCGATTCGCGCAACCCTGCTGTCGAGGAATGGCGCGAATGGGTGCCGGCGGAATCCCGGCGCACCGTCCTGCATCCGCGTTTCGGCGCGGTCGAAAGCTGGAACGACGTGACGCACGATCCCGCCACCGGCATCGTCACCTATCAGACCTTCTACCGGATTGTCTCGACCGGCCAGACCCTGTCGGCCGATTCGCGCATCCGCTTCGCGCCCAGGGAGGTGATTGCCGGCAACATCGCCGCCGCCGGCCTGACCGTCGAACGCTGGCTCGGCGACTGGCAGGGCGGCCCCTGCACCGAAGCCGCGCTGGAGATCATCCCGATCGGGCGGCGCGCGTAGGGTCGGTCAGTTCGAGTCACTGCCCTTGATGGCGCGGCGCAACCGCCGGACGCCGAGCCAGACAGCGGCCAGCACGATCGGCACGGCGATCGCCGCCAGCCATTTTTCGGCATGCTGCTCGGGATGCGGCAGCAGGCCCTCGGCCACGATCTTCAGCAGGCCGATGAGATAGTAGCTGATGGCAAAGACCGAGAGGCCCTCGACCGCCTCCTGGATGCGCAGCTGGACGCGGCTGCGGCTTTCCATGTCGCGCAACAGGGCGCCGTTCTGGGCCTGCAAATTGACGTCGACCCTGGTGCGCAGCATGTCGCTCGCCCGGTCGATGCCGGTCTCCAGCTGGTCGAGGCGTCGCTGGAAGGCTTCGCAGGTGCGCATCGCCGGCGTGAACCGCCGGTCGAGAAAGCCCGACAGGCGCGAGAGCCCATCGAGCCGGCCTTCGCGGATGTCGGACAGGCGCCGCCCGACCAGCTCGGCATAGGCAGCCCCGGCACTCAGGCGATAGCGCGTGGCCGCGCCCAGGCTGGCGCATTCCGCCGCCAGCCCGGTCAGTTCATTGAGCAGCAGACGGTCGCTGTCGTCGCTGGGGGCGAGGTCACCGCTGCCCGGCGCCGCGGTGCGTTCGATCAGTGCCTTGAGACGCGCTTCCAGCTCGCTGAGCGTCGCGCCGCTGCGGCGGATGAGGGCGAGGCCGAGCAGTGCCATCAGGCGATAGGTCTCGATCTCCAGCAGGCGCTGTACCATGCGACCGGCGCGCCCGCCGGTCAGGGAATGGTTGACCATCAGCAGGCGCCCGAAACCAGCCGTATCGATGCGGAAATCGGTCCAGACCGCGGCGGCGCCATCGCCAACCCGCGAGCCCACCATCTCGCCGCCGGGAAAGAGCTGGGTGAGACTCTCGATGGCGAGATCGGTGGCAGGATCGGTAGCTGCGGCGCGGAACTCCAGCACCAGTGCTGCCACGCATTGCCCCGGGCAAGACGCGGCCAGCTGGAGCGCGTCCGCCGGGAGATCGGCCCAGCCGGGGGCGCCAGCCTGCAGCTCGGGCCGCGGCATCACCAGGGTGTAGCTGGTGAACTCGGTATGGCGTTCCCATTTCAGCTGGGTTTCGCCGCGCGGCAGGATGCCGTAGCGGCTGGCCGGATCCGGTGCGGGGGCACCGTGATGGCGGGCAAGGTCGGCGATGAAGCGCAGGTCCTGGTCGCCGCCGTCACTGCCACCGGTATCATCCGGTGCCCGGAGGCAGGCCAGATGCAGCACCACGGCGGGCCCCTCGATGCGCAGCGGCGGGCGGGCATGGACCTCGTCGTTGAGCTCGCGCCGCAGCGGATGTTCCGTGAACATGGGGCCTCCCGGCATGCCGGTCGATCGATCGGCTCGATGCGGATACTATCGCAAGGCCGGCGGGATTCCAGCAGTCCCGATGTCGCGCCCGCTCAGACGTTGAAGCGGAAGTTGAAGATGTCGCCGTCCTGGACGACGTATTCCTTGCCCTCCTGGCGGAACTTGCCGGCTTCCTTGACCGCCGCTTCGCCCCCCAATGCGATGAAGTCCTCGCAGGACATGGTCTCGGCGCGGATGAAGCCACGCTCGAAATCGGTGTGGATGACGCCGGCAGCCTCCGGTGCCTTGGCGCCATGGCGCACGGTCCAGGCGCGCGCTTCCTTCGGGCCGATGGTAAAGAAGGTAATGAGGTCGAGGAGCTTGTAGCCGGCGCGGATGACCCGGGCGAGACCGGTCTCCTCGAGGCCGAGCGTTTCCAGGAATTCCCGTTTCTCGGCCTCGTCGGTGAGCTGCGCCACCTCGGCCTCGATCGCCGCCGAGATGACCACGGTGGCGGCACCCTGCGCCCTCGCCATCTCTTCGACCTTTCTCGACCAGTCATTGCCGGTGGCGGCACTTCCCTCGTCGACATTGCAGACATAGAGCACGGGCTTTCCGGTCATCAGCTGCAGCTGGCGGAAGATCACCTTCTGCTCGGGGGCAAGCTGCGGTAGCACCGTGCGGGCGGCGCGGCCGGCGCGCAGTGCCTCCACCGCCGGTGCCAGCACATCGGCCAGCACCTTCGATTCCTTGTCGCCGATCTTGGCGCGTTTGAGGGCGGAATCGAGACGCTTCTCGACGCTCTCGAGATCGGCGAGCATCAGCTCGGTCTCGACCGTCTCGGCGTCGCGAATGGGATCGACCGAACCCTCGACATGGGTCACCTCACCATCGAAGCAGCGCAGCACATGCACGATGGCGTCCACCTCGCGGATGTTGGCGAGGAACTTGTTGCCGAGACCCTCGCCCTTGCTGGCGCCGCGCACCAGGCCGGCGATGTCGACGAACTCCAGCTGCGTGGGAATGAGCTTGGCCGATTTGGCGATGGCGGCGCATTTCTCCAACCGCTCGTCCGGTACCGAGACGCGCCCGACATTGGGTTCGATGGTGCAGAACGGGTAGTTGGCGGCCTGCGCCGCGGCGGTCGCGGTGAGCGCGTTGAACAGGGTCGACTTCCCCACATTGGGCAGGCCGACGATACCGCAATTGAAACCCATGGAATGTTACCTTCCGATCTGTACCGCTCGCTCCCGAACCCACGCCCCATTTCAAGGGTCGAGGGGCAAGAGGGTCGCCTGATGTTAATTCTGTTCTTCTTCCGCACTCTTGCGCTGATCCGCCTTCAACTTCTCGTTCTTCGGCGGTGGCGGGTTGAGGGCGAGGTTGACCTTGTTCATGAACCTGTTCTCGTCGGCACCGAAGAGCAGCGGCAAGGCCTCGGCGCAGGCGGCATTGATGTCGGCCACCAGCTTTCTCTCTTCCTTGCCGAAATCCATCAGCACGAAATTCTTCACCAATCCCCTGTCGCCGGGATGACCGACGCCAAGCCGGATGCGCCAGTATTCGGGACCGACATGGGCGTCGATCGAGCGGATGCCGTTGTGACCGCCGGCGCCGCCGCCCTTCTTCACCTTCACCTTGCCCAGCGGCAGGTCGATCTCGTCATGGATGACGGTGATGTCGCCGGGCTCAAGCTTGTAGAACTGCATCGCCGCCTGCACGGCGCGGCCGGATTCGTTCATGAAGGTGGTGGGGCAAAGGCAGACGACCTTTTCCGGCCCGATCGTTCCCTCGGCGACGCCGCCGTGGAACTTTGCCCTCACCGGTCCAAAAGAATAGCGGCGGACGATCTCGTCCACCGCCATGAAACCGATATTGTGCCGGTTGTCGGCGTAGCGGGGCCCGGGATTGCCCAATCCAACGATAAGACGCATCGCGGACCCCGCTTGTGCTGACTTCGGGCCTTACTTCTTCTTGTCGCCGCCCTTGGCCGGGGCCGGGGCCGCTGCCGGGGCAGCGCCCTTGGCAGGTGCCGCGGCGCCCGCCGCCGGTGCCGCCGCGGTGGCCGCCGCCGGGGTTTCCTCGGCCTCGGACTTCATCGCGGACGGCGCCGCGAGAGTGAGGACGGTGAAATCGCGGTCGCGGATTGCCGGGGTGGCGCCTTCCGGCAGCTTCACCGCGCTGATATGGATGCTGCCGCCGATGTCGAGGCCGGTGAGGTCGATCTCGATCATTTGCGGAATCTTGTCCGGCGCGCAGATGAACTCGATCTCGTGGCGTACGAGGTTGAGCACGCCACCCTTCTTGATGCCGGGTGCGGCGGCTTCGTTGCGCACCACGACCGGCACGTTGACGTGGATCTTGGTATCCTTGCTGACGCGCTGGAAATCGACATGGAGCGTGCGGTCGGTCACCACGTCGAACTGCACGTCGCGCGGCAGGACGCGGTGCTTCTGACCGCCAACCTCGACATCGATCAGGGTCGCAAAGAAGCCCTTCTTGTGGATGTGCTTGTCGATCTCCTTGGGGTCGAGCGAGATCAGGGTCGGTTCTTTCTTGTCACCATAGATAACGGCGGGCACTCGACCGGCACGACGCGTGGCACGGGCGGCCCCCTTCCCGGCGCGGTCGCGAGCTTCCGCGCTGACGGACTGAACTGCGGACATTGCTGTCTCCTATAAAATCGCAGTTACCGATATGCGGACCATCCGAATATCGACCGACCGGCCTCCAGGGGTGCCAGATCGGATTTAAGGGTTTCGTTCCGAATCGATCAATCGAACAGGGACGAAACCGATTTTTCTTCGCTGATCCGCGCCATGGCTTCGGCGAGAAGCGGCGCGATGGTCAGCTGGCGCACCGTCTGCGACACGCGCACGGCTTCGGTGGCCTGAATGGAATCGGTGATGACGAGACTTTCGAGCGGCGAGGCGGAGACGCGTGCCACAGCACCACCCGAGAGCACGCCATGGGTGACATAGGCGGCGACCGAGAGAGCCCCCTGTTCCTTCAGCGCCACGGCGGCGTTGCACAGGGTGCCGGCGGAATCGACGATATCGTCGACCAGGATGCAGCGCTTGCCCTCGACGTCGCCGATGATGTTCATCACCTCGGAGACGCCGGCCCGTTCGCGCCGCTTGTCGACGATGGCCAGTTCCGCGTCCAGCCGCTTGGCAAAGGCGCGGGCGCGCACCACGCCGCCCACATCCGGGCTGACGATGCACAGATTGTCACCGGTGCCGAAACGCTCCTTGATGTCCTTGGTCAGGACCGGGGCGGCGAAGAGGTTGTCGGTCGGAATATCGAAGAAGCCCTGGATCTGCCCGGCATGAAGATCGACCGTGAGGATGCGGTCGACGCCGGCCGTGGTGATGAGGTTGGCGACCAGCTTGGCCGAGATCGGGGTGCGGGGGCCGGACTTCCGGTCCTGGCGGGCATAGCCGTAATAGGGGATGACGGCGGTAATGCGGCGCGCGGAACTGCGCTTCAACGCATCGATCGAGACCAGCAATTCCATCAGATTGTCATTGGTCGGGAAGGAGGTCGGCTGGATGACGAAGACATCCTCGCCGCGGATGTTCTCGTTGATCTCGACGAACACTTCCATGTCGGAAAAGCGCCGCACGCTGGCATTGACCAGCGGCAGGTTGAGATAGGCCGAAATTGCTTCCGCCAGGGGCCGGTTGCTGTTGCCGGTAAGGATTTTCATCTTGCGCCCGTCTCTCGCCTTCGTCACCTGGCCCCACCGGTCCCTTGCGGGCCCGGGCGCCACATCCCATCTGACCTCTGCGCTTGTCCCGTCCCGGGCCACAGGGCCGCTGGAACCAAGACAAAAGACCCCCTCCCCTGAACCGCTGGACCGAAGCCGGCGGGGGGTCGAAAGGCGCGCGGAATGTATCAGCGGGTCAGGACGTCGTAAAGGCCGGCGTGTGCACTGCGCGGCAAATAATAACTCATTGATATTTATAAATAAATTCTGGTTTCTGGAGATTCCTGGGTCAGCCCGGCCGAGGCCCGCCGTCGAGCCTCGCTCAAAGCACCACCAAAACCAGGATGAAAGCCACCCCGAGCCCGGCCATCACCACCATCACATACGGCATCGGCGCCCTCCGACAGATTGCCGCCCATCAGTAGGGTGCGCCGCCAGGCGGTGGCAAGCCCCCATTGCCCGGTTCGCACCATCCCGGATCGGAAATCAAATATCGGGCGGTACACCCCTAGACGCGCCAGAAGGGCTGCGCCGCCTCGGCCTCGACATCAGCGCGGCTGAGGCCGATGTCGCGCAACTGCCAGTCACTGAGCACGTCCAGCTGGCGCCGCTGGCGCCAGGTCTCGTCCATCCTCAGCAACCATGTCGATGCCTTGGCAAGGATGCCGGCGCAAATCCCCTGCGCTGCCGGCTGCGCCTCGTGTCTCAGCATTCCAGTTCTCCAATTTTGGACGTCATCGGCTGCGACGCCGTCATGGCGGAAAGAAAGCACCAATGCCGCCGTCGATGCTTAGCTCCCGATCGAAACGTCGCGCTATCCGGATCCTGCCCGCGCGTCGATGACACCCGGCGCCGGGCGGCTTGTGAGCGGCCGGCGGACGGGGTAGAAAAAGGCCCCTTTCCTGGAGGCGGAAATGCGCCGATTCTTGCTCGCTGCCTGGTTTGCCATCGCCCTGTCGGGCCCGGCCCATGCCACCGACTATCTCTCCGGTATCAGCGATCTGCCGCTGCCCGAGGGCCTGGTCGAGGCCAAGGAGGATTCGACCGTGTTCGATACCCTTATCGGGCGCATCGTCACCGCCTATGCCAAGGGGCCCGGCACCGCCGATTCGGTCCATGATTTCTATGAGGCCACCCTGCCGCAATTGGGCTGGACCGAAACCGACGAAGGCAATTGGCGGCGTGAGAACCAGACCCTCAAGATCGACGTGCTGGGACCGGACGCGGGTCCGGTGACGGCGACCTTCACCCTCTCCTCGGACAATTGATCGGGAGCCAAGCAGCATCATGGCCTTTGCCACCATCGAGCTCTCGCGCGAGGCGCGCGTCGGGATCATCCGCTTCAACCGCCCGCAGGCCTTGAACGCGCTGTGCGACGAACTGGTGGCCGAACTGGGCCGGGCCCTCGACGAGCTGGAAGCGGATGACGGCATCGGCGCCATCGTGCTGACCGGCTCGGAGAAGGCCTTCGCCGCCGGCGCCGACATCAAGGAAATGAAGGACCGCGGTTTCGTCGACGTGCTGGTGCGCGACTTCATCACAAAGGGCTGGGAACGGGTGGCCCTTTGCCGCAAGCCCGTGGTGGCAGCGGTGGCGGGCTTCGCGCTGGGCGGCGGCTGCGAGATGGCGATGATGTGCGACATCATCATCGCCGCCGAGAACGCGAAGTTCGGCCAGCCGGAAATCACCCTCGGCATCATCCCGGGAGCCGGCGGCACCCAGCGCCTCACCCGCGCGGTGGGCAAGGCGAAGGCCATGGATCTGGTCCTTACCGGCCGCATGATGGACGCGGCCGAGGCCGAGCGCGCGGGGCTGGTTGCCCGCGTCGTGGCGCCGGAGAAACTGATGGAAGAGGCGCTGGCGGTCGCGGCGAAGATCGCCGGTTATTCGCTCCCGATCGTGCTCATGGCCAAGGAATCGGTCAACCGCGCTTTCGAATCCAGCCTCGCCGAGGGTGTCAAGTTCGAACGCCGGATGTTCCACGCCGCCTTCGCCACCGAGGACCAAAAGGAAGGCATGGCGGCTTTCGTCGAGAAGCGGAAGCCCGCTTTCAGGCATCGCTGACGTCTGGATCAGATCGTCTCCGCCACGCCCTCGATTGCCGCGCGGAAGAGTTTCTCCTCGCGCAGGCGGAACCCCGTATTGTCGGACCTGACCCTGTGGATGCGGTCGAGGCGGAAGAAGCGGACGTCCGCGCGCAGGTGATCCCAGGCCAGCAGATACCAGACCGGCCAGTTGAGAAAGAGGTATTGCGGCTCGACCAGGCGCTGGGTTCGAGCGCCGCTCGCGCCGGCATACCAGATTTCCAGCCGTTTCATTTCGAAGAAGGCTTCCAGCACCAGGCCGGGATCGCAGCGGATCTCGGGGCGATAGTTCGACATGACCATGTCGGACGCCCTGGCGCCGACCAGGACGCGCTTGCGCAGCAGCCGGATCTTGTCGCGCTGCGCGGCCGAGAACGAGGCCGCCAGCTTGTGCCGCACGGTCCGCGTATGGCCGAGAAAGAGAGTGGTGCCGAGTTTCTCCGCGATGGCAAGACCGAGAAGCACGTCGATCGCCTCGCGGTATTGCAGGTGCACGTTGCCGACCGACCAGTTGCGATGGAGGCGCAGACCACCGCCGCGGCCACGATCGGCATCGATCGGCAGATCGCGCGTCCGCAGCAATTCGATGTCGCGCGACACGGTTCGCGGACTGACACCGAGTTCCATCGCCAGATCGGCGACCGTCGTGATGCTGCCGGCAGCGAGGAGAGCCGTCAGCATCTCAAGCCGGTCCAGTCGCTGCAGGTCGGTTTTTCTCGGCATTGGTTTATTACGCCATAAAATGACATATTATTCCCTATCCTTCCCCTATCAAGCAACTGCGGAGGAAGCGATGACCGATACGGCGAAGGGCAGGACAACGGATATGACCGTCGAATGGGCCCCCTTTCGACTGCGTCCCGGTGTGGGAGAAAGCGCGTTGCTGAACGCATCGCAGGAACTCCAGGCGGGTTTTCTCGCCCGGCAGCCGGGGTTCATCCGGCGCGAATTGCTGCGCCGGGATGTGACCGATTTCGTCGATCTGGTTTGGTGGGAATCGCGCGCCGCGGCTGAGACCGCCATGCAGCAGGCGGGAAAGAGTGATCCGTGTGCGCGTTATTTCGCGCTGATGGATTTCGATCAGCCGGCCGCGGGCGCGAACCCGGCCGGTGTTGGCGTGCTGCATCTGGAAACAGTGGCAACCTATGCTCAGCCGTCGGGGAATTCATGGCCGAACCCCTGAAGGAGATGTTCAACAAGGCGGCGGTCGATTGGCTGGCCGGTCGCCTCGCCGCCGCGGCGCCGGATTTCCCGCGGGCGAAATTCACCCGGGCGATCATGGCCGATCTGCCGGCGCTGGAACTCATCGCCCGCGTCGAGCGCATCGCCGCCGAGATGCGCGCCACCCTGCCGGCGGATTTCAGGAAGTCGGTGAAGATCGTCACCAGGGCCCTGGGCGACCCGCCGCCACCGGGCGACGGCACCGATTTCGGTTCCTTCCGAATCCTTCCCTGCCACCGCTTCGTGGCGCTGGCCGGGCTCGATCACGCCGATCATGCGCTCGGCTACTTTGCCCACGCCACGCGGCATTTCTCGGCGGAGTTCGATGTCCGCCCCTTCATCCAGCGCGATCAGGCCCGCGTACTCGGCGTCATGCGGCGATGGGCCGATGACAGGGACTGGCGCGTGCGGCGCCTCGCCTCGGAAGGCTCACGCCCGCGCCTGCCCTGGGGCCAGCGCCTGCAGGGCCTGGTCAAGGACCCACGGCCGCTGCTGCCGATTCTCGAAGCCCTGCGCGACGATCCCATCGAGGCCGTGCGCCGCTCGGTCGCGAATTCCCTCAACGACGTCGCCAAGGATCACCCCGATCTCGCGGTGGAGGTTCTGACGTCGTGGCGCAATCGGGCGGAGCGCACACCGCTCATCCGCCACGCGCTGCGCCATCTGGTGAAGCAGGGCCATGCGGGGGCGCTGGCGATGATGGGGGCCGACCGCGATGCGAAATTCAAGGTGAGCGCGCTTGCGCTGGCGGAGTCCGATCTTGCCATCGGCGAGGCTCTTGTCATCGACCTCACCCTGCGCAACAGCGGCCAGGGGCGGGCGCTCGCCATCGTCGACTATGCGGTCCATCATCTGGGCGCTCGAGGCGAACTCAGGCCCAAGGTGTTCAAGTGGAAACAACTCGACCTCGCGCCCGGCGAATCTGTGTCGCTTACCCGCCGCCACAGCCTGAAGCCGGTGACCACGCGGCGTTACTATCCCGGCGCGCACAAGCTCGACATCCGCGTCAACGGGCGTATCCTCGCCGAGGCGGAATTCGATCTGCGAGCAGAAGGATGAGCTGCCGGAAACGACCCCAGAGGCGGGTAACCAGACCAGACCTGTCATCGCTTTCTGACGGATTGCGGGTGCCGGGGTGGCCAAATGCCGCATCCAGGCCCTGCGGGCCCACAGGCGATCACGAAATAAATTGTTTAATATCAATGAATTGATGAATCGCGTGCGAGTCGCGTCGGTGTTTCTTCTTGCGTCTTTCTCGGGATTTTCTATCTTACCGCGGTCATTCTGCTTCGCGCTGCCGACCTGCTACGCCCTCCGGGTGCCCAGATCGTGTCACACCGAGACCCAGTCTGATGCGTTGCTCATGGGAGCGGCGCCACCCAACTAAGTTAACGGAGGACAGAAATGCCCGTCGGCACTGTCAAATGGTTCAATAGCACCAAGGGTTACGGTTTCATTCAGCCGGAAGCCGGTGGCCCGGACGTGTTCGTGCACATCTCGGCCGTCGAGCGCGCCGGTCTTGGCACCCTCAACGATGGCCAGAAGGTCTCGTACGAAGAGCAGCGCGACCCGAAGCGCGGCAAGACCTCGGCCGAAAATCTGAAGGCCGTCTAAGTCCGCATTCGCGCTGGCTTCGGCCGGCGCAGATGTCGATGGGGCACCAGGAAACTGGTGCCCCATTGCTTTTGCCCCCAAGTCCTTGCCAGACAGCCACTGGCGCGACTTTCATCCTGCTCTTGACGTGCCATCGCTCGCGCGCAACAGCCCGCCGACCGGAGAGATAAAATGGCCCGCAAGAAACCCGCCATCGACACCAGCTTCGTCCTGTTCGACGTGATCTATGAGGACGGGCGCCTGACCTCGAACCGCAAGGTGCCCGGCGCCGAACTCGGCGGCCTTGACGGCGACGCGCCGGCCAAGGCGATCATCGAAGCCCAGGATCGCAAGATCGCCGAAATGTCGGGCCAGTCCCGCGGCAAGATCAAATCCCTGAAACGCTCGGCCAACCAATAAGGTACCGGATCAATAGGGCACCGGGCAGACCGGGCAAGGGATCAACGGTCTCTGTGGTCCCGCTGCCGGCCCGTCACCGCGTTTCGGTCCGATCTGCATAAACCAATTCCTAACCATCTTCGGGCAAGGTGACGGCATCGAGGGTCGGTTGCGACCCGGAAGAGGTCACAAATGCAGGCCCAGAAAACCCAGACTGTTCCACGCTTTACCCTGACCAACATGCATGTGCTGGTCGACCGCAAGCCGCATCCCATCGTCAACATGAACATCCAGGAAGTCCTCATTGGCGACATGCCGGACTGGCTGACTGTCGGCCAGCGCCTGGAGTTCTCTTTCGTGATTAATCTCAAGGATTGGGAGCGCAGCCTGCCCACCTTTGGCGTCGTCACCAGGAACGACGGGGCCGGCCTCGAGGTGCGCTATTCGCCGCCGCTGCCCAGCTGGCGCAATATCCTGATGAAACTGCTGACCGAAGAATCGCGCGGGGCCAACTAGGTCCGGCTAGAGGGAATCGGCGGAGCGCGACCATCTCGCGGCAGCCGCGTCGTCGCTTTCCTTCGCCTCGACCCAGCG
>JAEUKV010000236.1 GCA_016794165.1 Rhodospirillaceae bacterium
GCCCCGGTCCGCACGCGGCTGAGTGTCACCACGGCGGAGGCGGCGATCGATGCCGCCATTGCCGGCATCGGCATCACCCGCGTGCTCTCCTACCAGGCTGCCAGGGCTGTGGCCGCAGGGGTGCTCGTCCCGGTCCTCGAAAACTTCGAGCCACCCGCCTGGCCGATCCACTTCGTCCATGTCGCCCAAGGCGCCCTGCCCCTGAAGATGCGGGTCTTTCTCGACTTCGCCACGCCCCGACTGCGCGCAACGCTCGCGTGATTGCCCGCGTTTCCATGACGCCCCCATGGAACCAACTCGCGCGCGTTCAGAAACGGGCGAATGCCGTTGATTGCGGCTCCCGCGATCTTGCCCGTCACCTTGAGTGACAGCTTTGCGGCCGTCCGCGATCGAAGATAGGGCGGTTGGTCCGGGAAGCCTTTCCTTCTCACCCAATTCGGCCCATGGTGCCTCCGACGCCGAGTGGCTCGGCGCTTTGCCGATACGGCTGGCAGTCATCAGAGAATCCCGCATCGCGGCGACGGGACCACGGACAGGGGGACGGCGTCGTGACGTTCAACAATGTATTGGCGCAGGTGACATGGCTTCTCCTGTGCGAGCGTTTCGTCACCTATCGCCGCATCGCCAGGGAGTTCGACCTGGACCACGCCGCGCTGGAGGACGTCCGTTTCGAACTGATCCAGATCAAGCGTTGCGCCATCGACCGGGGCGGCGAGTTTCTGGTCTGGGCCGGCACGACAGAGGACGTTGTCTCCATCTCGGCCGTCACAGCCGCGGCGACTT
The DNA here is from genome assembly GCA_016794165.1 of Rhodospirillaceae bacterium. Classification (GTDB taxonomy): domain Bacteria; phylum Pseudomonadota; class Alphaproteobacteria; order Dongiales; family Dongiaceae; genus Dongia. Next base: position 784 of record JAEUKV010000236.1, read on the forward strand.
CGGCACCGCTGATGCCGCTGCGTGACGCCGTGCTGGCAGCGCGGCGCATTGCGCCCGCCCAATCCCCTGCTTTGGCGCCGTCGAGCGACGCGGAGCGGAGACCCCTGACGGTGATGTTTTGCGATCTCGCGGATTCGACGGCCTTGTCGACCCGGCTCGATCCCGAGGACCTGCAGGACGTCATTCAAGCCTATCAGGAAACCGCCACAAGGATCATCCAGGACTATGAAGGTTATGTTGCCAAATACATGGGCGACGGCATCCTGATCTATTTCGGCTATCCGAAATCGCTCGAGCGCAACGCCGAGCGCGCCGTCCGCAGCGCGCTCGGAATCGTCGAGGCGATGGCCCAGTTGAATCGGACCCTGGGCCGCGAGAAAGGCATCGAGATTGCGGTCCGGATCGGCATCGCCACCGGCATGGTCATGGTCGGCACGGTGATCGGCGAAGGCATGGCCCAGGAACGCGCCGTGATCGGCGAGGCACCGAATGTGGCCGCCCGGCTGCAGGGATTGGCGGGGCGTAACGGTGTCGTCATCGGTGCGTTGACCCGGGACCTCAGCGGCGATGGATTCGTCTATCAGGACCTCGGTTCCCACGCGTTGAAGGGCATCACCGGCCTGGTGAAGTGCTGGAGCGTTACCGGTCTCCGTGCCGATGTCACCGACGAGCGTTACGTTGACGAGACCGATGGCGCCGCCCAGGTGCCGAGTTTGGTCGGGCGCGACGAGGAAACCGGACTGCTGCGCCGGGCCTGGCAAAGTACCCGGGAAGAGGGTCGCGGCCAAGTGGTGGTCATCAGCGGCGAAGCCGGGATCGGCAAGAGCGTGCTGGTCGACGGTCTCAAGGCGGAGCTACATGCTGCGGGCCTGATGCGAATGACCCTGCGCTGCTCGGTCTATCATACCGGAAGTGCCCTTTATCCGGTCATCGAACACATGAAGCGATTGGCCGGCTGGCAGCCGGAAGACGGTGCGGTGGCGCGCCTTGCCAAGCTTGAGGCCGTGCTGGCGCGCTACGACCAGCCCAGCGAAGAGACGATTCCGCTAATGGCCGCGCTGATGTCGCTGCCGCTGCCGGCGGATCGCTATCCGCCGCTGGCACTGTCGCCACAACAACAGAAACGCCAGACCCAGGACGCGCTCATCGCCATCATCCTGGAGACCGCGGAACGTGAGCCGCTGCTGGCGATTTGGGAGGATCTCCATTGGGCCGATCCTTCGACCCTGGAGTTGCTGGAGCTCCTGATCGAACAGGTGCCCACCGCATCACTATTGATGGTGCTGACAGCGCGGCCGGAATTCACTCCGGCTTGGCCGGCGCGCTCGCATATCACGCCGATCACGCTCAACCGTCTCGAGCGCCCGCATGTCGAAGCGCTGGTTGCGCGCATCGCCGGCGCAAAACCGCTGCCCGTCGAAGTGGTCGATCACATCGTCATCAAGACCGACGGGGTGCCGCTCTATGTCGAGGAGCTGACCAAGACCATCCTGGCGTCGGAGATCCTGCGCGATGCCGGCGATCGTTTTGAGCTCACCGGGCCGCTCTCCTCGCTGGCCATCCCGGACACCCTGCAGGAATCGCTGATGGCGCGTCTCGACCGGTTGCCGCAGGTCCGGGAACTGGCCCAGCTCGCCGCGGTGCTGGGGCGCGAGTTCGCCTATGAAATGATCTCGGGCCTCTCCACCATCGGCGATGTCGTCCTGCAGCAGGGCCTGGGACAATTGGTCGATGCCGAACTGCTGTATCAGCGCGGCCGGCCACCCCGGGCGCGCTACATCTTCAAGCATGCCCTGGTCCAGGACGCGGCCTACGGCTCTTTGCTGAAGCGCAACCGGCAGCAGGCGCATCTCCAGGTGGCGGAACTCCTGGAAGCGCGCTTCCCCGACACCGTCGGCGAGCATCCGGAGATTCTCGGGCATCACTACCGGGAGTCGAACCTGACCGAGCGCGCGGTCAAATACTTCCTGGCGGCGGGCGAGCGGGATTTGCGCATGTCGGCGAATGCCGAGGCGATTGCGCATCTCAGCAAGGGTCTCGAGATCATCGCCGCGATACCGGCCGGTCGCGGGCGGGACGCGCTCGAACTTGACTTGCTGATGACCATGGGCCCGGCGCTGATCGCGACCAAGGGTTATGCGGCGTCGGAAGTCGAACCAGCCTATCGCCGAGCGCTGGAACTCTGCGTGGCACTGGGCGATTGGTCGAAACAGTTCTCGGTGCTGCTGGGGCTCTCGCTCATTCACCTGGTGCGCTCGGACCTGCTGTCGTCTAGGGACCTGGCCGAGCAGGCCGTGGAATTGGCCAGGCTCCATCCGGAGCCCGGCTTCGATCTCGCGGCGGACCGGGCGCTGGGCCTGGCCCTGATCATGCTGGGCGAGTTGGATGCGGCCCGGTCGACCCTGCGGCGGGTCTATACGTCCTACGATCTCGCGACCCACGGCAGTTTCGCCTTTCGCCGCGGCGGTTCTGATTTTGGCGTGGGTGCCCTTGGCATGGGGAGCCTGGCCGCCTTCCCGCTGGGGTATCCGGATCAGGCAAGGGAACTCTGCGCGCAGGGCCTGGTCCTTGCACGCAAGCTTGGTCATCCGATCAGCGAGGCGCTGGTGCGGTGGAATGGAGCGATGGTCGAGCAGGCGCGGGGCGATGTCGAAGCAACGCTGGTACATGTTTCCGCCGGATTGGAACTGGCCGAAGAAAAGGGGTTTCCGCAATACGTCGCCTGGTTGACGGTCCTGCGGGGTGCGGCGCTTCTCCAGCAAGGCGACACCGACGCCGCCATTGCGGAGCTTCGCAAGGGTATAGACCACAATCACGCGATCGGTTCGCTGCTGCAGGTCCCCTATTGGACCACCTTTCTGGCGACGGCCTATGGCCGCAACGGCCAGGCCACGGAGGGTCTGATCGCGGTCGAAGAGGCGCTTGAGCGGGTCGAGCGGACCAAGGATCGATTCGCCGAGGCTGAACTGTATCGGGTCAAGGGCGACCTGATGCTCTGTGGCGACGACCCCGACGACGCGGGAGCGGAATCCTGCTTTCAGCAGGCGATCGAGATCGCACGTGGGCAGAACGCGCGGTGCTGGGAGCTGCGCGCAGCCACCGATCTTGCCCGGCTGTGGCTGCGCCAGGGCAAGAAGGCCGCCGCCCGGGACCTGCTGTCGGAGATTCACGGCTGGTTCACTGAGGGCTTCGCCACCACGGACCTCATGGCCGCGCAGGAACTGCTCGACCGGATGGACGTCTCCCAGCGCGCTGTCTCCTGACGGCCACGGGCTGTCCGGACCCGACGCCACGCTGCCTGCCGGCCCGGCCAATCTGACCTTCTCCGGTGTTGGGGAGAGGGCGCCAGCGGGCGATCATGACAGATCCGCGTCTCATCCATGACGCCCCCATGAAATCACTGGCAGATTCGGCGTACCCGGCTCGGCGTCATCACCCTGCAACAGCTTTGTCGTTAAGAGCGGTCGCAGTCGCAACAGCGCGCGAATCGGACGCAA
>JAEUKV010000255.1 GCA_016794165.1 Rhodospirillaceae bacterium
GAGGAGTTCAACATCACGCCCTACGGTACCGAGGCGCTGCATGTGCTCCGCGCCGAGAAGGGCTTCGTCATCGTCGGCCAGGAAACCGACGGGACGATAACGCCGCAGGATCTCGGCTTCGAGTGGATCATCGGGAAGAACAAGCCCGATTTCATCGGGCGGCGTTCGCATCTCCGCTCCGACACCGCGCGGCCCGACCGCAAGCATCTGGTCGGGCTCCTCACCGAGAATCCGCTGGATGTGCTGGCGGAAGGGGCCCAGGTGGTCGAGCATGTCAAGGACAAGCCGCCGATGACCATGATCGGCCATGTCACCTCGAGCTACTGGAGTCCGAATGCCAATCGTTCGATCGCCATGGCGGTGATCAAGAACGGCCGCAACCGTATGGGCCAGACCGTGTACCTGCCCTATGACGGCAAGGTCATCGCCGCGAAGATTACCAAGACCGACTTCCTGTCCGATGGAGCGCCGAGCAATGGCTGAAGCCTATAACCGCCGCAGCGCGCTGCAGCATTTCGGCCTCAAGGCCGCCGCCGCCCAGGGCGACCTCGCTTCGGCGCGTGTCGTCATCGGCGAAAGTGCGCATCGCGCCATCGTCAACATCCGCGGCGACGGCAACGACGTCGCCTTCGTGGGTGCGGTCAGGAGCATCACCGGCGCCGATCTCCCGGTGAAGCCGAACACCACGGCCCAGGCCGGCGACTTCCGCCTGCTCTGGCTGGGGCCGACGGAGTATTGGGTGGTGGGTCCCGCCGGGTCGGAAGAGAAGCTGGTGGCGGATCTGCGCGATGCCTTCATCGGCCAGCACGCGGCCGTGGTCGACGTTTCGGAAAGCCGCGCCGTGATCACGCTCTCCGGCCCGGATGCGCGGGCCGTGCTGGCGCGCGGCTGCAGCCTCGATCTCCATCCCCGCGCCTTCGGGCCCGGCCAATGCGCCCAGACCGGCCTGACCAAGGCCAACGTCCTGATCGACCAGCGCGACGGCACGCCCAGTTACGACATCTACGTCCTCAAGAGCTTTGCCGATTACCTGTGGCAATGGTTCGGCCTCATCGGCCGCGATTTCAAGATGGCGATCAAGGCGGAGTAGCAATAGCCGGATTGAATTGGAAAGGGCCGCTCATCATAGCGGCCCTTTTTGCATTTCCGAGACTCTAGCCCGCTTCAGGGGCGGGGAATCCAAGTCGTTACCGCACATGGTGCTTTGCCCGGTGACATGATATCCAGTCGTACAAGTATGCTGGCTACCCTGGCCGGCGATTGTCAAACTGTCAGGTCCCTCCATGCCCACCACGGAATCCCGCACTGCCATCAGGGCCATGCTCTACATGACTCTCGGTGTCTTCGGATTCTGCGTCCTTGATGCGCTGACCAAGCGCCTGACCGAGGATTACGGCACCTGGCAGATCATCTTCCTCTCCCGTGTCGTCACCACAACCGCCATTCTCCTCCTGGTGACGCGGAGCCACCGCAGCATCCGGCCGCTGCAATCGCGCTTCGTGAAGACGCATCTGATGCGCTCGGTTCTGGTGATTGCCACCACCTGGACCTTCTTCGAATGCCTGCGCTACATCGACCTTGCCGATGCGGTCGCGATCGCTTTCGCGGCACCGCTCTTCATGACGGCGCTTTCCGGCCCGTTGCTGGGGGAAAAGGTCGGGTGGCGGCGCTGGAGTGCGGTCTCGATCGGCTTCATCGGCGTCATCATCGCGGTGCAGCCGAGTGCCGAGGGGATCGGCTACGGCGCGTTCCTGGCGCTCTGCGCCGCGGCTACCTATGCTCTGCTGCAATTGTGGCTGCGCCCCCTGAGCGGGCGCGAGGTAAGCCATAACATCATCTTCTATTCCACCCTGTTCAGCGGTCTCCTTGCCATGTTTCCCGCGATCGCGGAATGGCGCTGGCCGGATACCACCGGCTGGATCATCGTTCTGGCGCAGGGCTCCTGCAGCACCATCGCCCAGACCTGCATGATTCGCGCCTTCCGCCAGGGCGAGGCCTCGATGCTGGCACCGCTGGAATATACCGGCCTCATCTGGGCGGGGCTATTCGGCTATCTCTTCTGGGACGAGATCCCGACCCTGCAGGTCATCATCGGCGCCTGCATCATCATCGCTGCTGCGATCTACATCGCGCAGCGCGAGGCGAAGAAGAAGGCGGGCTGAAAAGTCATCTCCATATCACACTTGTCATGGCCCGCTTCAAGCGCCATCGATTTGGGGCGCTCTTAAAAGCTCGGCGTCTCGTCGAAGGTGAGGAGCTGGTAGATCGGATCGACGTCATGGGCGCCATCGGCCCAGAAATCGAGATCCCGCAACCGCCCATCGCGAACCGAATAGGCCCAGCCGTGAACGCTCAGGGACTGGCCGGATTTCCAGGCGTGCTGCACGATGGTCGTGTGGCAGATGTTGCGCACCTGCTGGCGGACATTCATCTCGCACAGCATGTTGACGCGGCGCTCCATGTTGGATTCCGCTTCCAGCAGTTCCTGGTTAGCGGCGTAGATGTCCTTGATCTGCCGCAGCCAGTTGTCGATCAGGCCAAGCTCCGTATTGCCCATGGCGGCGCGCACGCCGCCGCAGCCATAATGGCCGCAGACGATGATGTGCTCGACCTTCAGGACATTGACCGCGAATTCCAGCACCGAGAGGCAATTGGTGTCGATGTGGTAGACGAGGTTTGCGATGTTGCGGTGGACGAAAATCTCGCCCGGCGGCAGGTCGAGAATCTGGTTCGCGGGAACCCGCGCGTCGGAACAGCCGATCCAGAAGTACTTCGGCGCCTGCTGCTCCGCCAGCCGGTTGAAATAGTCGGGATCGGCCGCCACCTGGCGTTCCGCCCATTCACGGTTGCGCTGGAAAACCCGGGCATGTGTCTTTTCGCTCATGGCAGGCTTGAAACCCCTGGGGCTAGGCAGAAACGTCGCTCTCGCATAGCATGCCGCACCGCACCAGAACAACAGGATCAGGTCGACATGCCTCCAAAGCCGGCCCCGAAATGGCTGAAACCCGTGGTCGATTTCGGCCCCATCATCCTCTTTTTCATTGCCTTCAAAATGGCAGGTTTGATGGCAGCGACAGCCATCCTGGTGGGTGCCACCATCCTGTTGCTGGCGCTCAACTATGCCATTACGCGGCATGTGGCCTTGATGCCGCTGGTCACCGCGATCGTCGTTACGATCTTCGGCGGCCTCACCCTGTGGCTTGATGACGAACGTTTCGTCAAGCTGAAGCCGACCATCGTCCAGGCACTCTTCGCCCTCATTCTCTTCGGCGGTCTGATCCTGCGCCGTCCCACCCTCAAATACGTTCTCGGTGAGGCGTTGAAGATGAGCGACGACGGGTGGCGGCAACTGACCTGGCGCTTTGCCCTGTTTTTCACTGCCATGGCGATCCTCAACGAGATTGTCTGGCGCACCGTCTCCACGGATCTCTGGGTCGACTTCAAGGTGTTCGGCATCATCGGCCTCACCATGCTGTTCTCGATTGCCCAGGTGCCGCTGATGAAGCGGCATATGGTCGAGCCGCCGGACAGCGGGCAGAGCTGAGCGCGGATGCAGGCGGCTCTCCTTGGGGCGTTGCCGGCGATGAGTTGGATCGCCGCCCTGCTCATCTTCGGCACGGTCTTCCTGGCGGGGCTCCTGCGCGGCTTTACCGGCTTCGGCTTCGCCCTTGCCGCCGTGCCCGTGATCACCCTGTTTCTGGAACCGGCCGCCATTGTGCCGGCGATTCCCATCGTCGCGATGGTGGCCGGGGCAAAACAGTTGCGCCGGGCCTGGGGCCAGGCGAACTGGCATGCCATCCGCCGGCTGCTTATCGGTGCCGTCCTCGGCGTACCCATCGGCGCCATGGCGCTGTCGCTGCTGCCGGCCAATGTCATGCGCGTGGCGATCGGCCTGGTGCTGTTGCTGGCCGTTCTGCTGCTGTGGCGCGGCTATCGCTTCAAGCAGCGGCCACCCACCGGCGCCCAGCTCGGCATCGGCCTTTTCTCGGGCCTGCTCAACGGTGCCACCGCCATGGGTGGGCCGCCGGTCATCCTGTTCTTCCTGGCCTCGCCCGAGGGTGTCGCCGTGGGCCGGGCCAGTCTGCTGGTCTATTTCTGCTTTCTCTCCGCCTGGAGCATCGTGACCCAGGCCGTCGGCGGCCTGGTCGACCTCAGGGTCATCGTGCTCGCCCTTCTCATGATTCCAGTCATGGCGCTGGGCAATGTCATCGGCGACCGCATGTTCGACCGGGCCAGCGCCACCGCCTATCAGCGCATCGCCCTGGCATTCCTGGTCGTCATTGCGATCCTTGCCTTGGCCAGGCCTCTGATGGCGGCCGATCCGGACAGCGAACTGGCAAGTGCCGAGCGGGGAGTGGCCGAGTGATTCGACGGCGTGAGAATGGCGCAGATCCGCCATTGGCGCTGGCATCCGCGGCGCCGGATGAAGCGGCTTTCGCCGCCGTCCGCCGGCCGCTATCCTCACGCGCAGGATTGCGCAAGTTCATCCGCTGCCGTCCTCGCCCGAATTGAAGCGGGCATGATGCCGGCAGCAAACGCGTAGATACTATGACTTTAGACGCACGAGCATTGATCAACTGGAAATACGCGAAGCTCCCGCTGGCGTCCGATCCACACATCTTCGGCCCGTTCAGTGCGTTCGTTGGCATGTGGCGTCAGAAAGCGCAGGCCGGGGAGCTGCCGCCCCGCCGCGGCGATTTCGATTTCCCTGACTTTCGCCCGTGGTTGGGCAAGGTTTCCATCGCGAAGATCGAACGCGACCCCTTCGAGATCCGGTTTGTCCTTTGGGGTACGCAGCTGACGACGTGGTGGGGTGTCGACTATTCCAACAAGCTGCTCGGCCAAGCGTCGATCACGCCAGCGATCTGGAAATCGGTCGAGGGCGCCTATTTCGAGGCAATGGACCGAGACCCATTCATCGGTGTGGTCTGCGGGTACCTGGATCAACACAACCGGTCTTTTATCAAGGTGCTTGGGGTCGACTTGCCGCTCTCCGACGGGGCGGGGCTGTCGCATGTCCTGACCCTGCATCTCGAAATCGAGCTTGACGAGACGATCGAAAGTGCCCTGCCGGACTGCTCCATGCTGGAGTATTTCTGACTGGCAAGCATGGGCAGCGGCGCGACCGGGAACAAATCGCCCGGACTTCACCCCCCCCAAGAACCTGGTCGGCAGCAAACTCGCCCGCTTCCACGGCCGCGGGGTCTAGGGAACAATCCGGATCGGCGTGCCGTCGGGCACAAGGCGCCAGATCTCCTCGATCTCGGCATTGTCGAGGGCAATACAGCCCTGCGTCCAATCCAGCTTCGGCGCCGTGTTTGCCGGCCAGTAATTCGGCAGGCCGTGGATGAAGATGTCGCCGCCGGGCGGCACCGCCAGGCGCTCGCTTTCGACTCGGTCGGCGGCGTTGGGATAGTCGATATGCAGCGAGAGATGATAGCGGCTTCGCGGGTTGCGAAAATCGATGACGTAGTCGCCCTCAGGCGTACGCTGGTCGCCCTCGGCGCGCTTCGGACCCAGAGGATCGCCGCCGAGAGCCACCTCGTAGCGGCGGATCACCGCGCCATCGCGATGCAGTTCAAGTCGCCGTTCCGATTTGTCGACCAGGATAAAATCTGCGAACTCGTCCGAGGGTGAAGGTGACGGCACGGCATGCGGCAATGGCCGCCACAGGACAGCAAGTACTGCGACCGCGGCCACGAAGCAGGCCGTCCAGAGGCATCTACGCATGGCCTGATATTGCAGCTCCCTTCGGCAGGAGCATGGCACCATTACGGCGAAAGCAAGAAAGGGCGCCCGCGAGGGCGCCCTTTCCAAAGGCCAAACGGCGGCAAGGTCAGACGTTGCTGTCCGGAACCGCCGCCTTCTTCTTGGCGATGTACTCCTTGAGTGCCTCGTCGATGGCGGGGTCGAGGGCCGGTGCTTCGTATTCGTTCAGCATGCGCTTGAAGATCTTGTTGGCGCGCTGGGCGGCGTCGAGGGCGCCTTCGGCTTCCCATTGTTCGTAGGAATTGTTGTCGGCGATGTTCGAGCGATAGAACGCCGTCTCGAAATTGGCCTGGGTATGGGCGCAGCCAAGGAAGTGGCTGCCCGGACCCACCTCGCGGATGGCATCCAGCGCCTGGCCGTTCTCGGTGAGGTCGATGCCCCTGGCCAGGGTCTGCATCATGCCGAGCTGGTCAGCATCCATGATGAACTTCTCATAGCCGGCCGAGAGACCGCCTTCCAGCCAGCCCGCGCCATGGAGCACGAAATTGGTACCGGCCTGGAGGGTGGGGAGCAGGGTCTGCGCACTTTCATAGGCGGCCTGGGCGTCGGCGATCTTGGAGCCGCAGAGCGAGCCGCCGGTGCGGAACGGAATGCCGAGGCGTCGGGCGAGCTGTGCCGCGGCGAGGCTGACCAGCGTCGGCTCCGGCGTGCCGAAGGTCGGGGCACCCGATTGCATCGAGATCGACGAGGCGAACACGCCGAAGATCACCGGGGCGCCCGGATTGTAGAGCTGACAGGTGCCGGCACCGGCCAGAACCTCGGCCAGCACCTGGGCCAGCGTGCCGGCCGCGGTGACCGGGCTCATGGCGCCCGCCAGGATGAACGGCGTGGTGATGCAGGCCTGCATATTGCGGGCATAGACCTTCATCGCCCCCAGCATGGTGCCGTCCCAGACCATCGGCGAATTGGCGTTGATCAGGCTGGTGATGACCGTGTTCTTAGCGACGAAATCGGCGCCGAACAGGATCTTCGCCATTTCGACCGTGTCCTCGGCACGTTCGGGCGCCGTGACCGAGCCCATGAACGGCTTGTCCGACAGCTTCATGTGGCTGTAGACCATGTCGAGATGCCGCTTGTTCACCGGCAGATCGACCGGCTCGCAGACCGTGCCGCCCGAATGGTGGAGCGAGGGCGACATGTAGGCCAGCTTCACGAAGTTCTGGAAGTCGGCGATGGTCGCGTAGCGGCGGCCCTGGTCGAGGTCGCGCACGAAGGGCGGGCCATAGACCGGGGCGAAGACAGTGGCGTTGCCGCCGATCTGGACGTTGCGCTCCGGGTTGCGGGCGTACTGGATGTATTCCTTGGGCGCCGATTTCTGGATGATCGAGCGCGGCAGCCCGCGCGGGAACTTGATCCGGGTCCCCTGCACGTCGGCGCCGGCCTTTTTCCAGAGTTCGAGAGCCTCCGGCTCGTCGCGGAACTCGATGCCGATTTCCTGCAGGATGGTGTCGGCATTGCGCTCGATGATCGAGAGCCCTTCCTCGTCCAGCACCGTCACCAGGGGGATCTTGCGGACGATATAGGGATTTTGGACGATGACGGGTTTCTGGCGCAGGGCCCGGCGCGCATCGGCGCCGCCGCGGGTCCGGCGGCCGGTAACGGGCTGGCCTTCCACGGCGTCGGGGAGCGGTTCTGCACTGGACATGATGGAGACCTTTCCGGTGAATCAATCTAATGACTGGATGAGCTAATCGTCGCCCATTTCGCCCCTTGGGCCCCGCCTGCTCTAGCGGAAGGGCGACAGGGCCTCACCTGATCGCGCCAATCGCGCCATCCCCGAAAACCTTGATTTTGCGGCGCAATAGGCCGGATTGTCCGATCTGCGTCATGTTCGCCGCCCCCCGGCCGCGCCCGGGCCGGGACTTGTCGCATGGCATTTTGCTAATGTCGCAAACAGGCGGCAATCGGCCCCGCAGCACCTTATAGTCAGGCAAAATTACCATTTTGGAGTCATGGGAAATGGCTGAGTTTCCGGCAAAGGCCAAGGTCGTCATCATCGGGCTGGGCGGCATCGTGGGGGCCTCCGTCGCCCATCACCTGATCGAGCGCGGCTGGGACGACATCGTCGGCATCGACAAATCGGGTGTGCCGACCGACATCGGCTCGACCGCCCATGCCTCGGACTTCTGCTACATGACCAGCCACGACTTCCTCTCCTGCTGGTCGTCGCTCTATTCGATCGATTTCTATTCCAGGCTCGGCCATTACGAGCGCATCGGCGGGTTCGAGATCGCCCGCGTCGGCGACGACGGCCGCATGGACGAGATCAAGCGCAAGGTGGCCTCCGCCAAAGCCTTCGGCACCCGCGCCCGCCTGGTCGACGCGGCCGAGATCAAGAAGAAGTTCCCGCTCATCGACGAGAGCAAGGTGCAGGGCGGCCTGTGGGACCCAGATGCCGGCCTGGTCATCCCGCGCTCGCAGACCGTGGCCGGCAAGCTGGTCAACCAGGGCGAAGCCGCCGGCAAGCTCAAGATCTTCACCAATACTCCGGCCAAATCCCTGGTGATCGAGAACGGGCGCATCAAGGGTGTCGTCACCGATCGCGGCACCATCATGGCGGATTATGTCGTGGTCTGCGCCGGCCTCTGGGGCCGCCTCATCGCCGAGATGGCAGGCGAGGATCTGCCCGTCATGCCGGTCGATCATCCCCTCACCTTCTTCGGGCCCTATAACGAGTTTGCCAATACCGGCAAGGAGATCGGCTGGCCGTTGCTGCGCGACCAGGGCAACTCCGCCTATATGCGCGATACCGGGGACCCCAAGACCTCGGAAGGCGGCATGATCGAATGGGGCTATTACGAGGAAAAGAACCCGCGCCTGGTCCACCCGCGCGACCTCCTCGAAAAGGAACAGGCCCGCCTCTCGCCCTCGCAGCGCGACCTCGACATGGACCAGATCATCGAGCCGCTGGAACGCGCCATCGAGCTCACCCCGATCCTGGCCGAGCTCGGCTACGAGGAGAAACGCTCCTTCAACGGCCTCTTGCAGGTGACCACCGATGGTGGTCCCTCGATCGGCGAAAGCCAGAAGGTGCGCGGCCTGTGGTACGCGGTCGGCATCTGGGTGAAGGACGGCCCGGGCATGGGCAAGCTCATCGCCGACTGGATGACCGACGGTCGCACCCCGATCGACCACAACAAGATCGACTTCGCCCGCTTCTATCCGCACATGCTGGAGGAGAAGTTCATCGAAGGCCGCTGCGGCGAGGCGGCGCGCAAGATCTACAACCCCGCCGTCCATCCGCGCGAGCCCTATGACACCGGCCGCAACGTCAAGCGCTCGCCGTTCTACGAACGCGAGGTGGAACTCGGCGGGTACTTCATGGAGCTGGGCGGCTGGGAACGCGCCCATGGCTACAAGGCCAACGAGCATCTCCTCGAAAAATACGGCGACCGCGTACCGGTGCGTGCCAATGAGTGGGACAACCGCCATTTCTGGCGCGTCTCCAATGCCGAGCACCTCGCCATGAGCGAGGATTGCGGCATCGTCAACCTCTCGCATTTCTACATGTTCGACGTGGAAGGTCCGGACCATGTCGAGCTGATGGAATGGATCTGCGCCGCCAAGATCGGCGGCGATGCCAATATCGGCAAGGGCATCTACACCCATTTCCTCGACGACGAGGGCATGGTGCGCGCCGACCTCACCGTCATCCGCATGGCCGACCGCATCCGCGTCATCGACGGTGCCGATGCCGGCCCGCGCGATTTCCACTATGTCCGCCGCATGGCCGAGGACAAGGGCATGAACGTCAAGGTGACCGACGTCGCCGCCCAATATGTGACGATCGGCATCTGGGGCCCCAATGCCCGCACAACGCTGCAGAAGGTGGTGGAGGACCCGGCCGGACTCGAACCGGCGGCCTTCCCCTTCGCCGCCATCAAGCAGATCAAGATCGGCGGCAAGCCGGTCACCGCCTTCCGCATCTCCTATGTCGGCGAGCAGGGCTGGGAGTTGCACATGAAATACGAGGACGGCCTCGCCGTCTGGGACGCGCTCCGCTCAACCGGCGTCATGGCCTTCGGCGTCGAGACCTATGCCAACAGCCGCCGCATGGAAAAATCCTTGCGCCTGCAGAACGCGGACCTTCTCACCGAATACAACCTCATCGAAAGCGATCTGCAGCGCCCCAAGGTCAAGGAAGCGGATTTCCGCGGCAAGGCAGCGAATATCCGGCACCGTGCCCTGCCCAACCAGGCCGCCATGCTCTGCACCCTGGTCATGACCGACAACATCGACAAGAAGGGTGTCGCCCGCTACCCCGTCGGCATCCTGCCGGTGATGGACCCGGCGACCGGCGAGACCCTGGTCGACGAGCTTGGCCGCCGCTCCTTCACCACCTCGATCGCCTACGGCCCCACCATCGGCAAGAACATCGCCCTTGCCTACCTCCCCTGGTCCCATGCCCAGGTGGGCCGCAAGCTGATCGTGGAGTATTTCGGCGAGACCTACCCGGTCGAGGTGGCCGGCGTCGGCTACAAGCCCCTCTACGACCCGGAGAATTTGAAGCCGCGGACGTAAACGCCGAAAGACACTCCCATGCCCACCCGCCGTTTCCCCGCTCCCACTTCCATCAGCCGCCGGGCACAGCGGATGATCAACGAGGCGCCGCCGATCGATGCGCGGCCGATGGACCCCGTGGTCCTGGCAGAGCGGCGGCAGGAGGGGTTGGCGCTCTATGGGCCGGCGGGCGAAGCACTGCTGGCGCGGAACGGCGGCCGGGCCGAGACGGTGAGCCTGGGCGGCGTGCGGTCGCAGCTGGTCACGCCGCGGGAGACGCGCGGCGGGAACGCGGTGCTCTATCTCTTTGGCGGCGGCTATGTGCAGGGCTCGCCGGAGGAAGACCTCTGCATCACCGCGACCATCGCCCATGAAACCGGGTACCGGGTCTATGCCCCCTATTACCGGCTGGCCCCGGAGCACCCCTACCCTGCCGCCCTCGACGATGCCCGCGCCGTCTACCGGGCGCTGCTGGAAACCCACGACGCCGCCGCGCTCACCGTGATGGGGGAATCCGCCGGCGCGGGGCTTGCGCTCTCTCTCATGATCGCCCTGGCGCAGGATGGTCTGGCGCTACCGGGAAGGCTGGCGCTGCTCTCCCCCTGGTCAGACCTCACCGCGAC
>JAEUKV010000263.1 GCA_016794165.1 Rhodospirillaceae bacterium
CCCAGCATTGGTAAGTTCCGCAGCCCCCTTCAAGCCATCCTGCCCCATTCCCGTAAGCATGACAAACAAAGTCTTGGCACCGTAAACCTTTGCAATGGACCGAAGCATCGGATCGACGGCGGGACGGCAGAAATTCTCAGGCGGATTCTTGTTGAGGCGCACGACACGCTGTGTCGCATTGCCCTCGACCACCATATGAAAGTCGCCGGGGGCCACGTAGATACGCCCGGGCACCACAGGTTCGCCGTCCTTGGCCTCGGCCGCCGGCATGCCAGACGCCTGGCCCAGATGTTCAGCCAGGATCGTGGTGAAGGTCGCCGGCATGTGCTGCGTCACGAAAATCGGCAGATGGCTGACTTTTCCCACCGCCTGAAACACCTTGAACAGAGCTTGCGGTCCACCAGTCGACGAACCGATGACAAGACAATCGGGCTTCAAAACCGGCGGCATGGGCCGCAGTTTGATCGGTTGCGACCCGTAGAGCCGCTTTGGTGCCGCAGCCGGTTCGGCGGTGGCATTGGGGGATGGCGCGGAAATACCGCGCTTACGGCGGCCCGCCTGACCCCAGGACTTTACCTTCTCGACCAGATCGGCCTTGAAATCGGTCGCTGCCGAAATGGCGCCCGTCGTCGTCGGCTTCGGCACATAGTCCGCAGCGCCCAGTGACATCGCCTTCATCGACACTGACGCCCCCTTGAGCGTCAAGGTGGAGGCCATGATCACAGCAAGACCAGGCTTTACCTGCAGCATCTTCGGCAATGCCGTGATACCGTCCATCACCGGCATTTCGATGTCGAGTACCGCGACTTCGATATCGCTGCCTGGCCGCCCCAAGGCGTCGATCGCCAACTGCCCATTGCCGACCGTGGTCACGACCTTGATGGCGGGATCGCTCTCCAGGGCACGGGTCAGGAGACCGCGAATGACTGCGGAATCGTCGACCACCATAACGCGGTACGGTCCGGCGGCACTCGCGCTGCCAGGCCCTGTACCGGGGGTTCCCGCAGCCGCCCTCAATGCCGTCATCTCATCATCCCGTCGTGGTATGGCCTCGCTGCAGCCCGGTCTGTCACAGCAACCCGACCTGGGAAAATTTGGATTCAATGATTTCGCTGTCGAACGGCTTCATGATGTATTCATTAGCCCCGGCAGAGATCGCTTCCTGAATGTGCTGAATATCGTTTTCTGTGGTGCAGAACACGACGATCGGCGTCTGCCCTCCCTGCATCTTTCGCAGGGCGCGCAGGAAATCGATCCCGCTCATCACCGGCATGTTCCAATCGAGCAGAATGGCATCCGGCATTTCCTTGGCACATTGGTCCATCGCGGACTGACCGTTGTCGGCTTCGAGGATCTGGAAGTTCAATCCCTCCAGGATCTTGCGGGCGACCATCCGGACGACTTTGGAATCGTCAACGACCAGACAGGACTTCATACGTCAGCTCCGTTTGCCGAGCACGCGCCACCACGGCTCTCAACATCAATAGTCAGCCAAGGCAGGGTCCGTCAATCGTCGTAGCGAGAATTAGCGCGAAATTGGAGCTATCGCGATAAATCAGCGCCGCCCCTGCCCCCTTCTTTCAACATCTGCTCCCAACGTCAGCCAGAAGATTGCTCAGGCAGCTTCCAGGCGGTGACCGAAATCAAGCAACGAGGCAACCGACAGTACCACCAGCAATGAGCTATTGAGGCGGTATATGCCGTCTGAAAACTCGCGCAATCTCGGATCGAGCGTCGGCGGGTTGCGTTGATAATCGCGCGAATTGAGACTGAGAACCTCACCGACGCTGTCGACCAGAAGGCTATAGAGCTCGTTTTCGTGCTCGACCACCACCGACATTGCCGCCTTGTCGCCGTCGCGCTTCGGCATGCCGAGCCGCGGTCGCACGTCGATCGCCGTAACAATGCGGCCGCGCAAGTTCAAGCTACCGGCAACCTCCGGCGGCGCCAGCGGCACCCGGGCGATGTTCTGCGGCCCAAGGACATCCTGGACGGTGAGGACCGGAATGCCGAACAGCTGGTCGCCGATCGTCATGGTCACATAGTCGCGTTGTTCGCTAGAGTTGGTCGAAGCGCTGGTCGTCGGGCCGTGACCTGCCCCGTTGCTACCGCCGCTCATGCTGCACCTCGTACTTCAGACAATGCTTCGTTCAGCGTATGGACCAATCCTTCGCGATCGTACTTGGCGACATAGTCGTCAAATCCGACCGTGCGACCGCGCGCCAGTTCCTTCGGGCTGGCATGAGAAGAGAGCGCGATGATCGGGGTGTTCTGCCAGCGGCCACTCTTCTTGATCGCCTCGCAGAAGGCGAAGCCATCCATGCCCGGCATTTCAATGTCCGAGATGATGAGGTCGAATTCCTCACCCGCCTCGGCCAGGGCAAGCGCCTTGTCGCCGCTGTCGACGGCCGTCACCGAGAAGCCTGCGGCCGACAATTGCGGCGTCAGCAGGTTGCGGAAGAAGGCGCTGTCGTCCACCATCAGGACCCGCTTCGACTGGTCCCCTACCGCATCGGCGCGACGCGAACCAAACCAGTCGGCGAAGGCCTGGGAGAGGAAATAGCCAGTGTCGATGATATCGGTCGCCTGGCCCGCGATGATCGCGCTGCCGATCCGGCCTGGCGTCTCCGTCGCCAGATCGACATTGAGCCGCGCCTCGACGATATCGACGATCTCGTCGACCATCAGGCCCATCGAATGCTCCCGGTCGGAGAACACCAGAACCGGCTGCTGGCCGTTCTGATCCTGCGACGCGGCCTGGTACTGGTCGAGTGGCACCAGCGGCATCAGCTGACCGCGATACTGCACGACCAGACGGTCGTTCGAATGTTCGATGCTCTTGCGGTCGATCTCCTCGAGACGCGCGACCAGGGCCAGCGGTACCGCCTTGGGGGCACCCTCGCCGGCCCGGAACAGCAGCAACGGTACGGCCTCGTCGCTGTGGGCGCGGCTGCGAAGCACCTGCTTCTCGGCCGCATCCGCGTCGCCCATGCTGATCTGGCCGGACGCCGCGGCGATGCCGTTGGGATCTAGGATCATGATCACCGAACCGTCGCCCAGGATGGTGTTGCCCGAGAACACCTCGATATGGCGCAGGATCGGCGCCACCGGCTTCACCACGATTTCTTCCGTGTCGAACACGCGGTCGACCATGATACCGAACTGATAGGTGCCGACCTGCGTCACGACGATGAAGGTATCCTCGCTGGTGCGGCTCGATTCCGGCTCCAGCTTCAGCTTCTCGCGCAAGCTGACCAATGGCAGCAACTTGTTGCGCAGGCGCAGAACCGGCGTGTCATTGATGCGCTCGACCTTCAACTCACCTGTCGGGCTGGCACGAACCAGTTCCACGACGCTGATCTGCGGGATGGCGAAGCGCTCGCCGGCGCATTCGACCACCAGGGCAGAGACGATGGCGAGGGTAAGTGGAATCTTGATCGAGAAGCGGGTGCCCTTGCCTTCCTGCGAGCGGAGTTCAATGGTGCCGCCGATCTTCTCGATATTGGTGCGCACGACATCCATGCCGACACCGCGGCCGGAAACCGATGTTACCTTGGCGGCGGTCGAGAAGCCGGCCTTGAAGATGAATTGCTGGATCTGCTGATCCGACATGCCTTCGAGTTCGCTCTCGGTGGCAAGCCCGTTCTGGATAATCTTCGCCTTGATCTTGTCGAGCGGCAGGCCTTTGCCGTCGTCGGCAACTTCGATGATGATATGGCCGCCCTCATGATAGGCGTTGAGGGTGATCTTGCCGGTTTCCGGCTTGCCGGCGCGGCGGCGTTCCTCCGGCAGTTCGATCGCATGGTCGGCCGAGTTGCGCACCATGTGGGTGAGCGGGTCCTTGATCATCTCGAGGACCTGGCGGTCGAGTTCCGTGTCCTGGCCGATCATGACCAGGTCGATCTTCTTCTTCAGTTCGTGGCTGAGGTCGCGGATGATGCGCGGCAGCTTGGCCCAGGCATTGCCGATCGGCTGCATGCGCGTCTTCATGACGCCTTCCTGCAGTTCCGAGGTGACATGGTTGAGGCGCTGCAGGGGCGCTGCGAACTCGCTGTCCTTGTGCTTGCGCAGTATCTGCAGGACCTGGTTGCGGGTCAGCACGAGTTCGCTGACCATCGTCATCAGGTTCTCGAGCAGTTCGACATTGACGCGGATGCTCTGGTTGGCGACCGCGGATTCCTTGGCTTCGCCGTCGACTGCCTCCTTCTTGGCGGGTGCTGCCTTGGCCGGCTTCGGCGCCGCGGCGACCGGGGCCGCTTCTTCCTCTACAGTCGCCGCCACAGCAGCCGGCGTTCCGGTGGCCGCTTCACGTTCGGCAAAGATCATGCCCATGACCATGGCCGCGATGTGCTGCGGCACCTCAAGGGCATTGAGGGCGGCCTGCATGTGGCCGCAGAGGGCGTCGAACTGGGCATCCGACATGGCGCGGCCGGCCAGCGGATGCGGCGCAGTCGAATCGGGGCCACCACAGATCTTGGCGAGGTATTCCCGCGTGTAACCCTGAATGTGGTCGATGCTCTCGCCCTCGAACACCGACTTGACCCGCAGATCGCCCATGATGCGGCCGAACATGACTTCGACCACGGCGTCGATCGTACCCATGCCGCCGACCTGCTCGTAGATCGAGGCTGTCGAGTTCTTTGCCGCCGGCGCGGCAGCCGGCGCGGCGACGGGCGGGGCGGCGGCAGGCGCAGCGGCCCGACCGCCATCGGCAAAGGCGTTGAGGTTGCGGATGAGTTCCGAATCGTCGCCCTGTGGCTCGGTGCCGGTTGCCTCCAGATCGCCCATGATGGTTCGGATCCGGTCAAGGCAGGCCAGAATGAGGGTGACCGCTTCAGCGGTGACATCGAGTTCGCCGTCGCGGACTTTGCCGAGCACGTTCTCGCCGGCATGGGCGACCGATTCCAGTCGTGGCAGGCCAAGGAAGCCGCAGGTTCCCTTGACCGTATGAACCAGGCGGAAAATGTTCGACAGCAATTCGCTGTCGTTCGGGTTCTGCTCCAGCTTTACAAGCTCGACATCCAATACGGCGAGATTCTCGTTCGTCTCGGTCAGAAACTCGCTTAACAAGTCGTCCATGGCGCCTGCCTCATCCCAATATGCCGGGCCGGCCAATGCTCATGCGGCCGGGTGGCTGTTTTGCGCCCTCAGCCTCGACGAAAAGAATTAACATTGCGTGAAGCGGGCACAAATTGCCGCAGGCCCACTACGGCTTTGCCCATCCCGTTTAAATTTATGGATTTATTGCAACTGCGAGCATCTCCAGGCGCCCCGCACCGGCCGGCCCGAGGCGCACTTCCATCCCCAGCCGGCGGGCCGTCAGCCCGGCAAAATATGGGAGGACATTGCGGGCATCGAGATTGGCCGGCGGAGTCGCGGCGAGGATCGCATTGCATTCCTCGCCCATGGTCACCTGTGCGCCCTCCACCAGCAGGCGGAACCCGGCCGAGACGCCAGCGCCATTCACTTCCACCGAGAGCGTTCCGCCGCGCGGCAGCGTCTCCGACATGACCATGATGCCGAGCAGCAGCAGTTTCGGGAACCCGGCCGGCAGGTCGTCGGGCACCACTGCGGGCACGCCGGCGAGCGCCACCCTGCCGCCCTCCAGAAAGTCACGCCCCAGCTTCAGGGCGTCGCCGAGACCGAAACCAGCCTGGTTGCCGGCATTGCCGAAGGCGCAGCGATACGTCTGCAACAGCACGCTGGCACGCCGCGCCGATCGTTCCGCGAGCCCCCGCGCCTCGGCCACAAGGGCCGGGTCCTGCTCGTCCTCCAGCAATTCAAGGCCATTGTTGACCGCGCCGATCGGGCTGATCAGGTCATGGCAAAATCGCGAGCAGGTGAGTTCGAGCACGGCAATGTCTATGTTCATCAGTGGGGGTCCGTTTAGAATGGCAGTCTTGGCTGCAGCATTGGTTTCGGGGCGAGAATGACAGAAAACCTCTCACCTGGCGACATTGTGCGCAACCCCGAAGCGCCGGACTGGGGCCAGGGCCGTGTTCAGAGCGTGGTTGGCAACCGCGTCACGGTGAATTTCGAGGAATGCGGCCGCCTGGTGATCGACCGCGCCCATGTGAAGCTGGAAATTGTCGGACGAAACGCGGTTTTGCCAGATATCCGGTTCAACGCCCAAGTCAGCGAATGAGCAGCGAGAAAAAGAACTGGTCGCAGCAAACGGCATGCCGCGGCTTGGCGACGAGGATGGGCAGAGCTGCGGCCATGCCCGCCGTTCCCCAGCGGCCCTCCTGACAGCACAACAAAGTGACCCACAAAATTCAGTAATCGATTGCGGTCTTCCGTCCCGAAATTCCGGAAGATCTGCCCGGGCGGTTCAGTCGAGGTCCGGCCGCCGGGCGCGCAGCTTCTTTACCGCGCCGCGCTTGGTCTTTCCCTCCACCCGCTTGATCTGGGAGGATTTCGTGGGTTTGGTCTTGCGCCTGGCCTTGGGCACGATGGTGGCGGCGCGGATCAGGTCCAGCAGCTTCTCCAGCGCATCGGCCCGGTTCATCTCTTGGCTGCGATGGCTCTGCGCCGTGATGACAATCTCGCCAGCGAGGGTAAGGCGCCGGCCGGCCAGTTTCATCAGCCGCTCGCGCACGCCATCGGGCAGGTTCGGCGAGCGCTTTGCGTCGAAGCGCAGCTCGACGGCCGAGGAGACCTTGTTGACGTTCTGGCCGCCGGGGCCGGAGGCGCGGATGAAACTCTCGCGGATCTCGCTCTCGTCCAGGCTGATTCGGGGGGTGACTACGATCATCCCCCAAAACTAGCAGGAAGCGGCGGATTTGGCAGCCTTTAGAGCGTGACGCCCTTCTGGCGGGAGGCCGCGATGAGGGTGTTGTTGAGGAGGAGTGCGATGGTCATCGGCCCGACCCCGCCCGGCACCGGCGTGATCGCGCTAACCTTCGGCAGGCAGGACTGGAAGTCGACATCGCCCACCAGCTTGCCCTTGCCGTCGCGCTCGATCCGGTTGATGCCGACATCGATCACGACCGCCCCCTCCTTCAGCCAGTCGCCCTTGACCATTTCCGGGCGCCCGACGGCGGCCACGACGATGTCGGCCCGGCGCACCTCGGCGGGGAGGTCCTTGGTCTTGGAATGCGCGATGGTGACGGTGCAGCTTTCGCCCAGCAGCAGCTGCGCCATGGGTTTCCCCACGATGTTGGAGCGGCCGATCACCACGGCATGCTTGCCCGACAGATCGCCCAGCAGGTCCTTCAAGAGCAGCAGGCAGCCATAGGGCGTGCACGGCACCAGCCCCTGGCCGCCGGTCGCCAGGCGCCCGGCATTGACCACATGGAAGCCGTCGACGTCCTTGTCGGGGTCGATGGCGTTGATCACGGCCTGGCTGTCGATCTGCTTGGGGAGCGGCAGCTGCACCAGGATGCCGTTGACCGCCGGGTCCTTGTTGAGCTTGTCGATGAGGGCCAGCAGCTCGGCCTGGCTGGTCGTGTCGGGAAGCTTGTATTCGAAGCTCGCCATCCCGGCTTCCTTGGTCTGCTCGCCCTTGTTGCGGACATAGACCTTGGAGGCCGGATCCTCGCCCACCAGCACCACGGCGAGGCCCGGCGTGAAGCCGTGCTTGCTCTTGCAGGTGGCGACGTCGACGGCGATCTTGGCGCGGAGCCTGGCGGCAAAGGCCTTGCCGTCGATGATCTTCTGCTGGGTCATGATTTCG
The DNA here is from genome assembly GCA_016794165.1 of Rhodospirillaceae bacterium. GTDB lineage: Bacteria > Pseudomonadota > Alphaproteobacteria > Dongiales > Dongiaceae > Dongia. Next base: position 7,676 of record JAEUKV010000263.1, read on the forward strand.
CTCCGTCGTCCGAGGTCTCTGAAAGGGGCCCGAGCCAGGCGTCGAGCGCCGCGGCGAGGGTTTCCGATGGGCCCTGAATGTCCACCAGCTTGCGCCGGTCTTTTGCCCCGGCGGCGACCGAAATGGCCGCTTTTGCGACCTTCAGGCGCCTGGCCAGCAGGGCGATGATGGCGGCATTGGCCTTGCCGTCTTCCGGCGCGGCATTGACGCCGAATTTGAGGGCGAGGCCGCCCTCCGGCAGGGCCACCACACCTTGCGGCCCCTCGCGCCGGGATTTGGGCTGGATCCGGAGCCGCAGGCGGATGCCGCCCGGGATCGGCTCATAGACTGGGGGCATTTCAGGCGCGGCGCCGCCACCTCAATAGATCACGTATTCCCACATCAGGTTGCGCGCGAACTGGAGCAGCAGGATGAGCACCACCGGCGAAAGGTCGATGCCGCCCAGATTGGGCATGTAGCGCCGGATCGGCCGCAGGGCGGGCTCAGTGATGCGGTAGGTAATCTCGCCCAGGCCCCGCACGAAGGGCTGGCTTGAATTGACGATGCCGAAATGGATGAGCCAGGTGAGGGCGATATTGATGATGAGGACCCAGGTGAAGATCCAGATGACGGTATCGATCAGGATGCCGAGGGAATGCATGTGGGATCCGATGCTAGTCTGGTGGGCGAAGCGGGGAACGGCCGCAGGCTATGCCAGCCGTCCCGGGACGTGCAAGCCGGGCGTGCAGGCCCTGGCGCCGCCGGGTGCCACCGGGCCCGCCCCGGAACCTGCCCGCGACACCGCAAAGATGGCCGATTGGGGCCGTTTTTCAAGCCCTTACCCCGGGCTTGACTAATTTCCGCCCCCCCACCATATTCCGCCCCGTTCCGGGCACCCCCCGGATTCCCAGCGGGTGGGCCCGTAGCTCAGTTGGGAGAGCGCCTCGTTCGCAATGAGGAGGTCGTCAGTTCGATTCTGATCGGGTCCACCAATCTGGTTCGCAGGAAATGGCACGGCCGCCCGGTGGGCGGCTTTTTTGTTGGCTGTGC
>JAEUKV010000265.1 GCA_016794165.1 Rhodospirillaceae bacterium
CTCGCGGTCGAGGGTGCGCTGGCGCGAGCTTTCCGCCTTCGATTCCTGCTCCAGGCGCTTCGATTTCTGTTCCAGCCAGCCGGAGTAATTGCCCTCGAAGGGAATCGCCTGGCCGCGGTCGAGTTCCAGGATCCAGCCGGCGACATTGTCGAGGAAATAACGGTCATGGGTCACGGCCACGACCATGCCCCTGTATTTGTGCAGGAACTGCTCCAGCCAGGCGACGGATTCGGCGTCGAGATGGTTGGTCGGCTCGTCGAGCAGCAGCATGTCGGGGTTCGAGAGCAGCAGGCGGCAAAGCGCCACGCGGCGCCGCTCGCCGCCCGACAGCTTGGTGACGTCCGCGTCGGAGGGCGGGCAGCGCAGCGCGTCCATGGCGATTTCGACCGTGCGCTGGATGTCCCAGGCATCGGCGGCGTCGATCTTCTCCTGCAACTCGGCCTGCCTTGCGAGCAGCGCGTCGAAATCGGCGTCCGGATCGGCCATGGCGTTGGAGACCGCCTCGAAATCCTCCAGCAGCTTGGCCGTGGCGCCGACGCCTTCCATCACATTGCCGAGCACGTCCTTCTTGGGATCGAGATGCGGTTCCTGGGCGAGATAGCCCACGGAAACGCCGTCCGCCGCCCAGGCCTCGCCGTTGAACTCCTTGTCGATCCCGGCCATCAGCTTGAGGAGCGTCGATTTGCCCGACCCGTTATGGCCGAGGACACCAATCTTGGCGCCGGGCAGGAAGGAGAGCCAGACATTGTCCAGCACCTTCTTGCCGCCCGGATAGACCTTCGAGAGGCCCTTCATCACGTAAATATACTGATACGCCGCCATTTTTCAGCTCCAACCCACAACATGGTCCCGGCCCGATCGCCGTTTGGTGGCCTTCTTAGACGATTGAGACGATGGGCGGAAGGGGTGCGTCTCTACGGCTACCGGGACACAGGAAAGCCCGCTATCTTGCCGGCCCCATGGGCGGATCGGCCGGCCATGTCAGAGAAACCGCCCCATGCCATCCATCCAACCTGTTCAGAAACCCCTCCTCGGCATCGGCCTGATGCTGGCCGCCATGGCGGTTTTGCCGTTCCTGGACGTGGTGGCGAAATCTCTCGGCCAGCAGAATGTGCCGATCGTGGAGATCGTCTGGGCGCGGCTGTTCTTCGGCATGCTCATCACCCTGCCGGTTGCGTGGAAATACGGCGGTCCCAGGGGCCTGCTGCCCGATCCCTTCTGGATGCACACCTGGCGTGGCATCTTTCTGTGCGGCGCCACGTTCTTTTTTTTCTGGGCACTCAAATTCCTGCCCATCGCCGACACGCTGGCGATCTTCTTCGTGCAGCCGCTCATCGTCACGCTGCTCTCGCCCATCGTGCTCGGCGAGAAGGTCGGCATCCGCCGCTGGGTGGCGGTGATGGTGGGCTTCGTCGGCACCCTCATCATCATCCGGCCGGGCTTCCAGGAGATCAATCCCGGCATGCTGATGGCCTTGGCCGCCGGCACCTCGCTTGCCATTTACATGCTGCTCACCCGCAAGATGTCGGGGCGCGCGCATCCCATGGTGACGACCTTCCACACCAATGTCGCGGGCTCGGTGCTGATGTCGGTCGCCGTGGTTTTCTTCTGGCAACCGCCAACGCCAGCACAATGGGGCCTCTTTCTGCTGCTGGGAATCATCGCGACTGCCGGGCATTCGCTCATCGTCAGGGCCTATGACCATGCCGAGGCGTCGCTGCTCGCCCCCTTCGCCTATGCCGAGATGATCATGGCGGTGGCGGCGGGGTGGTACTTTTTCGGTGATTTCCCTGACCGCTGGACCTTCCTCGGCGTCGGTGTCCTGATCGCCTGCGCGCTTTACATCTCCTATCGCGAGCGGGTCCGGAAGCTGCCGGCCAGCGTCACCGGCGAGCATTCCTGAGCCCAGTCCGGCGCGCGGCCA
>JAEUKV010000292.1 GCA_016794165.1 Rhodospirillaceae bacterium
CTCGCCGAAGAAATCGCCGCTCTCCATCAGATTGAGCGTGAGTTCGCGGCCGTCCGGTCCGTGCACCCAGATCCGCATCAGGCCGGTGGCGATGCCATAGAGCGCATCGGCCGGCTCATCCTCCCAGAACAGGGTCTCGCCGACACCGAGGCGCCGCGGCTGGGTAAGGCGGGCGATCCGTTCCAGGAGATCGGCATCAAGGCCCCGGAACAGAAAGCTCCGCGCCAGCAACTGTGCCCTGGCCGGCAAGGCCGTCACTCCGGTTCCCGCCCCCGGCTTCTCCGCGCTCGCCACCGCCACCTCCTGTGAAACGGTTCACAACCTAAACCAATCGGCACTCCAGGTTAAGGGCATTGCCGATACTGTCTCGATGCCGGCGAGAGCCAGGGAGAAATGCCATGAACGCGTTCATCAGCAACACGAAACGCCTGATCTTGTTGATCCTTCTGGGTGCCAGTCTGGCCGCTTGCGCAGGGCCGGTCCCACTCCAGTCTCTGGGTCGGGTGGACAAGCTGCAGCAGGTTTCCTGAAGCGCAGACAGCGCCCGCACCGGAAGGGTCAGGCCGCCGCCTGGCTCGCGCTGGTCAGGTCCTGAATTGCCTGGTCGAGCGCCAGCAGGCGCTCCGCATCGTCGACATGCAGTTTTTCGATCAGCTTCCCACCCAGGACGCAGATTCCCTTGCCGGCAGCCCTGGCCTCGGCCCAGGCGGCGACGATGGCGCGGGCCTGCTCGATTTCGCCCGGTGTCGGGGCGAAGGCCGCGTTGGCGGCGGCGATTTGTCTGGGGTGGATCAAGGTCTTCCCGTCGAAGCCGAGATCGCGGCCCTGTTCGCAGGCGGCCTCAAAACCCTCATCGTCGTTGAGGTCGAGATGTACGCCGTCGAGCGCATCAAGGCCATGGGCGCGAGCGGCGATGACAATGATCGAGAGCGCCGAAATGACCCCGATCCGGCCCGGGGCTGGGCGTGCGCGCAGGTCGCGACTGAGATCCGATGTGCCGGCCACCAGGCAGGCAAGGCGCGGTGAGGCGCCGGCGATCGAATCCATGCCCATGATGCAGCGCGGGGTTTCCGCCATGATCCAGATGGGCAGGTCGGCCGGGGCGCCTGCTGCCTCCAGTGCCGCCACTGCCGCGTGAACATCGTCGGGTGACTGGATCTTGGGGAACAGGATGGCATCGGGGCCGAGTGGCGCCAGGGTGGCAACATCATCCTCGCCCCAGGGAGTGTCGAGACCGTTCACCCGTACCACCACCTCGCGCTTCCCGAAGCCGCCAGCCCGTAGGGTCTCCACGAGCTGAATGCGGGCCGCTTCCTTGGCTTCCGGGGCCACCGCGTCCTCAAGGTCGAGGATCAGGGCATCAACCGGCAGGCTGCGGGCCTTTTCCAGGGCACGGGCATTGTTGCCGGGCATGTAGAGGACGGATCTGCGGGGTCGGATCTGCATCGATGACTCGTTCATTTCTCGCTTGGGCCTGATTAGGCTGAAATCGACAAAATCACCCATTTAAATGTCGCATTCAGACGTCTTATGCAAGACGATGCTGCGGATGCGAACATTTTTTGAGGTATTCCATATTGCCCAGCCAGCCTCGGCCAGAGTCTGCTGCCATCGAACAGATGGCAGAATATGGTTAAATAACGCTATGATATAAGAGTTGGATCGGTGCCGATTCGCTCAGATGGCAACGAATCGTTAACGCGTTTCGGTTATGATCCTCAAGAATGCGGATTGATCTCGGATCGAAACCGGGAGGATCTCAGGAGGCAGATGTGGAAATAGCAGCGACGAGCGCCATAAACACCGCCGTCGAAGGCCTGAAGAAAGCCCAGGGCCAGATCGAACAGACGGCGCAGAATGTCGCCGAGGGTCCGCCCAACCCGGAGGACATCGTGGCGTTGAGCCTGGCCGCGACAAGCTTCAAGGCCAATGCGGCGGTGATCCGGACCGAGAGCGAAACCCTGAAAGCGCTGCTTGACGTCACGGTCTGAT
>JAEUKV010000045.1 GCA_016794165.1 Rhodospirillaceae bacterium
CGCTGTTCGGAAAGCGCCGCGGCCATGGTCTCGACCCCGACCGGGCCGCCATCGTAGTTCTCGGCGATGCAGGTGAGGTAGCGGCGGTCCATGGCATCGAGGCCGATCTGGTCGACCTCGAGGCGCGTCAGCGCCTGGTCGGCGAGCCTGGCGTCCACCCGGCCGGTCCTGGCGACCGCCGCGAAATCGCGCACGCGCCGCAGCAGGCGACCGGCCACACGCGGCGTGCCCCGGGCTCGGCGCGCGATCTCCAGCGCACCGCTGTCGGCCAGATCGAGACCGAGCACCTTGGCACCGCGCCGCACGATCAGCTCCAGTTCGGCATGGGTATAAAAATTGAGCCGCAGCGGAATGCCGAAACGCTCGCGCAGCGGCGTGGTGATCATGCCAAGGCGCGTGGTGGCGCCGACCAGGGTGAATTTGGGCAGATCGATCCGGACCGACCGCGCTGCCGGTCCCTCGCCGATAATGAGGTCGAGCTGGAAATCCTCCATGGCGGGATAGAGGATTTCCTCGACCGCCGGCGACAGGCGATGGATTTCGTCGATGAAAAGAACGTCGCGCGGCTGCAGATTGGTCAGCAGCGCTGCGAGATCGCCCGCCCGGGCGATGACGGGACCGGAGGTGGCGCGAAAACCCACCCCCAACTCGCGCGCCACGATCTGCGACAGCGTGGTCTTGCCGAGTCCCGGCGGACCATAGAACAGCGCATGATCGAGCGCCTCGCCGCGCGATTTCGCCGCCTCGATGAAAATGCCGAGATTTTCACGCAGCTTCTGCTGCCCAATAAATTCGGTGAGGGCGAGCGGCCGCAGGCTCTGCTCGCCATTGTCCTCCGGCGCCGGTTCGGGGGCGATCATGCGGGCGTCGCCCGAGGTGACGGCCGGGCCGCTGCTCATTGGCTGAGCTCCTTGAGGCCCTTGACGATGAGGTCATTGAGCGGTGTCTGCGGTCCCTGGCTCTGCATCACCCTGGCGACGGCGCCATAGGCTTCGGTTCGCCGATAGCCGAGATTGACCAGTGCCGAGACGGCATCGTTGAGCGGGCCATCGGCACCGTTGGCGACCGGGACATCGACGGCGGCGCTCCCGAGGGCTGCGCCGAGATTGATCCCGCCCGCCTTGTCCTTCATCTCCGAGACGACCCGCTGGGCGAGTTTCGGCCCCACGCCATTGGCGCGCGCCACGGCCGCCTTGTCCTGGGCCGCGACCGCGCGCGCCAGTTCGTCGGGCGCCAGCACGGAGAGGATGCTCAGCGCCACCTTGGCGCCCACGCCCTGCACGTTGAGGAGGGCGCGGAACCAGTCGCGCTCTACCGTTTCGGCGAAGCCGAACAGCGAGATCGCGTCCTCGCGGACATGGGTATCGATCAGCAGGCTCACGGCGGAGCCGCGCGGGCCCAGGCGGCCCAGCGTCTTGCCGCTGGCATGCACCACATAGCCGACCCCGCCAACGTCGATGATGGCGCTGTCGGCGGTCACGCTGTCGACCTGGCCTGTCAACTTGCCGATCATGATTCTTGGCTGCTCAACGGGCGACCTCGCGGAAGTCCTGCGCGCCCCATTTGCCCAGCGTGCCCATGTGATGGGCATGACAGATGGCGACGGCCAGCGCGTCGGCGGCGTCGGCGCTGCGCTGGTCGCGCGCGGCCGGCAACAGAACGCCCACCATCATCTGCACCTGCTTCTTGTCGGCGTGCCCCGCCCCCACCACCGACTTCTTCACCAGATTGGTCGGGTATTCGGCGACGCGCAGCTTGTAGAGCGCCGGAACCAGCAGCGAGACCCCGCGCGCAATGCCCAGCTTCAGGGTGGAACTGGGGTTCTTGTTGACGAAAGTCTCCTCGACCGCCGCCTCCTCGGGCTGATGCGCGTCGATCACATCGCGCAAACCGTCATGGATCTCCACCAATCGCTCCGCCAGTCCGCTCTTGGGATCGGTGTTGACGACACCGGCCGCGACGAAGGACAGACGGGAACCGATGGCGTCGATTACGCCCCAGCCGGTATGCTGCAGACCGGGATCCAGTCCGAGAATTCGCATGCCGCAATCGGTTCCTTCTTTTCCTGCCAGCCCGCTGGCTGCCCGTCAGGTGGTTTTCAGGCCGTCAGCTTGGCCAGGGTTTCTTCCGACACTTCAAAATTGGCGCTGACGGTCTGGACGTCGTCATTGTCCTCCAGCGTATCGATCAGCTTGAACAGGGATTCGGCGACATCGCCATCGACGGGGGCGGTGGTAACGGGCCGCCATTGCAGCCGCGCTTCCTTGGCATCCCTAAACTTCGCTTCCAGCGCATCGCGGACTGTGGCGAAATCATCCGTGGCACAGGTGATCTCGTGTGCCTCGGCATCGGATTCCACGTTATCGGCCCCGGCATCGAGGGCGGCCTCGAACATGGCATCCGCACTTGCAACCTTGGCCGGATAGCGGATCACACCCTTGCGCTCGAACATGAAGCTTACCGAATTGGTCTCGCCGAGATTGCCGCCGGCCTTGGCAAAGGCGGTGCGCACTTCCGTGGCGGTTCGGTTCCGGTTGTCGGTCAGGGCTTCGACGATGAGGGCGACGCCACCCGGGCCATAGCCCTCGTAGCGGACCTCGTCATAGGCGGTGCTGTCCTCGCCACCGGCGCCGCGCTTGATCGCCCGCTCCATCGTGTCCTTGGGCATGTTGGCGTCGCGGGCGGCCAGCATCGCGGCGCGCAGGCGCGGATTGGTGGCCGGGTCCGGCGATCCCATCTTGGCCGACACGGTGAGCTCGCGAATGATCTTGGTGAAAACCTTGGCGCGCTTCGCATCCTGCGCGCCCTTGCGGTACATGATGTTCTTGAATTGGGAATGGCCAGCCATCGGATCTGTTCCTGAACGCAAAACCTTGAGAAATCTAACGCTCGTTTCTACCATATCTTGAGGCCGGTGGCGTCCAACCGGCGACCCTAGGCCGCGAATATGGCAGGATTTTGACGCCTTTTAGCACAATTCCCGGACCTGCCAAGCCCGCCCACGCAGGCCATCGCCAGATCCCATATGGCGCGCCGAGCGCACACCCGGGAGGGACATTCCGCCCCTATTCCTCGCCCTGCACTGGAGATTCATCGTTCGTTTACCGCCAGTTCCGTATAGCCTTTACCAATCCGGCCCGATTCGGACCATAGGACGAGGAAAGGTTTCTGGCATGTCGCGAACGATCCGGGAGACCGGGACCCGACCGGAATCGGTCGATCTCGAAGCCGAAATCCGCCGGATGGCCGAGTTCGTTACCCAGGTGGCGCGACAGATGGGCCTGGAGGGTGTTACCGGTGCGCTCAAGATCGTGGCCGATGGCGAACCCCAGGCAAGTGACCGGGTCCAGGAATTGGCCCGCCAGTTCCTTGCCCGTACCGAGCAGATGCAGAACGAAGTCGACCGCTTTCGCGCCGTCGCCGCAGGTCGCAATCCCTGACACGCGCTAGCTGGCAGCCTCGCGGGCGCCCCCCCCAATATATTTGACCCGGTCCGCCGGGAAGCGGACCGTCACCAGGGTTCCCACCTGCCGTGCGCTTTCGATCGCCACCAGGCCATTGTGCATGGCCACCAGTGCATTGGTGATGGCGAGGCCGAGGCCGGTGCCTTCGAACCCACGATCGAGCCCGGCCTGGCCCTGGGCGAAGGGCTTCAAGGCAAGTGCCACCTCCTCTTCCGTCATGCCGATCCCGCTGTCCTGAACCGAGACGGCGCAACCGCCGTCTTCCTCGATTTCGGCCTGGATGGCGATGCGCCCGTGATCGGGGGTGAATTTGACCGCGTTGGAAATGAGATTGATCAGGATCTGCCTGAGCTTGCTGCGGTCGGCCAGCAGCATGTAGCGCTGGTCGAACGGTTCCACCGTCACCTGCAGCGACTTGGCAGCGATCTGCTCCTGGCTGAGGCGGAGGCAGATCTGGGCTTCGGCGATCGGGTCGATCAGAATGTGCTCCAGTCGGAGATTGCCGGATTCCGCCCGGGTGTATTCCAGGATGCTGTTGATGACCGTCAGCAACTGCTTGCCGCTGGCATTGATATCGCGGGCAAATTCGAGATAGGCCGGGATCAGGGCACCGTTCGGCTGCGCCATCAACAGGTCCGAAAAGCCGATGATGGAGTTGAGCGGCGTGCGCAGTTCATGGCTGACATTTGCAAGGAAGGTAGATTTGGCGCGATTGCCTGCCTCGGCCTTCTCCTTGGCCGCCATGAGTTCCTCGGCAATCCGCTTCTTCTCGGTGACGTCCTGAAGCTTGACCACCAGGGCACTGAGGTGTGGGTCTGCGAGCAGGTTCGTGACCGTGAGGTCCATGTGGCAGAGCCGACCGCTCGATGCCTTGGCCGGAATCTCGAGGTTGATCGCCTTGCCGTGCTGGGCCAGTACCGTGGACGCCGCAGCCTCATAGGTCGATCGCTGATGTCCCGGGATCAGGCTGGCAAAGGGCTGGCCCAGGATGCCGGACGCGTCATAGCCCAGAACCCGCTCGATCGCCGGTGAACTGTAGGTGATCAGCCCGGCAGCATCGAGCAGCAGAATAATGTCGGAACTGTTGCTGATCACGGTCTCAAACCGGCGCTCGCTGCGTTCCAGCTGCTCGGCTTCGCGCTGCGCCTGCAGGTCGAAGCGTCGATCTGTGATCGCCGAGATGAAACCGATGGCAAGGATGAGAAAGGTGGCGACCGCCAGGGCGACTGCCATCAGCGGCGCCGGGGTGCCGGGACCCGGCGAGGCCATCTGGGCATGCATGTCGGTCGTGAAGGTTACCGCCGCCATCGCGGTATAGTGCATCCCGGCAATGGCAGCACCCATCACCACGGACGCCGCGAGCTTGGGCCAGACCCGGTCCAGCTTGAGACTGAGCCAGAAGGCCGCGGTCGCCGCCACGATGGCAATCACCACGGAGGCTGCGACCAGTACCGGATCGTGGCTCATCCGCGCCGGCATGATCATCGCAGCCATGCCGGAGTAGTGCATGATGGCGACGCCGGAACCGGTGATGCATCCGGCGAGGGCAAGCTGTGGCCAGTTCAGCGTCTTCCGCCAGGCCACCACGCCATAGCCGATCGATGTCGAGACGATGGCAAGTGCCAGAGATATCAGCGTGAGGCCGATATGGTAGCTGATATCGACCGGGGCAGAGAAAGCGAGCATGGCGATGAAATGCATCGACCAGATGCCGCCACCCAGCGTCACCCCTGCCGCGCACAGCCAGAGGATCCAGGCGCGCCCCCTGGCGCCGCGCAGGCGTTCGGCGACGTCAAGCGATACAAAGGAGCAAACGACTGCGACCACCAGAGAAAGGATGACGATCAGCGGGTCGTGGCTGGTGTGTAGATGGCCGGTCATGTGTTGCTGACTGATTAGCCCCTGAACTGGATTCGCAGCGATCCTAGGCCTTATCCATTAGAAATGGATTAAGGCCTTGATCGGGAAATACAAAGTCCCACGTTTCTTAAGGCTATTGCGATTGGGGTTCGTGTGTCCCAGTAGGCGCGGGTCAGTCGGACATCGCCGCCATCGGCGGCTGTGCGGGGGCCAGCTTGCCTCCGAGCCTGACTGGGTCGATCCGGCGGGCCAAGCCAGTGGCGTCGTCCACTTCGACCAGCACGCCGCACAGCGTGCCAGCACCATTGGCGGGGCTGAGGCGTTCGGTCGGCAGCTTGCGTGTGAACCGCTGTACCGGGATGGTCTTTTCCATGCCGATGACGGAATCGTAGTCGCCGCACATGCCGGCGTCGGACTGGTAGGCCGTGCCCCTGGTCAGGATCATGTGATCGGCGGTGGGGACATGGGTATGCGTTCCCACCACGAAGCTCACCCGACCATCGACGAAATGCCCGAAGGCCATTTTCTCGCTGGTCGCCTCGGCATGGAAGTCGAACAGGATCGCATCGACATTGCCGCCCAGGCGGTAGGTCTTCAGCAGCGCCTCGGCCGCCGCGAACGGGTCGTCGAGCGGGTCCATGAACAGCCGGCCCATCAGATTGGCAACCAGGATTTTCTTGCCGCGCTGGGTCTGGAAAACGCCGGCACCCTTGCCAGGCGTTCCGGAGGGGAAATTGACCGGCCGCAGCAGGCGGGGTTCGGCACCGATGAAGCCCACCGTCTCCTTCTGATCCCAGACGTGATTGCCTGTGGTCGCGCAGTCGACGCCATGGGCAAACAACTCCAGCGCCAGTTTCTGCGTGATGCCGAAGCCGCCGGCAGCGTTTTCGACATTCGCCACCACGAAATCCACCCCCAAATCGCTGCGCAGCTGGGGCAGGCGTTCGACCACGACATCCCGGCCCGCGCGCCCGACCAAATCACCCAAAAACAGCAATTTCATTCTGTTATCATGTCTTTCTATCTGAAAACCTGAAGACTGCTCGTTCCGTTACCACATAGTCGAGCGGCTCGTCATGGGGGCCCCGCGGAACAGCGGCCAGTTCCTGCGCCGCATAGGCAACACCGACCGCCAGAGCATGGCCCGCAGCCCGGAGTTTGGCCAGTGTACGGTCATAGAAGCCACCACCATATCCCAGCCGATAGCCATCGGGATCGAACGCCAGCAAGGGTACCAGGAGAACCTGCGGAATCACGTCCGGGGCACCTTCCGGCGGCGTCAGCACCTTGAAGCTGCCCATCACCATGACATCGCTCGGATGCCAGCGACGGAACCGCAACGGCTCACCCTTCGCCACGACCACGGGGAGGCCGACCGGATGGCCGAGGGCATCCAGTGCCGCCAGGACTGGCCGCACGTCGATTTCGCCTTCCAGCGGCCAGTATCCGGAGACAGCGATGCCTGGCGCGATCGGGACCGATTCCATGAGATGCCGCTTCAACGCCACCCCGGCATCCGGGTCCGCGCGCCAGGCCGACTCCCGTACCCGATAGGCCTCTCGACGAAGATCTTTTTTATAATCAGTAAGTTCCTTGGAATCCATCAGCCAATATCTCAAAACAATGCGACAGCTCAGGGGGCCAAAAGCAGACGCCAGCGACCAAGCATGGCGGTCGCTGGCGTCTGGAATCCGGGTGGGCGGCGCCACATGGGCCGTTGGCTCGTTTGAATCCTCCGTGGCCTGCCTAAGCAGGTGGGCGCCATGTGTCCGAGACCACGGTCTCGGCAGGGACAGCTCCCTAGAGGTTAGAATTGGCCTCAGGGATTACACGGCTATACGAACCCGGCAGCACTCCGCCCAAGCCAGTACTTAGGCTGCTTCCAGCCGCGCCGCAATAGCCTCGATCTTGGTGGCAAGGCGCTCGATCGTGTCGGCGAGCGCCACTTCACGGTGCTGGACCAGGTCTTCCTGCTGGTTTCTCAGCTCGGCAATCTGGCGGTTCCGCTGGTCGATCTCGTCACTGAGCAACAGCGCGGTCAGGGCGAACAGCTGGTTCTCCGCGACCGGTCCGGAATGCTTGGCGAGGCTCTCCATGCGGCGGCGCACCTCGGCGGAGAGTTCGTGGACACGCGCTTCCTCGCCTTCGCCGCAGGCAATATCGTAGTTGCGTCCGTTGAGGGCGACGGTCACCGTCGGCATCGCTCAGGCTCCTTCCGTCACGGCATGCATCCGACCGATGACCGTGTCCAGGCGATCGGAAACCAGCCGCGCCTCGGATTGCAGCAGCGAATAGGTCTGGCGCAGCACGGCCAGCTCGGTCTGCAGGATATCGCGATCCGTACTGCCGCGCGAGGTACTGTCCTCCACCGCTGCATCAAGTCGCGCCATGGCCGCATCAAGGCGGCTGATCGCCGAATCCAACCTGGACATGAGAATCGGTCCGTGCCCCCAGATTTTTCGATCGACGTGATCGCCCGTTTCTTTCCGTTTACTCGACCTATCGAAGTGTCGTCAACCGATGCGAAAGAATACCCCATCCCGAACCCGGCGCATGGGCGGCGGAGGCCACGGGTTTGAGCCGAATGTCCAGCGAAATGCCTGGGGATTCCGCTGTTGACCAAACGCGCCTGCGCGGGCATGTTCCGCCGCGATCCGGCGGCCGGATCGGTCGGCCGCCATATTGAGGATTCCGGGGCAATAAGCTCCCCGGATCCAAGGAAAAATGATGGACGCGAATCCGGCTACCGCACTCAGCACGATCCCTCACCGCGACCTTGCCAATGCCATCCGGGCACTTGCCATGGATGCAGTCGAAGCCGCCAAATCGGGCCATCCCGGCATGCCGATGGGCATGGCCGACGTGGCTACCGTCCTCTTCCAGCGCCATCTCAAGTTCGACGCCGCCCAGCCCGGCTGGCCAGACCGGGACCGTTTCGTGCTCTCCGCCGGTCATGGCTCGATGCTGATCTATTCCCTGCTGCACCTTACCGGCTATCAGGGCATGACCATCGACGAGTTGAAGAACTTCCGGCAGTGGGGCAGCAAGACGGCCGGCCATCCCGAATACGGCCATACCCCTGGTGTCGAGACCACCACCGGTCCGCTCGGCCAGGGTCTCGCCAACGCCGTCGGCATGGCGCTCGCCGAGCGCATTCTCAACGCCCGTTTCGGCGACGCACTCGTTGATCACCGCACCTATGCCATCGTCGGCGATGGCTGCCTGATGGAAGGCATCAGCCACGAGGCGATCTCGCTCGCCGGACATCTCAAGCTCGGCAAGCTGATCGTCCTGTTCGACGACAACGGCATCTCGATCGACGGCGCGGTCTCGCTCTCGTGTTCCGACGACCAGCTGGCGCGCTTCCAGGCCAGCGGCTGGGCCACGGCACGCGTCGACGGTCATGACCCCGACGCTGTCTCGGCCGCCATTGATGCCGCCAAACTATCCGACCGGCCGAGCCTGATCGCCTGCAAGACCGTGATCGGCTATGGCGCGCCGAAAAAGGGCGGCACCGCGGCCACCCATGGAGCGCCCCTCGGCGCCGAGGAGATCGCCGGCGCCCGCGAGAAGCTCGGCTGGGCCCATGCACCGTTCGAGATTCCGGCGGCCATCAAATCGGCCTGGGAGGCCATCGGCCAGCGCGGCGGCGCCGACGTGCAGGCCTGGTCGAAGCGGCTGGACGGCAGCCCGCAAAAGGCCGAATTCGAGCGCGTGATGGCGGGTGACCTGCCGGCCAACTTCGCGCAGGTGGTGGGCGATCTCAAGACCACCATCGCCAAGGACGCTCCCAAGCTCGCCACAAGGCAATCCTCGCAACTGGTCCTCGATGCCCTGGTCCCGGCACTGCCCGAACTGGTCGGCGGGTCGGCCGACCTTACCGGTTCCAACAACACCAAGGCCAAGGTCGCCACCCCGATCAAGGCCGGCGCCTATGGCGGCAATTATATCTATTACGGCATCCGCGAGCATGGCATGGCCGCCGCCATGAACGGCATGGCGCTGCATGGCGGGATCATTCCCTTCGGCGGCACCTTCCTGGTGTTCACCGATTACTGCCGCCCCGCCATTCGCCTTTCGGCGCTGATGAAGCAGCGCGTGGTCTATGTCATGACCCATGATTCCATCGGTCTTGGCGAGGACGGGCCGACGCATCAGCCAGTCGAGCACCTGGCGGCCCTGCGCGCCATTCCGGGCCTGCTCGTCTTCCGCCCCTGCGATACGATGGAAACCGCGGAATGCTGGGCGCTGGCGCTCAGCCACAAGGATCGCCCCTCGGTCCTCGCCCTCACCCGCCAAGCCCTGCCGCATCTTCGCGCCGACGCTGCCAATGCCAATCACTGCGCCCGCGGCGCCTATGTGATCCGCCCGACCCAGAAGGAGCGCAAGGTAACTCTGCTCGCCACCGGCTCGGAGGTGGAGATTGCCATTGAGGCGCAGAAACAGCTCGAAGCAAAGGGCATCGGCACCGCCGTTGTCTCGATGCCGAGCTGGGAGTTGTTCGAGGAGCAATCCGCCGCCTACAAGCAGGAAGTGCTGGGAAGCGGCCTGCGCGTCGCAGTTGAGGCAGCCGCCGGCTTTGGCTGGGAGCGCTATATCGGGACCGACGGGATCTTCATCGGCATGAAGGGCTTCGGCGCTTCGGCGCCGATCGCCGACCTCTACAGGAATTTCGGCATCACACCAGCGGCGATCGTCGACGCCGTTTCGGCCAAACTCTGACAACAGACATCAGAGATCAGGAAAGGTAGCAAGACATGGCAGTTCGGGTAGCGATCAACGGGTTCGGCCGCATCGGTCGCCTTGTACTCCGCGCGATGATGGAATCGGGCCGTAAGGACATCGAAATCGTCGCCATCAACGACCTCGGGCCGGTCGAGACCAATGCGCATCTCTTCCGCCGCGATTCCGTTCACGGTGCCTTTGCCGGCACTGTGAAGACCAAGACCGGTGCCATGGATGTGGGCCGGGGCTGGATCCATGTCGCCGCCGAACGCGATCCCAGCAAGCTGCCATGGAAGGACCTCAAGGTCGACGTGGTGGCGGAATGCACCGGCCTCTTCACCGACCGCGAGAAGGCCAAGCTTCACCTCGCCGCCGGCGCAAAGCGCGTGCTCATCTCGGCGCCCGGTACCAATGCCGACCTCACCGTGGTCTACGGCGTCAATCACCAGAAGCTGAAGAAGTCCCATACCATCGTCTCGAATGCGTCCTGTACCACCAACTGCCTGACGCCCGTTGCCTACGTCCTGCACAAGGCGTTCGGCATTGAGCATGGCTACATGACCACGATCCATTCCTATACCGGTGACCAGCCGACCCTCGACACCATGCACAAGGACCTCTACCGCGCCCGCGCGGCGTCCTTGAACATGATCCCGACCACCACCGGCGCCGCCAAGGCGGTGGGCCTGGTCATGCCGGAACTGGCCGGCAAGCTCGACGGCAGCTCGATCCGTGTGCCCACGCCCAACGTCTCGCTGGTCGACTTCAAGTTCGTCGCCAAGAAGGCGACCACCAAGGAAAAGGTGAATGCGGCCATTATCAAGGCCGCCAACGGGCCGCTGAAGGGCGTGCTCGGCACCA
Source organism: Rhodospirillaceae bacterium (assembly GCA_016794165.1). Lineage (GTDB taxonomy): Bacteria > Pseudomonadota > Alphaproteobacteria > Dongiales > Dongiaceae > Dongia. The sequence goes on from JAEUKV010000045.1 coordinate 10,911, forward strand.
ATGACCAGCCGCTGGTCTCGCTCGATTTCAACCACAACCCGGCCAGTTCGACCTTCGATCTGTCTCAGACCCAGGTGATCGACGGCACCTTCGTGCGCATCCTGACATGGTACGATAACGAATGGGGCTTCTCGAACCGCATGTGCGACACCGCCGCCTACATGGGCAAGCTCGGCTGACACGCCGCCTCGGTGGCGGCCACAAGACATCCCGCGTGCCCCGCCCGGCACGCGGGTCTTTTTCCGACCCGGTCGACAAAGGCATTGCGGAAAATTAACGTCCCGGATACAATGCAATTGCAATTCATTCGCATAATAAAGTGTGATCACCCGTGATCCGCTGCCGCTGCCAAGTGACCCGGCCCGATCGATTAACCGATTGAAAAGGCGGGGCCAAGCAAGCCAATAGGGCGCCGCCAACGCGCGACAGTCCCGAAGCGCTAGCCAGGAACATCAACCTGACTCGCTCTTTGGAGACCGCGCTCATGCCCCACCCCACGCCATCCACCCGCCGCTCCCTGCTGGCGTCGACCGCTTTATTCGCCCTGGCCCTCACCGCAATGACGCCCGCCGCGGCGCAGGAAACGGATCCCGCGGCGCCCGACGAAACCATACCGTCACAGCAGCAGGTCACCCCCGATTTGCCAGCGGAGCAGATGCTGCTGGACCCGCTCACCGTGACTGGCACCAAGACGCCGCGCGCCCGCAGCGAAGTGCCAGCAACCGTCGACGTCATCGACCAGGAACAGATCGAGCGCAAGCAACCACAGACCGTGGGCGACATGCTCAACGATCTTCCCGGTGTGGAAATGGAAGGCGGCAACAAGGGTTCATCGAGCCAGCCGAATATCCGCGGCATGGGTGCCACCGGCTGGGGCACGAACAGAGTGGTCACCTCGATCGACGGCGCACGCCAGAATGTCGGTTCCGGCCATGGCGGCATGATGTTCATCGACCCGGACATGGTGAAGCAGGTCGAGGTCATGAAGGGGCCCGGCTCCACGCTTTATGGCAGTGGCGCGATCGGCGGCGTCATTGCGATCGAGACCAAGGACGCGGCAGACTTCATCGACACCGGCGACACCATCGGCCTGCGCAGCAAGGTTGGTTTCCATTCGGTCAACAAGGAACCGGTCTTGTCCGGAACCTTTGCCACCAGGCCCGCAGACCAAGTCGACTTTCTTGGCAGTGTCGTCTGGCGCGACAGCATCAACTACAAGGGCGGCGACAATGGCAACCGGATCGAGGACACCGAAATCGATATCCTCTCCGGCCTGATGAAGCTCGGCATCGATCCGGCGGAAGGACACCGGCTCGAGCTATCCGGTCTCCTCTACGAGAACAACGAGGACGAAACGCTTACCGACGTCGACAACGCCAACACCGAATACGATGCCAACCGCGAAATCAGCAAGAGCACGGCCACGCTGAACTACTCCTTCGACAGCCCGGATACCGATCTCGTCAACCTCAGCGCCACGGCCTATCGCGACGACACCGATACCAAGGATATCGGCCAGCGCTATAACCGTGTCACCGAGACCCGCCTGACGACGACCGGAATCGACATCAACAACACCTTCGAGTTCGCTACCGGCTGGGCCGAACATGCGACGACCTTCGGTACCGAATACTATCATGATTCCGGCGAAGGCCGGGTCAATGGCGATGTCAGGGCACAGTTCCCGGATGCCACGCAGGATGTGGTGGGTGTCTATCTGCAGCATGAGATCAAGCTGTTCGACCAGCTGTCGCTAACACCGGGGGTGCGCTGGGACTACTTCAAGACAAATCCCGAAAGCAGTGATTTCAGCAGCCAGTCGCATGACCGCGTCTCGCCCAAGATCGGCGTCAACTGGGAGCCCTACGATTGGGTCAACCTCTACGCCAGCTATGGCGAGGGATATCGTGCGCCCTCCGTTTCCGAACTTTATATTGACGGAACGCATTTTGCCGTCGGCGCCTTCAATAACGTCTTCGTCGCCAATCCGGACCTTAAGCCGGAAACCGCGAAGACCTGGGAAGGCGGCGTCAAGCTCAACTTCGGCGACGTGGTCCTCGACGACGATGCCCTTGGCTTCAACTTTGCCTATCACACCACTCGCGCCAAGAATTTTATCGATGGCGATGTGGTGATGCAGTTCTTTCCGGCGATCGTCCTGACCACGACGCCGGTCAACGTGCCGCGCGCGGAGATCGACGGGATCGAAGTGGGCCTCAACTACGATTCCGACTATCTGTTCTTCAGCGGTGGGTATTCACGCATCCGCGGCAACAATCTCACCGACGACGAACCGCTCAATTCGATCCCGGCGGACAAGCTCACCCTGATGCTGGGCACCCGCATCCCGCAACTCGACATGTCGGTCGGCGTCACCAACGAGTACATCTGGGCACAGAACCGGACCGCCGACGAGGATCTCC
>JAEUKV010000313.1 GCA_016794165.1 Rhodospirillaceae bacterium
AGGTAGTTTTGGGTAAACGAGAGAGAGGGAGCTCATCATGAGCAAGAAATTCTCGCTAGCCGCGCTAGCGGTCGCAGCCACGCTTGTCGTGGCCTGCGGTGAAGAGAAGAAAGAAGAAGCTGCCGCCGAATCGACCACGACGACCGCCGAAGCCCCGGCTGCTGCCCCGGCAGCGACCGAGACCCAGGAAGCCGCTGCCACGCCGGCGGCGCCCGCTGCCGAAGGCGATATCATCGTCGCCGTGGCCGGGCCGATGACCGGCGACCTCGCTGCCTTCGGCGAACAGCTGAAGCGCGGCGCCGAGAAAGTTGTCGCCGATATCAACGCCAAGGGTGGCGTGCTCGGCCGCCAGCTGAAGCTGGAAATCGGTGACGACCAGTGCGACCCGAAGCAGGCCGTGCAGGTTGCCAACGATCTGGTGAAGAAGGGTGTCACCTTCGTTGCGGGTCACTTCTGCTCGGGTTCCTCGATCCCGGCCTCTGACATCTATGCTGAAGAAGGCATCGTGCAGATCACCCCGGCCTCGACCAATCCGGACTTCACCGAGGTTCCGGCATCGAAGGGCGTGAAGACCATCTTCCGCACCTGCGGTCGTGACGATGCCCAAGGCATCTTCGCCGGTCCGTGGCTCGCGAAGACCTATGCCGGCAAGAAGGTCGCCATCCTCGACGACAAGTCGGCCTATGGTCAGGGCCTCGCCAACGAAACCGCAAAGAACTTCGAATCCTCGGGCGGTACCATCGCGATCCGCGATACCTACACCGCCAAGGAGAAGGATTTCTCGGCGCTGATCAGCAAGCTGAAGGATGGCGCGATCGACGTCGTCTACATCGGCGGCTATCATAACGACGTGGCGCTGATCGCGCGGCAGTCGCGTGAACAGGGCTTCAATGCCGACATCGTGTCGGCTGACGCCCTCAACACGGCTGAGTTCTGGTCGATCTCGGGTCCGGCGGGCGAAGGTGTGCGTTACAGCGACGCAGCTTCCGCCGTCAACCTCGACTCCGCCAAGGCGGTGGTCGAGGCGTTCCGCGCCGACAGCTACGAGCCGGAAGGCTATACCCTCAACTCCTATGCCGCGATCGAGGCTTGGGCGGCTGCGGCCACTGCGGCCGGCAGCATCGAGGGGGCCAAGGTGGCCGACGCCATGCGCGCCGCGCCGATCCCGACCGTGCTCGGCAACCTGACGTTCAACGACAAGGGCGATCTGACCGAAGTCAATTACGCCTGGTACGTCTGGAACAAGGACGGCAAGGCGATTCAAGAGCCGCTCAACTAAGCCGGTCCATCCGGATCGAACTGCGGAAAAGCCCGGGCTTCGGCCCGGGCTTTTTTGTCTGTCCCCGATAGCCCCGCGACGCCAAACGACGTCCACTCGGCATAGTTTGTGGTTGGCGCCGACCCCGCCCCGGCTATATGGTAGGCATCGCGAAGAACCCGCCCATTCCGGCGGGTTCCCGTGTTTCACGGGGATGAACGGGTTAACATGGCTGAGAAGATTGCCATCGCCAGCGATCACGCCGGCTTCGAGATCAAGGCGCTATTGAAGCAAGAGCTTGAAAAGCTTGGTTTTGAGCCGCTCGATCTTGGTACCGACGGGCCGGCCTCGGTGGATTACCCCGATTTCGGCAACAAGATGGCGGCGGCCCTCAAAGCCGGCGACGCGCGGCGTGGCGTGCTGATCTGCGGGTCCGGGATCGGCATTTCCATCGCCGCCAACCGGCATCCCCATGTGCGCGCGGCACTCTGCCATGACGCGCTCTCGGCCCGCCTCTCCCGTCAGCACAACGATGCCAATGTTCTGTGCCTGGGTGCCCGCCTGATCGGGCCGGATGTCGCTCGGGACTGTTTGGCGGTGTTTCTTGGAACAGATTTCGAAGGGGGCCGTCACCAAAATCGCGTCGCCAAACTCGGCTAGCAAGGCCGAGGCGCCGGCGTGGCCAGATCCCACGCCTGGAAGCGGGCGGTGATGGCCATGAAACGAAGGACATGAACGATATGACCAATAATTACAAGCCGATGCCGGGGTTCTTCGACAAGTCCCTGGCCCAGCAGGATCCCGAGATCTTTGACTCGATCGGCAAGGAACTGACGCGCCAGAAGGACCAGATCGAACTGATCGCCTCCGAGAACATCGTCTCCCGGGCGGTGCTGGAGGCGCAGGGCTCGGTTCTCACCAATAAATATGCCGAAGGCTATCCGTCGCGCCGCTACTATGGCGGGTGCGAATATGTCGACATCGCCGAGATGCTCGCGATCGATCGCGCGAAGAAGCTCTTTGGCTGCAAGTTTGCCAACGTCCAGCCGCATTCCGGCGCCCAGGCCAATCAGGCCGTGTTCATGGCGCTGCTGCAGCCGGGCGATACCTTCATGGGCCTCAACCTCGCGGCCGGTGGGCACCTGACCCACGGCTCGCCTGCCAACCAGTCCGGCAAGTGGTTCAAGGTCGTTCCCTACACGGTCGATCCCGCCACCCTGCGCATCGACATGGACGAGGTCGAGAAGCTGGCGCTGGAAGCCAGGCCCAAGCTGATCCTGGCCGGCGGTTCCGGCTATCCGCGCTTTTGGGATTTCGCCCGCTTCCGCAAGATAGCAGATGCCGTGGGGGCGGTGTTCATGGTCGACATGGCGCATTTTGCCGGTCTGGTCGCGGCTGGCCTGCATCCCAGCCCGTTCCCCCACGCCCATGTCGCCACCACCACCACGCACAAGACCCTGCGCGGTCCGCGCGGCGGCATGATCCTGTCGGACGATGAGGAGATCGGCAAGAAGATCAACTCGGCGGTGTTCCCGGGTCTGCAGGGCGGCCCGCTGATGCATGTCATCGCGGCCAAGGCGGTCGCCTTCGGCGAGGCACTGAAGCCCGAGTTCAAGGTCTATGCCCAGCAGGTCATCGACAACGCCAAGGTCCTGGCCGAAACCGTTATTGAGGGCGGCTTTGCCATCACGACCGGTGGCACCGACAATCATCTGATGCTGGTCGATCTGCGGCCCAAGAAGCTCACCGGCAAGGCCGCCGAACTCAGCCTCGATCATGCCGGCATCACCTGCAACAAGAACGGCATTCCCTACGACACCGAAAAGCCGATGATCACCTCGGGTATCCGCTTGGGAACACCCGCCGGAACGTCACGCGGCTTCGGCACCGGGGAGTTCCGCCTGATCGGCCAATTAATCTGCCGCGTGCTGGATGGGCTCGCGGCGCATCCCGACGACAATTCGGCGACGGAATCTGCCGTGCGCAAGGAAGTTCAAGCCTTGTGCCGCAAGTTCCCGATCTACCCGAATTGAGCCGGGCATAAACGGGGAAGAGGGGACACATGCGCTGCCCATTCTGCGGCAATGAAGACACCCAGGTGAAGGACTCGCGGCCGACTGACGACAACGCCGCGATCCGCCGCCGCCGTCAATGCAGCAATTGCGGCGCGCGCTTTACCACCTTCGAGCGCGTGCAGTTGCGCGAGCTTGTCGTGGTCAAGAGCAATGGGCAGCGCGAACCCTTCGAACGGGAAAAGCTGCTGCGTTCGATGCAGACCTCACTCAGGAAGCGTCCGGTGGATGCCGAGCGCCTTGAGCGCGTGGTCAACGGCATCGTGCGGCGGCTTGAGAGTTCCGGCGAATCCGAAATCCAGACCTCGATGATCGGCGAGGCCGTCATGGACGCGCTTGCCAGCCTCGACAAGGTTGCCTATGTGCGCTTCGCCTCGGTCTATCGCAACTTCCGCGAGGCGAAGGATTTCGAAACCTTCGTCGGCAAGCTCGGTGGCGACAACGACTAACGCCTCGCCTGACCTCGATCGCGGCCATATGGCGGCGGCCCTCGGTCTTGCCCGGCGCGGGCTAGGCCGTGTCGCCCCGAATCCCAGCGTCGGCTGCGTCATCGTTGCGGCAAGTGGTGAGGTTGTGGGGCGTGGCCATACCCAGCCGGGTGGCAGACCCCATGCCGAGACAGAGGCGCTGGCCATGGCCGGTGGCCGGGCGCGCGGGGCCACGGCCTATGTCTCGCTGGAACCCTGCGCCCATCACGGTGAGACCCCACCCTGTGCCGAGGCGCTGGCTGCAGCCGGCATCGCACGCTGTGTGATCGCGGCCGACGACCCGGACCCACGGGTGGCGGGAGCCGGCATCGCCATCCTGGAGCGCGCTGGCGTCTCCGTCACCCGGCATGTCCTGCGGGAGGAAGCCGAGGATCTGAATGCCGGTTTCCTCATGCGCCTCGCCAAAGGGCGACCGCTGGTCACCCTGAAACTCGCCACCAGCCTTGACGGCAAGATTGCGACCCTGAGCGGCAAAAGCAAATGGATCACCGGACCCGCCGCGCGATCTCGCGGCCATCTGCTGCGCGCCGAACACGACGCCATCCTGATCGGCTCCGGCACCGCCCTTGCTGACGATCCGGAACTGACCTGCCGCCTGCCCGGTCTTGCCGACCGCTCGCCGCGGCGGATCGTCCTCGACACCCGGTTGCGGCTGTCGCCCACAGCCAGGTTGTCGGGGCCGGGGGGCTGGCTGGTAACTGGCAACGGCTATCAGGCCGCCGATCTCGCCCGGTACCGGAATGCCGGGATGGAGGTGATCGAAGTGGAAAGGTTGCGGGACCGCCTCGATATCGGTGCCGCCCTCCGGGCGCTGGGTGCCCGCGGTGTCACGCGGTTGCTGGTCGAGGGAGGGGCTGCCATCACCACCAGCCTGCTGGCGGCCGATCTGGTCGACCGCCTCGCCTGGTTCCGGGCCCCGATGCCCCTTGGCAATGATGGCATGGCAGCCATCGGCGAATTGGGGGTGGCGCGTCTTGACCTCGGCCATCGCTTTGCGCTTGTGTCCAGCCAGCGGCTCGGTGACGACGAGTTCGCCCTCTATCGGCGCGCAACGAAGATCTGAGATCAACGACATAACAGGCTGAAAATAAAACATGTTTACAGGCATCGTCACTGACCTTGGGCGAATCCGATCGGTGCTGCCGGGGCCCGTCACGCGGCTGGAAATCACCACCGCATACGAAACGGGCGACATTGCCATCGGCGCCTCGGTTGCCTGCAATGGCTGCTGCCTCAGTGTGGTCGAGAAGGGGCCGGACTGGCTCGCCTTCGAAGCGGCACAGGAAACCCTCAACGTCACCACGGTCAAGGACTGGCAGGCGGGAACCCCGGTCAATCTCGAGCGGCCCATGAAGGTGGGGGAGGAGTTGGGCGGCCATATCGTGGCTGGCCATGTTGACGGCATCGGCACGGTCGTGGCCGCGGAAGAGGATCGCGGTTCTCTGAGGTTGACCGTGGAAGCTCCTGATAATCTGGCAAAATACATCGCCTCCAAGGGGTCGGTTACGATCGACGGCGTCTCCCTCACCGTGAATGAGGTGGCGGGGTGCCGGTTCGGAATTTGCCTGATCCCGATCACCCGGACGGCCACCAATCTGGGCGCCGCCAGGGTCGGCCAGCGGGTCAATCTGGAGATCGACCTCATCGCCCGCTATGTGGCGCGTTTGCTCGGCCAGGACGGGAATTAGCCCGGCCCGAACCGCCGCCCTCGACCGCGGCGCGGGAAGCCGCTAAGAAGGCGCCAACCGGAACCACCGGCCCGAACCAACCGGCCCCAAAATGCGGGCCCTTGGCGGGCCACCATCCAAGTGTCAGGAACGATGACCGACAAGCCGCATCACACCCCGCCCCATATCATGGTGGTGGAAGCCCGCTTCTACGAAGACCTCTCCGACGCCCTCTGGGAGGGTGCCGAACGCGCCCTGAAATCGGCCGGCGCCACCTATGAACGCTTCAGCGTCCCGGGGGCCCTCGAAATCCCGGCGGCGATCCGCCTTGCGCAGCTGGCCGCCGAGGGCGGCAAGCTGAAGAAGCCATTCGATGGTTATGTCGCCCTGGGCTGCGTCATCCGTGGCGAAACCACCCATTACGAAACCGTGTGCAATGAAAGCGCCCGTGGCCTGATGGCACTGGGCACGGAGTTCGGCCTCTGTATCGGCAACGGCATCCTGACCTGCGAGAACGACGCGCAGGCCTGGGCCAGGGCCCGGGCCAACGAGCTCGACAAGGGCGGTGGCGCTGCCCTCGCCGCGTTGGCCCTGGTGGCGACCCGCCGCCGTTTGGGCCAGGGGTAGGGCATGGCCAAGGATGAACCCGCGCCACTGACCGGCAAGGAACGCAGCCAGCAGCTCGCCCTCGAGCGACGAGCCGCACGCCTCGCCGCCGTGCAGGCGCTCTATCAATGGGATCAGACCGGCGGCAAGGCCGATGCGATCGTGGCTGAGTTCAGCACCCACCGGATCAGCCGGGCTGCGGCCGCGGACACGGTGGGTTCCGATGCATCGATGGCCCCAGCCGACCGCAAGCTGTTTGCCGAGATCGTGCGTGGCGTTGCCGGCGATGTGAGCGAGATCGACGACATGCTGGCGGCCGTCCTCTCGGACGACTGGCAGGTGGACCGACTGGAATCGATCCTGCGCGCGGTGATGCGCGCGGGCGCCTACGAACTCGCCCATCGACTGGACGTGCCGCCCAAGGTGGTGATCAGCGAATACATTGCCGTGGCCGACGCCTTCTTCGGCGACAAGGAAACGGCCATGGCCCATGGCGTTCTGGACCGCCTCGCCCATGAGCTGCGCCCGGCCGAGATGGTTGCCGGCGGCAGTCGCGGCAATCCGACGGCGAGGTAAGGTGGCCGGCAAGCTGCCCGGCGAGTTCGATCTCATCGCGCGTTATTTCGCGCCGCTGGCGGCCGACATGCCGGGTGCGCTTGGCCTCGAGGACGATGCCTGTACCTATGCTCCCATGCCAGGGCTGGATCTGGTCCTGACGGTCGATGCCCTGGTGGAGGGGATCCACTTCCTGCCCGACGACCCCGCCGATCTGGTTGCCCGCAAGTTGCTGCGCGTCAATCTCTCCGACCTTGCCGCCAAGGGCGCGAAGCCGGTCGGCTATCTGATGACCACGGCTTTCACACCGGAGACGGATGAGGCCTGGGTCGCAGCATTCGCCCGCGGCCTTGCCGCCGATCAGCAGGAATTCGACATCGGCCTGCTGGGCGGCGACACCGTAGCGACACCGGGGCCGCTCAGCCTCACACTCACCGCGCTCGGCACGGTGCCGGCGGGAAAGGCGCTGCGCCGCAACGGCGCCTGCGCCGGTGATGTCGTGCTGGTCTCCGGCACGATCGGCGACGGTGCCCTTGGTCTCAAGGTGCTGCGCCAAGATTTTCCCGGCCTGGCATCGGCGGATCGCGATTTCCTTGGCCACCGCTATCGCTTGCCGCGGCCGCGCGTGGAACTGGGGCAGGCGTTGCTGGAAAGCGGCCTGGTGCACGCCATGATGGATGTCTCGGACGGGCTGGTGGCCGACCTCGGCCATATTGCGTCGGCTTCGCATGTCGCCGCGGTACTGCACGCCTTCACCGTGCCGCTCTCCGCCGCCGCGTCTGGGCTCCTGGCCGACGACCCGACCCTGCTGCCGCTGCTGCTCGGCGGTGGTGATGACTATGAACTGTTGCTGACCGCGCCGCCCGCCGCAGTCCCGGCGCTTGTCGCCCTTGCCCGGGAGGTCGGCATTCCCCTGACCGCCATTGGCGAGATTTCAGCAGGCGAGGGTGTTCGCGTGCTTGATCGCGACGGCGAGTCGCTCGACATGGCCATCGGCGGTTTTCGGCATTTCTGAGGGCTGACGGCGACCCCCTCGGCTCGTTGTGGATTCGGTGGCTTCCCGTTGCGGAGACCCATCGTGTAGAGTGCCGGCTCCGATTGACAAGGTGCATACCGGCCCCCCCAATGCGCGCAGACTGACGGTCAATGAAGAAGATTGTCATCATCCTGGTGATCCTGATCCTGCTGGGCGGCGGCGGTGCCGCGGCATGGTGGTTCTTCCTGCGCGCGCCCGATGAGGCGGCAGAGGAAGTTGTTGAGGCACCCCCCCCGGTCCTTAGCCAGATTTCGCTGGCGCCGTTTCCGGTCAGTATCGTCAAGGACGGCTCGGTCGTCCGTACGATCTGGTTCGAATTGGTCCTGACCTTGGATGATCCGGAGAAACATGCCGCGATCGAGGCACGCCTGCCACAGTTAAACGATGCGCTGGTCGCCGAACTGCACGGCCTGCTGCCGCGCAAGATGGTGGAGCAGAGCGGTTATGATGAACGAATCATCAAGGATCGACTGCTCAAGGTCCTCGCGGAACGGTTCGGTGAAGGCATGGTCCCTGACCTCACCATCCGCAACATACAGATCCTCGATTCGAAATAG
>JAEUKV010000031.1 GCA_016794165.1 Rhodospirillaceae bacterium
CGCGCAACGGTCCCCCGTGACCGACAGGAAAATTTCACACCGAATCAGTGCCCTTAGAGTCCGCCAGCGAAACCGAAGAGGAACCAGACCATGAGCCAAGCCAATCGACCCGATATCCGCGGCTTCTTCGACCCGGATACCTTCACGGTGAGTTATGTGGCGATCGACCCGGCGACCAAGAAGGCGGCCGTGATCGATTCCGTGCTCGATTTCGACCCCGCCTCGGGCCGCACCAGGACCGCAACCTCCGACCAGCTCATCGCCTATGTCAAGGAACGCGGCGTCACCGTGGAATGGCTGCTGGAGACCCATGTCCATGCCGACCACCTTTCGGCGGCACCCTACCTCAAGGAGAAGCTGGGCGGGACGCTGGCCATCGGCAGCGAGATCGTCACGGTGCAGAACACCTTCGGCAAGGTCTTCAACGCCGGCACCGAATTCGCCCGCGACGGTCGCCAGTTCGATCTGCTGCTGAAGGACGGCGACACGTTCAAGCTAGGTTCGATCGACTGCCGCGCCATGCATACGCCTGGTCACACGCCGGCCTGCATGACCTATCTGATCGGCGATGCGGGCTTTGTCGGCGACACGCTGTTCATGCCGGATTACGGCACCGCGCGCTGCGACTTTCCCGGCGGCGATGCCAGGACGCTCTATCGCTCGATCCAGAAGATCTTCGCGCTGCCGGAAGAGACGCGCCTGTTCATGTGCCACGACTACCTGCCCAAGGGCCGGGACAAGTATGTCTGGGAAACCACGGTGGGCGAGGAGAAGCGCAACAACATCCATGTCGGCGGCGGCAAGAGCGAGGCGGAATTCGTCGCCATGCGCGAGGCACGCGACAAGCAGCTCGACATGCCGCGCCTGATCCTGCCGTCGGTGCAGGTCAACATGCGCGCCGGACACATGCCGCCCGCCGAGGACAACGGCATCTCCTATCTCAAGCTGCCAGTCAACGCGCTCTAACATGAACGCGCTCCAGGGCGCGTTCGGACCCACCCTACTGGAAGGAATCGCAGCATGGAAAACATGCGACGGCTGACGCCGTTCCTGACCGTCTCGCCCCAGATCAGCGAGGCGGATGTCGGTACCCTCGCCGCCCGCGGCTTCCGCTCGATCATCAACAACCGCCCGGACAATGAGGGCGAGGGGCAGCCGGCGAGCGCCGCACTGGAAGCGGCGGCGACGCGCCACGGCCTGGCCTATCGCCATATCCCGGTGGTATCCGGCAGCGTCACCGAGGCCGACGTCGCGGCCTTCCGCGCCGCCATGGCCGAATTGCGCGGTCCGGCCTTCGCCTTCTGCCGCACCGGCACACGCTCCACCACCCTCTGGGCACTCACCGAGGCGCCGCGGCTCGATCCCGCCGTCATCATCGGCACGGCGGCCGATGCCGGTTACGACCTCAACCCGCTGCGGCCGCGCCTCGATACGCTGTGGAACAGTGGCGGCGCGCTGCAGGTCAGCACCGGTGCGGTAGGGGTCCGCAGCCAGCCGCAGAAATCCTTCGACGTGGTCGTGGTGGGCGGTGGTGCCGCCGGCTGCGCGGTAGCGGCCAGCCTGCTCAAGCGCCGCGGCGACCTCAAGCTTGCCATCATCGAGCCCAAGGAGATCCACTATTACCAGCCCGGCTGGACCCTGGTGGGCGGCGGCGTGTTCGACCGTGCCGCTACCTCGCGGCCGATGCAGCGCTGCATCCCCAGGGGCGCGCAGTGGATCAAGGCGGCGGTTGCCCGTTTCGATCCCGCGGCCAACGCCGCCATCCTCGAGGACGGCACGCCGATCGGCTATGCCGCCCTCGTCGTGGCGCCTGGCCTGGAATTGCGCTGGGATCTCATCGAGGGATTGCAGGAAACGCTGGGCAAGAACGGCGTCACCTCGAACTACATGTTCGACCTTGCCCCCTATACCTGGGAACTAGTGCAGTCTCTTAACGGCGGGACCGCGCTCTTCACCCAGCCGCCGATGCCGATCAAATGCGCCGGCGCCCCGCAGAAGGCGATGTATCTGTCCTGCAGCTATTGGGAAAAGCGCGGCTCGCTCAAGAACACCAAAGTCGAGTTCAACAACGCCGGCGGCGTGCTGTTCGGGGTCAAGGAATACGTCCCCGCGCTGATGAAATACGTCGAGCGCTATGGCGCGAAGCTCGCCTTCAACTCAAACCTCAAATCCGTCGACGGCAAGGCGAAGACCGCGACCTTCGAGGTCAAGAAGGAAGACGGCTCGCTCGAGCTGGTGACGAAATCCTTCGACATGATTCATGTGGTGCCGCCGCAGACGGCACCCGACTTCATCCGCCGCTCGCCGCTCGCCGACGGTGCCGGCTGGGTCGATGTCGATCCCGAGACGCTGCGCCACAAATCCTTTGGCAACATCTTCGCGCTGGGCGATGCCGGCTCCACCCCCAATGCCAAGACCGCGGCGGCGGTGAGGAAGCAGGCGCCGATCGTTGCCGAAAACCTGCTCGCCGTGCTCGACGGCCAGAGCCCGCGCGCCATCTATGACGGCTACGGCTCCTGCCCGCTCACGGTGGAGCGCGGCAAGGTGGTGATGGCCGAGTTCGGCTATGGCGGCAAGCTGCTGCCGACCTTCCCGTGGGATTCCACCCGCCCGCGCTGGAGCGCCTGGTTCGCCAAGGTCTCGGTCCTGCCCTGGCTCTATTTCGACGTCATGCTGAAGGGGCGGGAATGGCTGGCCAAGCCCACCATCCTGCCGCACCAGCCGCAGCCCCACGAGGCGGCCGCGGCCTGCGTCGATCCCAGCGTCCAGAAACCGAAGTGATGAAGCCCGCTTCGCCTCTCGCGCGCTGGCTGCCCTGCCTCGGTTGGGCAGGGCAGTACGACCGGCGCATGCTGGGCAGCGATGCGGTGGCGGCCGTCATCGTCACCATCATGCTGATCCCGCAAAGCCTCGCCTACGCCATGCTGGCGGGGCTGCCGCCCTATATCGGGCTTTATGCCAGCATCCTGCCGCTCATCGCCTATGGCCTGTTCGGTACCAGCCGGACCCTCGCCGTGGGTCCGGTCGCGGTCATTTCGCTGATGACCGCGGCAGCGGCGGCCAAGGTGGCGGCGCCGGGCTCGCCCGCCTATATCGAGGCCGCTCTCATCCTCGCCTTCCTCTCCGGCCTGATGCTGGTGGCGATGGCGGTCATGCGGCTTGGCTTCCTTGCCAATTTCCTCAGCCATTCGGTGATCTCGGGCTTCATCAGTGCGTCCGGCATCCTCATCGCGGCGAGCCAACTCAAGCACATCCTCGGTATCCCCGCCGGCGGCGACACGCTCATTGAGATCGCCGGCAACCTGCTTGCCGGGATCGGCGCGGTGAACGTGCCCACGCTGGTCATCGGCGTGCTGGCCACCCTGTTCCTGTTCTGGGTGCGGCGCGCGCTCAAACCGCTGCTGCTCAGGGTTGGGCTCGGACCGCGTCTCGCCGACCTCATCGCCAAGGCGGGACCGGTCATGGCGGTGGTGCTTTCCACCGCCGTGGTGGCGGGCTTCGCCCTCGATGCGCGGGGCGTGCGCATCGTCGGCGCCATTCCGCAAGGGCTGCCGCCGCTCACGGTCCCCGGCTTCGATCCCGAGCTGTGGTCGGCGCTGCTGCCGGCGGCGCTGCTCCTGAGCCTGGTGGGCTTCGTCGAATCGATCTCGGTGGCGCAGACGCTGGCCGCCAAGCGGCGCCAGCGCATCGTGCCGGACAGCGAGCTCATGGGTCTCGGCGCCGCCAACCTCGCCGCTGCCTTCAGCGGCGGCTATCCCGTGACCGGCGGCTTTGCCCGTTCGGTGGTGAATTTCGATGCCGGCGCCGAGACGCCGCTTGCCGGCGCCTTCACCGCGCTCGGCATCCTGCTTACGGCACTGCTGCTGACGCCGCTCTTCCACTTTCTGCCGCAGGCGGTGCTGGCCGCCACCATCATCGTCGCCGTCCTCACCCTGGTCGACCTCAAGGCCCTGCCGCGGGTGTGGCGCTATTCGCGCCACGACTTCATGGCCATGGCCGCCACCATGATCGTGGTGCTGGGGGTGGGGGTCGAGCCCGGCATCGTCACCGGCGTGGTTCTCTCCCTCGCCCTCTTCCTGTGGCGCACCAGCCGACCGCATGTGGCGATCGTCGGCCTGGTGCCGGGCAGCGAGCATTTCCGCAATGTCGAGCGGCATCGGGTGCTCACCAGCGAAAGCGTGCTCAGCATCCGCGTCGATGAGAGCCTCTATTTCGCCAATGCCCGCGCGCTGGAGGACCGCATCTATGCCGAACTGGCGACGCGCCCGGCGCTGCGCCACGTGGTGCTGATGTGCCCCGCCGTCAATCTCATCGACGCGAGCGCCCTCGAAAGCCTGGAAGCGATCCAGCACCGGCTGAAGGATGCCGGCGTGGTGTTCCATCTTTCCGAAGTGAAGGGGCCGGTCATGGACGCGCTTGGGCGCAGCGACTTCCTCGATCACCTCCGGAAGGGTGGCGGGCAGGTCTTCCTCAGCCAGTTCGCGGCCATCGCGGCGCTCGATCCCGATCTCGTCCAGGGCCGCCGCCCCGACGGATCGCCGGCGCCGCTCAGCGAACCCAGCATCGGTACCGCCGGCATCGCTTGAGGGCCGTGCTTGAGGGCCGTTCTTGACAGACAGCACGAGCCATGGAGAATGGCGGGCAAGGGGTTGACCGCGATCGCCCCGTGAGGCCTCGGCCGGAGTATCGCGTCCTGTCTCCCAGTTATGGAGTGGACGTATCATGCCCGGTCCCGACACGATTTCCCCACAGCAATTGTCCCGCCTGATCGGCACGGCCGACGCGCCCGTCCTCATCGACGTACGCATGGACGACGATTTCGCCGCCGATCCCCGCCTGCTGCCGACGGCGGTGCGGCGCGACTATACCCGCGTCGCCGACTGGGCGTCGGCCTATGACGGAAGCAACGTCGTCGTCGCCTGCCAGAAGGGGCTGAAGCTCAGCCAGGGTGTCGCCGCCTGGCTGCGCCAGAGCGGCATCCGCGCCGAGATCCTGGATGGCGGCCATCTCGCCTGGAGGGAAGCGGGCGGGATGCTGGTCAAGGATGCCGCCTTTCCGCCGCGCGACGGCAAGGGCCGCACCGTCTGGGTGACGCGCGCCCGGCCCAAGATCGACCGCGTCGCCTGTCCCTGGCTGATCCGCCGCTTTGTCGACCGCGACGCGGTTTTCCTCTATGTCGCAGCGAGCGAGGTGCCGGCGGTGGCGGAGAGATTCGGCGCGACACCCTTCGACATCGACGGCGTGTTCTGGAGCCATCGCGGCGATCTCTGCACCTTTGACGTGATGCTCGAGGAATTCGGCCTCGAGGCCGCGCCGCTGCGGCACCTCGCCACCATCGTGCGCGGGGCCGATACCGACCGGCTCGATCTCGCCCCGCAGGCGGCCGGACTTCTGGCAGCGTCGCTCGGCCTCTCGCGCATGTACCGGGACGATCTCGCGCAGCTGGATGCCAGCATGACGCTTTATGATTCCTTCTATCGCTGGTGCCGCGACGCCACCGGCGAGACGCATAACTGGCCGATGCCGGGCAACGGCCGGTCGTGAACGAGCACATACGGACGAAGGACTCGCCAATCGTTCCCGCGATGCCGAGCTTCGCCACGGCGCTGTGCGTGTGGCTGAAGATCGGCCTGCTCTCTTTCGGCGGACCGGCGGGGCAGATCGCCCTCATGCACCGCGTGGTGGTCGAGGAGCTCCGCTGGATCGGTGAACGGCGTTTCCTGCAGGCGCTTAATTTCTGCACCCTGCTGCCGGGACCGGAGGCGCAGCAGCTGGCAGCCTATCTGGGCTGGCTCATGCACGGCGTCAGGGGCGGCCTTGCCGCCGGGCTGCTGTTCATCCTGCCCGGCGCCATCGTCATGCTCGCCCTCTCGATCCTCTATGTCACGGCGGGCGAACTCCCGCTGGTGGCAGCGCTGTTCTTCGGGTTGAAATGCGCGGTGCTGGTGCTGGTGGTCGAAGCCCTGCTGCGGATCGGCCGCCGCGCCCTCAAGGGTCGTGCCGCCCTGGCTTTGGCGGTGGGTGCGTTCCTCGCCCTCTTCGTCTTCCACCTGCCCTTCCCCCTGGTGGTGCTGGCGGCCGGCATCATCGGGGCGATATTTCCCGCGGCCTTCCACAGGGGCCTCCATGGCGGTGCCGGAGAGGACCGCCCCGCCTTGATCGACGCCGTGCTCGCCGCGGAACCGGACCGCGCGGCACGCCTTGCCCGCGGGGCACGGCGTGCCGGGATCATGGCCCTTGGCCTGTGGCTCGTCCCGGTGGTTCTCATCGTCCTGCTGGTGGGCGGCACCTATGGCGACATCGCCGCCTTCTTTGCCAAGATGGCGGTGGTGACGGTGGGCGGCGCCTATGCCGTGCTGGCCTATGTGGCGCAGGACGCGGTCGGCACCTATCACTGGCTCACCTCCGCCGACATGCTGACCGGTCTCGGCTTTGCCGAGACGACGCCGGGGCCGCTCATCCTGGTGCTGCAGTTCGTGGGCTTCCTCGCCGGGTACAGCGCGGCCACGGGTCCCGGCGGCATCGCGGGCGGACTGCTGGCCACCGGTCTCACCCTCTGGGCCACCTTCGCGCCCTGCTTCGCCTTCGTCTTTCTGGGGGCGCCGGTGATCGAGAAGATCCAGGGCAACCGCGCCCTCGCGGCGAGCCTTGCCGCCATCACCGCGGCGGTGGTGGGCGTCGTCGCCAATCTCGCCTTGTGGTTCGGATTGCAGGTGCTCTTTCGGGATCACACCCCGCTCGAACTCGGGCGGGTGCGGTTGGACCTGCCGGTGCTTGCCAGCCTCGATCCCATCGCCCTGGCGCTCGCCCTGCTCGCTGCGCTCGCGATCTTCCGCCTGCGCCTCGGCGTGGTGCGCACGCTGCTGCTCACCTCCGCCTGCGGCCTGGCGACGGTGTTGGTCTAGGTCAAGAGAAACGGGGGCGACTTTCATCGCCCCCGCTATTGCCCGTCGCGTTCAGCTGCGATCAGGCGAGGTCGAAGCGGTCGAGGTTCATCACCTTGGCCCAGGCCGCGACGAAGTCGCCGACGAACTTCTTCTCGGCATCGGCGCTGCCATAGACCTCGGCGAGCGCGCGGAGGACGGAGTTCGAGCCGAAGACCAGATCGACGCGGGTACCGGTCCACTTGACCTCGCCCGACTTGCGGTCGCGGCCTTCATAGAGATCCTTGGCCTCGCTCGTTGCCTTCCACTCCGTCCCCATGTCGAGCAGGTTGACGAAGAAGTCGTTGCTCAGGCTGCCCTTGCGCCTGGTGAAGACGCCGTGCTGCGCGCCGCCCACATTGGTGTCGAGAACGCGCAGGCCGCCCACCAGAACGGTCATCTCCGGTGCCGTCAGCGTCAGCAGGTTGGCCTTGTCGACAAGCAGATGCTCGGCCACCGCGCCCACCTTGCCCTTGTGGTAGTTGCGGAACCCGTCGGCCACCGGCTCCAGCACGGCGAAGGCTTCGACATCGGTCTGGGCCTGGCTGGCATCGGTGCGACCCGGGGAGAAGGGCACCGTCACTTGGTGGCCGGCCTTTTTTGCCGCCGCTTCCACCGCGGCATTGCCGCCCAGGACGATGAGGTCGGCGAGCGAGACCTTCTTGCCGCCGCCCGCCGCCTTGTTGAACGCGGCCTGGATGTCCCCCAACGCCTTCAGCACCTTGGCGAGCTGCTTGGGCTGGTTCACTTCCCAATCCTTCTGCGGCGCGAGGCGGATGCGGGCACCGTTGACGCCACCGCGCTTGTCCGAGCCGCGGAAGGTCGAGGCCGCCGCCCAGGCGGTCTGCACCAACTCGGCCACCGACAGGCCGCTGCCCAGGATCTTCGCCTTCAGCTCGGCCGCTTCCTGCTCGTCGATCAGCTTGTGATCGACCGCCGGCACCGGATCCTGCCAGATCAGCTCCTCGGCCGGCACCTCCTTGCCGAGATAGCGCGCGCGCGGGCCCATGTCGCGATGGGTGAGCTTGAACCAGGCACGGGCGAAGGCGTCGGCGAACTGGTCCGGATTCTCGTGAAAGCGCCGCGAGATCTTCTCGTAGGCCGGATCGACGCGCAGCGCCAGGTCCGTGGTCAGCATGGAAGGCACGCGGCGCTTGTTGGGGTCGAAGGGATCGGGCACGGTGTTGGCGCCGGCCCCACCCTTGGGGATCCATTGATGGGCGCCCGCCGGGCTCTTGGTCAGTTCCCATTCATAGCCGAACAGGTTCCAGAAGAAATTGTTGCTCCATTTGGTGGGCGTCGTGGTCCAGATGACCTCGAGACCGCTGGTGATGGCATCGGCGCCGACGCCGCTGCCATAGCTGCTGCGCCAGCCGAGGCCCTGCTCGGCCAGATCGGCCGCTTCCGGTTCGGGGCCCACATGGGTGGCGGGACCGGCGCCATGGGTCTTGCCGAAGGTGTGGCCGCCGGCAATGAGGGCCACGGTCTCCTCGTCATCCATCGCCATGCGGGCGAAGGTCTCGCGGATGTCCTTGGCGGCGGCCAAGGGATCCGGGTTGCCGTTGGGGCCTTCTGGGTTGACGTAGATGAGGCCCATCTGCACGGCCGCCAGCGGGTTTTCGAGATCGCGCTCGCCGGAATAGCGCTTGTCGCCGCCCAGCCAGGCGGTCTCGGTGCCCCAATAGACCGTCTCCGGCTCCCACACGTCGGCGCGCCCGCCGCCGAAACCGAAGGTCTTGAAGCCCATGGATTCGAGGGCGACGTTGCCGGCGAGGATGATGAGATCGGCCCAGGAGATCTTGCGGCCGTATTTCTGCTTCACCGGCCAGATCAGGCGCCGCGCCTTGTCGAGACTGACATTGTCGGGCCAGGAATTGAGCGGCGCGAAACGCTGCTGGCCGCCGCCGGCGCCGCCGCGCCCGTCGCCGATGCGATAGGTGCCGGCGCTATGCCAGGCCATGCGCACGAAGAGCGGGCCGTAATGGCCGAAATCGGCCGGCCACCAATCCTGCGACTGCGTCATCAGCGCGCGCAAGTCGTTCTTCACCGCGTCGAGGTCGAGGCTCTGGAATTCCCGGGCGTAGTCGAAATCCTCGCCCATGGGATCCGAGCGCTCGGAGTGCTGGTTGAGGATCTCCAGGCGCAGCTGGTTGGGCCACCATTCGCGGTTCGAAGGTCCGCTGGCGGCGGCTGGATGGAACGGGCATTTGCCTTCGGTCTTCACGTCATTCATGGCGGCGGCTCCCTTTCGAGGTGATCCTGGGTGAAAATCGTCCTGGGTCGAAACGAAAGGACCCGGTCGGGATCGCCGCCCTGCAACGGAGAACCAATCTGCCCTGACGGCAACGCCGACCGGATCCAGCTCATCCCGGCTTTCGCCTGGTTGGGGTGAGCGGCTTGTCCGGCATCATGGCCCCTTCGCTCAGGTCGGGGAAACGGATAGTCCCGCGCCCGGTGATCGAGAAAATCGATCAGTGAGACGGCGGCCCTTTGCCGATCGGGCGCCGATCGCCTATACCGGGACCCACTGAACGGCTGAGCCATCGTCCGAGCCAAGCCCCCATGGGATGGAGCCTGGTATGCCCGCGTCTTCGGAAAACCCGCCTGTTATTACCTCGCCTGTGATCACCCCCCGGGGTGTCGAGCTGCCGGGCGGCGCCGGCATTCCCGTCGATGCGCGCAGGATGGCCTGCGACCTGCTGCGCCGCGCTAGATCCGGGGTGCTCTCGACGCTGGATCCCGGCGGTTATCCGCTGGGCTCGGTCACCAATATCGCGACCATGCCGGACGGAACGCCGTTCTTTTTTGCAGCACTCCTGGCCGTCCATGCGCGCAACGTGCTGGCCGACCCGCGCGCGGCCCTCACCCTGGCGGAGTTCGGCAAGGGCGATGCGCTCACCCAGCCGCGCCTCGGCCTGGTGGGCAAGGTCGAGATGCTGGCGGGCGATCAGGAACCGCTCCGGCAGCGTTATCTGCGCCGCCATCCCAAGGGCAGGCTCTACCTCTCTTTGCCCGATGCGCGGCTGTTCAAACTGACCGTCGAGGGCGTGCATCTGGGTGCCGGGCCGGGCCGCAACGCGGCACAGCTCACGCCGGCCGATCTCGTCACCGATCTTGCCGGCGCGGACGAGCTGATGGCCCGGGAGGAAGAACTGATCGCGGAAATGAATGCCGAACGCGGGCTCGCGGAACGGCTGGCCCTTTCCGTCGCCGGCGCGCCCGGCCGCTGGCAGGCGGTGGGGATCGATCCCGCGGGCATCGACCTCATGGACGGGGATGCCACCGCGCGGGTCAATTTCAAGGCGCGCGTGGTGGATGCCGCGACCCTGCGCGCGGCCCTCGCCGACCCCACCTCGACCCTTAGCTAACCAATTGATATAGAATGATTGCTGCGCAGCATTTTGGGCGGGCCGGCGCGGCATCGGCGACGATCTCGCCAGAGCGGCGGCGGCATGCTATGGCGGTGGCATGATTCCAGCGTCGCCGCCCACCGGGCCCCTGCCCGCCTATCCCGATACCTTCTACCGCCGCAGCCTGGCGCGGGAAACGCCCTATGCGCCCCTCGGCGGCGATCGCGACGCCGATGTCTGCGTGATCGGCGGCGGGCTTGCCGGGCTGAGCGTGGCGCTGGATCTCGCCCGGGCCGGAAAGAGCGTCGTGCTGCTGGAGGCGCGGCGGATTGCCTGGGGGGCGTCGGGGCGCAATGGCGGCTTCGTGACCCCGGGCTATTCCACCGGGATCGAGAATATCGAGCGGCGCGTCGACCGCGACAGCGCCACCGCACTCTACCGCATGTCCATGGAAGGGATGGAGATCGTGCGCGACCGCGTCGCCGCGTTCGGCGTGGCCGGGGCCGATGTCAGCGCCGGGCTGATCGCGGTCACGCGCTATGACAGCGGCGATGCCATGAAGAAATATGCCGCGGCGGAGAACGCGCGCTTCGGCCGCGCGCTCGTCTTCCTCGACCGCGCGGCGGTGCAGGAGAAGCTGCTCAGCCCCCGCTATCACCAGGGGATCTGCGACCCGGCGGCGTTTCATTTCCATCCGCTCAACTATGCCCAGGCCCTGGCGGCGGAGATCGTGGCGGCGGGCGGGATCGTTGCGGAAGGCACGCCGGCGCTTGCCGCGCGACACCAGGGCGGGTGGCAGATCGTCACCCATGCGACGGGTCGCGTCGCCGCCGAGCATGTGGTCTTCGCCGGGGGCGGCCTCACCGACGACGTGGCGCCGGCGCTCCGGCGCGCCTATCTCCCCATCGCCACCTATGTGCTGCTGACCGAAAAACTGGGGGCGCTCGAAGCCGCCAGCATCCGCACCCGCGCGGCGATCGCCGACGACCGCCGCGCCGGGGATTATTACCGCCTGGTGAGCGATGACGCGGGCGATACGCGGTTGCTGTGGGGCGGGCGCATCACCACGCGCACCCGCGACCCCGACGACATCGCCGCCATCCTCAGGCGCCAGATGGTCGGCACCTATCCGCAGCTGGCGGACCTCCGGGTGGAGCTGGCCTGGTCGGGGCTCATGTCCTATGCGCGGCACATGATGCCGCAGATCGGGTGCCTGCGCGGCTCACCCTCGGCCGGCGCGCAATGGTACCTGACCGGCTTCGGCGGGCATGGGATGAACACCACCGCCATCGGCGGGCGCGTCATCGCCGAGGGGATCCTGCGGACCAGCGACCGCTACCG
>JAEUKV010000040.1 GCA_016794165.1 Rhodospirillaceae bacterium
GCGCCGGTACCGGCATGACGCTGGACGACTACCGGAAACTGGCCGGGGCGCCAACCTCCACAGCGCCGTCCCCGAGCGTACCCTCCGACGGCATTCCAACCCTGACATCGGAACAATTTGCCGTGCTGACCGGCATGTCGATGGGGAGCGCCGCGCCGCCCCCGGAACTCGGCAGCCCGTCTGACGCGGCTGTCGCACCGACCAGCATGCAGCCAGGGGTGGTCAGCGAAGCGCCCGCCGGAGCGACAATCGGCCCAACGACCGGGGCGCCCGCCGGGGTGAGCGCCGGAACGAGCAATCTTGGGAGCGCTGGCCCGGATGTCGCGGCGGCGGCGCCCGAGCTCGATGCCGAACCGGTCATCGACAACATCCACCCGAACGATGCCGAACCGGACGAGGGTGAGCCCGCCGACCCGCGGGTGGTCTGGGTGGACAGCGTGCCCGACCGCGACGAGCGACGTTCGCTGCAGGCTGCCGGCAAGCGCTGGCGCCTGAAGGAAACGCCCGGCGCGAACGAACTGTTCCTCGGGCCGGATGGCAAGTTCGGCTGGGACGACTTTGTCGACATCATCAATCCGCTGCAGCATATCCCCGTCGTCTCGCAGATCTATCGCGCGGTGACGGGGGACCAGGCCTATGGCCTGTCGCAGTTCCTCGGCGCCGTGCCGTTCGGTCCGATCTCGGTGGCCAACGCCGTCATCGACACGGTCGTCCGCGCCCAGACCGGCCGCGACGCCGGCACCGATCTCGCGGCCGCGATCCTGGGAATCGACAACCGCACACCCGAGGAAGCGAATCTCCAACTGGCCGTACCGCCCGATCAGTTCGCCGCCGGTCCAGATGCCGCCGGTCCAGATGCCGGGGGTCCAGACGCCGGGGGGCCGGACACCGGCGAATACGATGCCGTCGTGCCCGGCGCCAGTTCGATCGCGGCGGTACCCTCGCCGATTCCCTCTGCCTGGACGCGGGATGGCGGCCGGGCTTGAGGACCGTCAGGCGTCCCGCGCGCCGTGGCGCTTGCCCGCCCGTCCTCGAACCGTCATCTTCGCCTCCCCATGAACCTGTTCCGACCGCGTGCCGGATGGATGTGATATTCAGCCGGGCGTGGAGAGGGTCGCTTGCAGATGACGCCGCCATTCTGGTCACGATCGTTCCGGCGCCGCCTCGGACTGGGTCTGCGGACCTTGCTCGGCGTACGTCCCGGCGGCTTCTTCATTCCCTACCGCTATGCCGATCAGGTGGCGGCGCCGGCACTCTATGACGTCGCCGCCGATGCCTGCGCGGCCGCCGTGCCGGATTTCCGCCGCGCCCTCTCCTGGCTGGGCGATTGCCGCGCCGATCTTCAGGCGATCGCCGAGCAGGCGCCGCCGCCCGCCCCGCGCTGGGGGCAGGAGTGGTTCCCGCCGCTCGATGCCGCCATGCTCTATGCCATCATCCGCGCGCGCAGGCCGGCACTGCTGCTGGAGGTGGGCTCGGGCCATTCGACGCGTTTCGCCGCCCGCGCCATCGCCGACGGCAGACTCGCGACCCGCCATGTCGCCATCGATCCGGCACCGCGCGCCGACATCAGGCAATTGCCGGTCGCGCTCTCGACCTGCGTCCTCGCCGCGGCCGACACGGCGCTGTTCGATGCCCTGCGCGCCGGCGATATCCTGTTCATCGATTCCAGTCATATCCTGATGCCGGGAACCGATGTCGATCAGCTCTTCAACCGGCTGTTGCCGCGCCTCGCCGCCGGCGTCATCGTCCATGTCCACGACATTTTCCTGCCCGACGGTTATCCCGATGACTGGCACTGGCGCGGCTATAACGAACAGCAGGCCCTGCTGCCGCTGCTCAGCGGCGGCGCCTTCCGGCCGCTCTTTGCCAGCCGCTTCGCGCTCACGCGCATGAAGGACGACCCTGCCGCCGCTGTGATCGGGGACCTGCCGGGCGGGTTCGCGGCCAATGCCCTTGCCAGTTCCTTCTGGCTGGAACGGCGGGGATGACGCCGCCGTTCCAGCTACCTGTAACCGAACCGGGCGGCGGTTCGTAACGTCCCTGGCGATGCCAGCCAATCCGATGGAGCGATCAGATGCTGCGCGACCGTCTCCCTGCCTTGCGTCGACAGGACGCACGCGATCAATTGCCGGCGGCGCTGCGCCGCGACATCGCGCGCGCGCAGGACGAAAGCGAGCGCCTGATTTCCTGGGTGCAGCTGGTCATCGCCATTACCTTTGCCGTGCTCTACGCGCTCTCGCGCAAGACGGCACCGAGCCTGATGCTGTTCACCCCCGGCGCCATCGGCCTGTATTTTCTCTTCACCGTGACGCGGCTGGTGATGAGCTATCGCTTCCGCCTCGGCTTCTGGTGGCTCAGCCTCTCCATCGTGATCGACATCGCGCTGCTCTACGGCCTGATCTGGAGTTTCCATCTGCAATACGAGCAGCCGGCGTCGTTCTATCTCAAGGCGCCGACGCTGCTCTACATCTTCATCTTCATCGCCCTGCGCGCCCTGCGCTTCGAGGCGCGCTATATCCTGCTCGCTGGTTTTACCGCTGCGCTCGGCTGGCTGGCGATGATCGCCTATGTCGTCTTTGCCGATCCCAGCGACAACATGGTGACGCGCGACTACATCCAGTACATGACCTCGAACTCGATCCTGCTGGGGGCCGAATTCGACAAGATCATCTCGATCCTGCTGGTAACGGCGATCATGGCGATCGCCATCCGCCGTGCCCGCGCGACACTGGTCCGCGCGGTCAACGACGCCCAGGCGAAGCGCAATCTCTCGCGCTTCTTCGACAGCGACGTGGCGCGGCGCATCACCTCGCATGGCGCCGAACTGACCGCCGGGGGCGGCGAGATGCGCGCGGTCAGCATCCTCAATCTCGACATGCGCGGGTTCACGCGCCTCGCAACGCGGATTCCCCCGCACCAGGTGATGGCGCTGCTGGCCGACTACCAGGCCCGCATGGTGCCGATCATCCAGCGCCATGGCGGCGTCATCGACAAGTTCATGGGCGACGGCATCATGGCCACCTTCGGCGCGCTGGAAACGCAGCCCGATCACGCCGCGTGCGCCTGTCGGGCGCTGGTCGAGGCAGTGGCCACCGCCGATGCCTGGCGCGCGGAGGCGGAATCAGTAGAAGGCGCACCATGTCCGCCTCTGGTCTGCGGCGCGGTCGCCACCGGCGAGGTTATCGTCGGCGCGGTCGGGGACGACAACCGGCTGGAATTCACCGTCATCGGCGACGCCGTCAATCTTTCGGCCAAGCTGGAGAAGCACAACAAGGAACTCGGCAGCCGCGCCCTCGTGACCGCGGCGACCTATCGTGCCGCGGCCGATGCCGGCGGCGCCGATGCCGGGACGGCCCTCACGGTCTCGTTGCCCGGGCTGGCGGCGCCGGTCGAGATCGTGCGGCTGGCCTGACGTTGGTCCGGGCCGCCGGCCCGACGCGCCGTCGTTCAGTTGCGCGGCTGCACCGAGACGCTGCGCACCCAGTAGCTGCCGCCGACATTGGTCAGCAGCACGCCGTCGAAATCGCCCTTGAGGGTGGTGTCGCTGGCAGTGATGGCCAGCTTGCCGTCGATCAGCACCTGCATCTTGCCGGCGCCGTCCCTGGTCAGGGTGAGTTCGTGCGGTTTGCCGTCCTCCAGCTTGATGCCGCCAGCAAGCGCGCCCAGCGCCACGGCGCCCTGGGGCGAGATGCGCTGCAGCACCAGTCCGGTCTGGTTGCCGGGCTGATAGGTGACGCGGTACTGGTTCTGCGCCGAGGCGCCCTGATAGAGGCTGGCGGTGAAGCCGCCATAGCGGTCCTTTGAGGTGAAAACCGTGGCGAAGGTGAAGGCGCCGGGCAGCTTGGCCTTGGTATAGATGGCGGCGTATTCCTGCTTGGCCGGCTGCGCGGCGCCCTGCGGATTGAGGATGCCGCCCAGCAGCGTTTCCAGCGACTGTTGCTGGCGGATCTTGCTCACCAGGCCGAAATTGCTGCCCGATTTGTCGAGCGACCAGGTGCCGGCGCTCACTTTCCAGGCGGGGCTGGCCAGGAATTCGCCATCGGCGAAATCGTCGAAGAACGGCTTGCCCAGCGAGGGCGTGGCCGCGGCCTCGTACTGGGCGATCAGCTTCTTGAGATCGGCGAGGAAATCCGGCGAGGCCGCCTGGTCCTTTTCCGCCTGGGCGACCATTGCCTTCAAATCCTTGAGCAACTGCTGCGCGGCCTGGCCCTGCTGGCTGCCGGTCCAGGGCTGATAGGTGGGCGCCGGGGTGGTATCGGCCCAAGCCGGCAGGGTGCCCAGCGGCACCGCGAGGGCGGAAGCCGCCAGGGCCAGAGCGAGCGCCTGCGCCGCGCCACACCGTGAATTCTTCATGACAACCCTCCCCTGATGCTCGATGATTCTTTATGCCGGACCCACAGTGGTGCGCAGCCCGATTCGGTGACAGCCCGAAAGCGGCGTGCCGACCGGGCCATTATGTGGTGAGACGCTGATCTTGGGAAAGGGCCTTGGCAGATTGTTCCGCGACCTCGCCGTCCTCGCGGCGGGGGTCGCCGCCCTGCTGGCGGTGACTGGCCCGGCCGACTGGCCGGTGCTCCTGGTCGTCGCCGCCCTGGGCCTGTGCGGCCTCGCCTTCGTCATACTGCGCCATTTGCCGCCGCACCGGTCACCGGGCCAGCGGGCCACTGCCGACGCGGCCGACGTGGCCATGCCGGGCGCTATCGACGCGGGTGGCGCCCTGCGGGCGATCCTCAACGCGCTTCCCGACCCGGTGCTGATCCTCGACCGGGGGCGCCGGATCGTCCTCGTGAACGCGGCGGCGCGCTCCCTGCTCGGTTCGGATCTCGAAAACCGCAGCCTGCTCTCGGTGCTGCGCCAGCCGGTGCTGCTCACCGCCCTGGAAGCGCTCTCCCGTGGCGAGGCGCCGCCGCCGCTGGAACTGGCGGCGATCGGCGGTCGGTCGCTCACCGCCGAGCTTGTGCCGGTCGACTTCGACGGGCCCCTCCCGCCGCCGGTCGATTCGGGGGACGAGAGCGGGGGTCCCCATGTCCTTATCGTGTTTCACGACATTTCCGGTCAGCGTCGCATGGAATCCCTGCGCAGCGATTTCGTCGCCAATGTCAGCCATGAACTGAAGACTCCGCTCGCCACCCTCATCGGCTTTCTCGAAACCCTCAAGGGTCCCGCGCGCGACGATGCGGCGGCGCGGGCGCGCTTTCTCGACATCATGCTGACCGAAGCCCGGCGCATGAGCCGCATCGTCGCCGATCTGCTCTCGCTCTCGCGGATCGAGCTCAACGAGCATCAGCCGCCGGAGGGGCGCGCCGATCTCAAGCGGATCGTGGGATCGATCATCGACGGCCTGGCGCTGAAGGCGAAGCAACGCGGCATCGTCGTGCGCCTGGTGGATGCCGAGCGGCTGCCGGTCGTGCCCGGCGATGCCGACGAGCTCACCCAGGTCCTGCAGAACCTGATCGACAACGCCGTCAAGTACAGCCGCGAGCAGGCCATCGTCACCATCCGGGCCGAGATCGTCACCGATCCCGCCCTGCTGCGCCTGCATCTGCCGCCGCCGCGTTCTTTGCCGGCGGCGGTGAAGCTGGCGATCAGCGACCAGAGTCCCGGGATCCCGCGCGAACATATCCCGCGCCTCACCGAGCGCTTCTACCGGGTCGATTCCGCGCGCTCCCGGGAAATGGGCGGCACCGGCCTCGGCCTTGCCATCGTCAAGCACATCGTCAACCGGCATCGCGGCAAGCTGGAGATCGAATCGGTCCTCGGCGAGGGCAGCGTTTTTACGGTCTATCTGCCGCTCGATGCCGTGCCGTCGGCCCTCTCCCCCGCCGCAGCGACCGGGGCGGTATAGGACGGGGCCCCTGTCGTCGGCCAGGCCCGGCGTCAAAATCCCGGCATCAAATCCCGGCGTCAGGGCGATGGCATCCTCGGGTCAGCCAACAGAAAAGCCGGTCGATTCAGGCTGGTAGCACGAAAGCAACCGTGCGGTCGCCACCGGCCGGGCCGCAACGGGGCGCAGTGTCACATAACGGTCATGAAGCCGCAAAGAGGCTGTCACGGAAGCGACCTAAGAACAGCCCTGCCCATTGCGGGTAATGCCGGGATCCACCCAACAAAGGTCAAATGCCATGAAGCGTCTTCCCCTTGCCCTCGCCGTAGCCGGCGTCACCGTGCTCATCGCCGGTGCGGCCGAAGCCCGCGACCAGCTCCACATCGTCGGTTCCTCCACCGTCTATCCGTTCTCGACCGCCGTCGCCGAAGAATTCGGCAAGGGCGGCAAGTTCAAGACGCCGATCGTCGAATCGACCGGCACCGGCGGCGGCATGAAGCTGTTCTGCGCCGGCGTCGGCGAAGGGACGCCGGACATCACCAATGCCAGCCGCAAGATCAAGGACAGCGAGATCGCGGATTGCACGGCCAACGGCGTCACCTCGATCACCGAAGTGCCGATCGGCTATGACGGCATCGTCGTCTCGAACGCGAAGTCCGAGCAGCAGTACAACCTCACCCTGAAGGACATCTGGCTGGCCTTGGCCAAGGAAGTGCCGGTTGACGGCAAGCTGGTGGCCAATCCCTACCAGAACTGGAACGAAGTGAACGCCGCCCTGCCGGCCGAGAAGATCGAAGTTCTGGGCCCGCCGCCCACCTCCGGCACCCGCGACGCCTTCGTCGAACTGGTGATGGAAAAGGGTTGCCACGGCATCGCCGAGATCGAGGCGATCAGCGACAAGAAGGCCAAGACCGCGGCCTGCACCGCGATCCGCGAGGACGGCGCCTGGGTCGATGCCGGCGAGAACGACAACCTCATCGTCCAGAAGCTGGTTGCCAACCCCAAGGCGCTCGGCATCTTCGGCTACTCCTTCCTCGAGGAGAACCTCGACAAGCTGCAGGGCAGCATCATCGAGGGCGTGGCGCCGGAATTCGACGCCATCGTGGCCGGCGACTACAAGGTCTCCCGCACCATGTTCTTCTATGTGAAGAACCAGCATGAGGGCGTCATCCCCGGCATCCGCGAATTCGTCGCCGAATTCACCAGCGACAAGGCCGCGGGCGAGGAAGGCTATCTCGCCGACAAGGGCATGATCCCCTTCCCCGCGGACATGCTGAAGAAGGTCCAGGCCGAAGCCGGCGCGCTGAAGCCGATGATGTAAGCCACCCTCTCAGGCCTGCGTCTCGAAGCGAAACCCATCCCCGGCAACGGGGGTGGGTTTTCCCGTTTCCGATAGGCCGCGGCGCAGGACCTAGGCGCGCTTCTTCTTGGCCGGCACGCCGACGGCGGACTCGACCTCGAATCGCGAGCGGTTGCTTGCTGCCACCGCGTCGATGCAGTTGAGCAGTGGGGCGGGTCATTTAGGAGTTCTGGTTCCTGTTGCGAAGTCCATCTAGAACATCGAACTGCCGCGCGCCGGACCAATGAAAGTCTAACCCCGATTGCACCGCCGATTTTCTAAGGCTGCGACAGCGCTGACGAGAACAGTTTCATCAGTCGTTCAGCCTCGCCGTAGTTTTTGCACAGGATGAGCGGTCGTCCCATGCAACTGGTGTTCACAGTATCATACGGGTAGTTGCTGAGCTGATGAATGGCCACAGGGTCGTCGTATTCGACTTCCTCGCCTTCGGGAATCGCGCCCCACAATTCCGTGAATGACTTGGGGAGTTGGAGTTCGGAGAGGAGTGAGACGACTGCTGCAGAGGTAGGCTGTTCTTCCAGGATCAGGCCAAGGCTGCCCAATCTTGGCATGCCAGACAGCCAGACGACTACGCAGGCGCCACGACACTGCATGAGCGACGGGTCCGTCGCTGCAAACTCGCCGACCCACCAGATCGGCTTTGGGGGATCACTGTTCGTGAGTTCGTAGTTTGACCTATCGGCCAAGGTAACAGCCAGTTCCAGTTCCCTGATCAACCATCCAATTCTGAGAGCTTCTTCATAGTTTTTCCCGCTGACTTTGACTATGAGGATGGCTCTCTGAGAGCTGCGACCCAGGACGATCGTCGCCATATTTTCCTTCAGGAATCTCCTGAACTTCTCGAAGTCGCCCGATGCAATTTCACCTGTCATCCAGATATAGGATTCACATCTAGGTTCAAGCCTACTCTCGGGGCTCACCTTTTCGAGTATCGCGGGCGGGCAAAGAGAAAACTCTGCCGCGACGGACCTGCCACTCGGTCCGATGAGGCCGAACAATAAAATTGCTGCCGCAACTGCTCCCATCTTTGACATTGCTGTTTTTTTCTTCTTTCTCTCGCCTAACCCTACCCCTTCGCCCTGGGATGCGCGGCTGCATACACGCTGAGCAGCTGCGCGGCGTCGATCTCGGTGTAGCGCTGGGTCGTGGAGAGCGAGGCGTGGCCGAGCAGTTCCTGGATGGCGCGGAGATCGCCGCCGCCGGCCAGCAGATGGGTGGCGAAGGAATGCCGGAGCGCATGCGGCGTCGTCGCCTCGGGGAGATTCAACTGGCCGCGTAGGGATTGCAGCGATCGCTGGATGAGGCGCGCATTGAGGCGCCCGCCTTTGACCCCGACGAAGAGCGGATCCTCGGCCTCCCCTTTCCAGGGCAGGACGGCGAGATAGTCGGCCACCGCCACCGCCACCACGGGGAGGACCGGCACCAGCCGAGTCTTGCCGCCCTTGCCCGTGATGCGCAGCATCGAACCGGGCTGCGGCGCATCGCGGCGCGCAAGGCCGAGGGCCTCCGAGATGCGCAGGCCGCAGCCATAGAGCAGCAGCAGGATGGCAAGGTCGCGTTTCTGCAGCCAGGGCTCCTCATGCAGCAGATCGAGATTGTCGAGGGCGGCCTCCGCCTCGGCGGCGTTGAGGGGCTTGGGGACGAGGCGCGGCAGGCGCGGGCCGCGCTGGGCGGCAAGCACGCCGATCTCGATCAGGCCGGCGCGGGTGAGGCGCCGCGCGAAACTCTTCACCGCCGAGAGGGCGCGGGCGTTGCTGGCGGCGATGAGGCCGCGGGCCTGGCGCTGCGCCGCCCAGGCGCGGAGATCGGCGCGGGTGAGGCTGCCCATGGTGGCAAGGCCCGGCGCCTCGCCACGATAGCTCATCAGGAATTTCAGAAAATCGCGCACGTCGCGGGCATAGGCCTCGCTGGTGTTCCTGGCGACCCGGCGCTCGCCCGCGAGATAGGCCAGCCAGTCGGTGAGGGCCGCCACCAGATCGGGCTGGGCGAACAGCAGGGGATCGACCGCCAGCTCGGCCTCTGTCAGCGCCGGGCCGGCAGCAGCGGGGGGGCGTCTCAGGGTTTTGGCAGATCCAGCCATGAGCGGACGCCGAATTCGATGATGCGCCCGAGGAAGCTCATCAACTCGGTCCCCTGACCGGCATGGAAATAACCGGGATGGCGGGTGCCGAAGGCGATGAGCCCGGCCGGCGCCATGGCGCTGATGGAGAGGCGCAGCAGCGCGTCCGAGCGCACCAAATCGGCGGCGCCGCCATAGATCTCCGGGTCGCCCTCGATCTCGTCGCGGAGCCAGACCTTGCGGTTGCGGCCCATCAGCCGGTCGACGGCACCCCGGTCGAGGAACTGGATGCCGTCATGCTTGGGTCGCCTTGTGGTGACGTCGGTCAGTTCCACGCAGAGGCTCACCACGTCCACTTCCAGGAGGAAGGCGAGGTCGCCGGTGACGATGTCGATGAAGCTCTCGAAGGTCTCGGCCTCGAGGAGGGCGATGACCGAATTGTGGATCCGCTCGGTGGTGTTGAGATTGTCGCGGCTGTTGGCGATGATCTCGTCCTGATCGGCGCGCAGCTTGGCGACGTCGTTCTTCAGCCGGTCCATCATGAACTGCTGCAGATCGACGACACCTTCGTTCTTGTTGCGACGCGGACTGACCTGGACATCCAGCAGTTCCGGGTGGCGCGCCAGGAAATCGGGGTGCCGCTTGAGATAGGCGGCGACCTGCGCCGCGCTCACGCCGGCGCCGGACTTCACCTTTACATTTTCAACCGGATCGGACATCTGCTCGCTGATCTGTTGGTGTCGCCGTTCAGAGAATCGCCACTCTATAGAATTGCCACACGTTATAGAATCGATTGGCCGGTCTTGGCCCAATCCGCGAGGAAGGCGGCGAGGCCCTTGTCGGTCAGCGGGTGGTTGAACATCTGCTTCAGCACATTGGGCGGCACGGTCGCCACATGGGCGCCCATCTTCGCCGCCGCGGTGACGTGAATGGGATGGCGCACCGAGGCCACCAGCACCTCGGTTTTCAGGGCCGGGTAGTTCTCGTAGATCTGCACGATGTCGGCGATCAGCTCCATGCCGTCCTGGCCGATATCGTCGAGGCGGCCGACGAAGGGCGAGATGAACGTCGCCCCGGCCTTGGCCGCGAGCAACGCCTGCGCCGCGGAGAAGCAGAGCGTCACGTTGACCGGAATCCCATCCGAGGAGAGCGCCTTGCAGGTCTTCAACCCGTCGACCGTGAGCGGT
Organism: Rhodospirillaceae bacterium; assembly: GCA_016794165.1. Lineage (GTDB taxonomy): Bacteria > Pseudomonadota > Alphaproteobacteria > Dongiales > Dongiaceae > Dongia. The sequence continues at coordinate 10,431 of JAEUKV010000040.1, forward strand.
ACCTTGACGCAGACATTTCCGGCGAGCCTGGCCAGCTTGTGGCCTTCCTCAAGCATGGTCTTGTGATCGGTCGCCGTCACCTCGGCGCTCACCGGACCGGCGACGAGGGCGCAGATCTCCTTGATCACGTCGAGGATCGGCCGGCCGGATTTGGCAATCAGCGAGGGGTTGGTGGTGACACCGTCGAGGAGGCCGGTGGCGGCGAGTTCCTGGATTTCCTTGACGTCCGCAGTGTCGACGAAGAATTTCATGCGCTGGGTCCTGGCAGAAAGGCGGGTCTTTCAATTCGCCGGCGCAAGAGCCTAGGCTGTGGCCGTGCCGTCGAATCGGGCGATCCCGAATCAGATTTGCCGAGTCTAGCCCCCGAGCCACGCCATGCCAACCGAAACCGATCAACAGGCCGCGGCTGCCACGGACGTCCTGTCGGACGGGCGGTGGGATCGCGTCGGCGTGTTGCTGCCGCTCGCCCTGTTTCAGCCCTATGACTATCTGGTGCCGGCGGAAATAAATTTGGTGCGTGGCGATTTTGTCACCGTTCCCCTGGGCCGCCGGCATGTCACCGGCGTGGTCTGGGGTGCCGCCCTTGGCGATGTCGATCCGGCGAAGCTGAAACCCGTCGCGGCGCGCCTCGGCATGCCGCCCTTGCCGGCGATCAGCTGCGACTTCATCGACTGGGTGGCGCAGTATTGCATGGCGCCGGTGGGCGCCGTGCTGCGCATGGCGATGAGTGTGCCGGACGCCTTCCTGCCGGAGCGGGCGCTCAAGGCCTGGGCATTGGGCGATCCCGCAGCGGCCAAGGCGACGCCGACGCGCCAGCGCGTGCTCGATGTGCTCCGTGATCAGCCGCCCTTGCCGCCCACCGAGCTTGCCCGGGCGGCCGGCGTCAGCGTTGGCGTCATCGCCGAGATGGGGCGCGTGGGGTTGCTGCGCGCCGAAACCCTGGCCCTGCCGCGCCCCTTCGGCACGCCCGATGCCGCGATGCTGGGGCCCACGCTCTCCAGCGCCCAGGGCGATGCCGCCAGCACGCTTGCCGAATTGCAGCCGGGCGTCACCCTCATCGACGGCGTCACCGGCTCCGGCAAGACCGAGGTCTATTTCGAGGCCATCGCCGCCACCCTGCGCGCCGGTCGGCAGGCGCTGGTGCTGGTGCCGGAAATCGCCCTCACCCCGCAATGGCTGACGCGCTTCGAGCGCCGCTTCGGCGCCCTCCCGGCGCAATGGCATTCGGAACTGACCGGCCTTGCGCGCCGGCTTACCTGGCGCGGCGTGCTCGACGGTTCGGCGAAGGTCGTCGTGGGGGCGCGCTCGGCCCTCTTCCTCCCCTACCGCGACCTCGGCCTCGTCATCGTCGACGAGGAACATGAGAGCGCCTTCAAGCAGGAGGAAGGCGTCATCTACCAGGCCCGCGACATGGCGGTGGTGCGCGGACATCTGGCGAAGATCCCGGTGGTGCTGGCCTCGGCCACGCCCTCGCTGGAAACCCTGGTCAATGTCGAGACCGGCCGCTACCGCGCCCTGCATCTCCCTGACCGCCATGGCGGCGCCACGCTGCCGGCCATTCACCTCATCGATCTCCGGCGCGACAAGCCGGCACGGCAGAGCTGGATCGCGCCCAGCCTCCGGGCCGAGCTGGAGCAGACGCTTGCCGCCGGCGAACAGGCGCTGCTGTTCCTCAATCGCCGCGGCTATGCGCCCTTGACCCTGTGCCGCACCTGCGGGCATCGGCTGCAATGTCCGCGCTGCACCGCCTGGCTGGTCGAGCACCGCTTTCACCAGAAACTGATGTGCCATCATTGCGGCTTCGAGGCGCCGATGCCGCCCGCCTGTCCCGCCTGCCAGAGCGAGGCGAGCTTCGCCGCCTGCGGGCCCGGCGTCGAGCGTCTGGCCGAGGAGGCGGCTGCCCTCTTTCCCGAGGCGCGGCGCCTGGTGCTCACCAGCGACACGGTGACCGGCCCTGCCAAGGCCGAGGCGCTGATGAAGATGGTGGCGGAGCGCGAGGTCGACCTGGTCATCGGCACCCAGATCATCGCCAAGGGCCACAACTTTCCCCACCTCACTTTGGTGGGCGTCATCGATGCCGATCTCGGCCTGCATGGCGGCGATCTGCGCGCGGCCGAGCGGACCTATCAGCTGATGAGCCAGGTGGCGGGCCGCGCCGGACGGGGCGAGAAACCGGGCCGCGTATTCCTGCAGACCTACGATCCCGACCGCGCCGTCATGCGGGCGCTCAAATCCGGCGCGCGCGATGCCTTCATGGCGGCGGAGGCCGAGGACCGGCGCGAGGCTGGCATGCCGCCCTTCGGGCGGTTGGCGGCCCTCATTCTTTCCGGCCGGGACGAAGCCGCCGTCACCGCGAGGGCGCGCGATCTGGCGCGCAGCGCCCCGCACCGCGACGGCGTCACCGTGCTGGGTCCGGCACCGGCGCCGATGGCCCTGCTGCGCGGCCGCCATCGCATTCGCTTCCTCCTGAAGACGCGGCGTGACATCGCCCCGCAGGCGGTCCTGCGCGCCTGGCTCAAGGGCCAGAAATTCCCCGGCGATCTCCGGCTGCAGATCGACATCGATCCCTACAGCTTTATGTAGCGCGCGGGGCCTCGCCCCCTGCCGTGCTGGTCCCGTGCCGGTGTTTGTTCGCGCCGTGGCCCTGTGCCAATATCGGCGGCATGAAACTCACCCGGCAGGCGGTACCGTCATGAAATGGCGCATGGGGCGGCGCAGTTCCAATGTCAGCGACCGGCGGGGTGCCGGTTCCGGCGGCGGTCTTGGGGGTCTTGGCGGCCTGGGTGGGGGCCTGGGCGGCGGCCTGGGTGGTCTGGGTGGCGGCGGCGTTCGCGGGCCGCGCCTCGGCCTCAAGGGCATGCTGGTCGTCATCGCCATCGTCGTGGTGCTGAGCCTGATGGGCATCGATCCCATGGCGCTGCTGGGCGGCGGCAGCGGCTTCTCGCGCAACGACGACGTCTTTGCGCCCACGGGCCAGGGCATCAGCCGCACCGGCAACGCGGCGGATGACGAGCTTGCCGATTTCACCGCCGTGATCCTCGCCTCGACCGAGGATACCTGGCGCGACATCTTCGCCGCAGCCGGGCGAAGCTACCGCGACCCCACGCTGGTGATGTTCTCGGGCGCCGTCGGTTCCGCCTGCGGCCCTGCGCAGGCGGCCATGGGCCCGTTCTATTGCCCGGCCGATGCCAAGGTCTATATCGATCTTTCCTTCTACCGTGATCTCGCGGAGCGCTTCGCTGCGCCGGGCGATTTCGCCCAGGCCTATGTCATTGCCCATGAAGTCGGTCATCACATCCAGAACCTGATCGGCATCGAGGAAGACGTGCGGCGCCAGCGGGCGCGCCTTTCCGAAGCCGATGCCAACGCGCTCTCGGTGCGCGTCGAATTGCAGGCCGATTGCTTCGCCGGAATCTGGGCCAACCGCCTCATGGCCGCGAATGCCGAGGTGCAGTTGGAGGAGGGCGACATCGCGGAAGGACTCAACGCCGCTTCCGCCATCGGCGACGACCGTCTGCAGCAGCAATCGACCGGCCGCATCGTGCCGGACAGCTTCACCCACGGCTCGTCGGATCAGCGCATGCGCTGGTTCCAGCGCGGCTTCGAATCAGGCAATCCGGACGAGTGCGACACGTTCAGTGCGAACAGCCTCTGATCCGTCCGCCACGATGATGGCCAGGACAAGATGATCAACGCACCGGCCGTCTCCGTCATCATCGCCGCTCACCAAGCGCGGGACTTCATCAATGAGGCGATCGGGAGCGCGCTGGCGCAGGACGTCCCTTTGGAGATTCTCATCGCTCCGGACGAACCCTATGACTATGCCGATCTCGTCAGGCGCGATCCCAGGGTGCGGGTGTTGGGTCCGGTGCCGGCGCCCACCGGGCCGGGGCCGGCGCGCAACCGCGCGCTGGCGGTGGCGCGTGGCGACTTCATCGCGCTGCTCGATGCCGACGATCTCTGGTCGCCGGATTATCTTAGCCATCTCCTGCCGCTGGCCGAAACCCATGGCACGGCCTTCGGCCGCACCTCGATAACCGACTGGCAGGGCCATGAGATTCGATCCGTTGCAGGCCGGGACGGCCGCGCCGATTTTTCGACCTTCGAGACGGCGTTCGCGTCCTTCCACGGCCTCGCGCGACGGGATCCAATGCGGCGCTGGCAGGATGTGCTGGCCGAGGACGTGCTGTTCGATCTGGAATCCCTGGCCCTGGCCGGTGGCCGCACGCCCTTCGCGGCGGCGGCGGTCTATCAGCTCCGCCAGCGACCCCATTCCGTGACCCGCGGCGCCCAATTCACCAGCGGGATCGATGCCGGCTATAAGCGGTTGGTCGCTCTCGTCGAAGATGGAAGCACGGCAATCGGCGCCACGTTCCGGGCAGCGGCCGTGCGCGTCTTTCGCAGCTGGGCGGAGATGAACTGGCGGTTTGTGGCCGCCCAGGCGACGGATTCCAGTCTTACCTATCAGAAGTTCGTGACTGAAATCCTGTCATCCTCATCCTGAGGTTGAGTTTCGAGGACCCATCGCTCACCGAACCGCGCATCATATTGTGCGCAGTGAGGAAAACGGTGCACATCCACGCCGTTTGGGGGCATGATTTCGATATCAAGAAGCTCTCGTTGACGTTCCGCGACATTGCCGTAACTCGAGTGTGGGTGGTCGTCCGGTGGATCAGTTGATCAATGCAATCCAGGAATTGTCACTGGCCCGGCATGCCGACGATGTCGCGGCGGTGGTGCGGCACACCGCGCGTGCGCTTGTCGGGGCCGATGGCGCGACCTTTGTGCTCAAGGATGGCGATCACTGCTATTACAAGGACGAGGATGCGATAGCGCCCCTGTGGAAAGGCCGGCGGTTCCCGCTCGAGACCTGCATCAGCGGCTGGTCCATGATGCAACGCCAGCCGGTGGTGATCGAGGACATCTACCTTGATGCACGCATCCCGCACGAGGCCTATCGGCCCACCTTTGTGAAAAGCCTGGTCATGGTGCCGATCCGCACCCGTGAGCCGATCGGCGCCATTGGCACCTATTGGGCGCAGCATCATCGCGCCAGCGATGTCGATGTTCAGACGCTGCAGGCACTGGCCGATTCCACATCTGTCGCTCTCGAGAACGTTCAGGTCTACGCAGAACTGGAAGAGCGCGTGCGTCGGCGCACCGAGGATCTGGCTGCCGCCAACGAACGCCTGCGTGCCGAGGTGGCGGAGCGCGAGCGGGCCGAAGCAGCGGTCCACGAGATATCAATCACCGACGAACTCACCGGCATTCATAACCGGCGCGGTTTCCGCCTGCTGGCGGGGCGCGAGCTTGCCCTGGCGCGCCGGCATGGCCGCAGCGCGCTGCTGGTCTGCGCCGATGTCGACTATCTGAAGCAGGTGAATGATCGCCATGGTCACGAAGCCGGTGATGCGCTCATCGTCGAAACCGCCCGACTGTTGCAGCGTGTGTTCCGCGGTACCGATATCATCGGTCGTCTGGGCGGGGACGAGTTCGCCGTTCTGTGCAGCGATTGCGTGGGCGGCTGGGACGAAACGCTGCAACGCCTCCGCACTGCTTTGATCGATTACAACATTGCCGCGCGGCCGCTGGAGCCGCTCTCCATCAGCCTCGGCAGCACGGCGATCGCGCCTGACGACCAGCGCGACCTCGACCGGTTGCTGGCAGCCGCCGATCGCGCCATGTACGCCGACAAATCCGCCCGGCGCGGCCTTCTGCCGATGGTGAGCTAGGCGCTCAGTAACCACAGCTTGAACCACAGCTTGATGCACGCTAGTTGTTCTTGTATTGTTCCAGCCTTCATTCTCCGGTGCTGGGGCAAGGAATGCTGAAGCTCTATCTCGGGCCGTTGAGCCTGTTCTCGCGCAAGGTGGAGATCGCCCTTCGGGAAAAGGGCATTCCCCATGAGCGCGCATTCGTGGCCTTCACCCAGGAGAAAGGCTACGCGCCGCGTCATCCCGCCGTGCTGGCGGCCAATCCGAAACGCCAGGTGCCGGTGCTCGTCGATGGGGACCTCGCCCTCTACGATTCCACCGTGATCCTGGAATATCTCGATGAGCTCTATCCCGATCCGCCGCTCTATCCGGCGACGCCGCAGGAGCGGGCCCGCTGCCGCCTGCTGGAACTGGACGCCGACGAGATCCTGTTCGCCCCGGTGCGCGACCTGCTCTTTCGGACCGAGCTGCCGCATCCCGATCCCGCACGGCGGGCGGCGCAGGTAGCGGCCGGCATGGCGGCGGAGGCGGCCGTCGCCGCGCGCTTTGCCGCGCTTGACCGGGGGCTGGACGGACGGGATTTCTTCTGCGGCAGCTGCCTCACGGTCGCCGATATCGGGCTCTTCATGACCATCCTCTTCACCCAGCGCCTGCTCGGGCCGCCGCTTGAACCGCATCCGGCGCTCTCGGCCTGGTACCGCCGCCTGCTGGCGCGTCCGGCTTTCGCCCGGGTGGCAGCGGAAATCGCTGCCGCGGACCGGGAGTTGTCCCCCGCCTTGGCCCGGGGCTGAAGACGAGCGGAACCGGGACCGCCCAAGGGCTGAATAGTTAACGGATGCCACCTGCGAGGGTGGCTGCGGCATCTCGCGCCAGCAGAAATTCCAGCCCCGCGCCAGCACAGATTTATTTAATTATTACAATGTGTTGATGAATCGAAGCTGGGCCCGACGTGGGGCTGTTGATTAGCCCGAAACCATATGTTACTAACCCGCCGCCTGTCGCAGCGCGGAAAACTGCTGAGACGGGCCGGTGGAGTTTGTGCCGGCGCCCAGCGCCACCAAGACTTCCCCGAAAAATCAATCGGTTGAGACCAGGGATGGGGGCGAGACATTGGCAGCCCAAGGTAGTTCCAGCGGCGCGAGCGAGACCGGCGGCCTGGCGCAGCGTTACGCGGTGGCTCTATTCGACCTCGCCGATTCCAAAAGCCAGCTCGATGCGGTGGCCGGCGATCTCGGCGCCCTGGCCAGCATGATTGAACAATCGGCCGATCTCCGCCGCCTGATCAACTCCCCGGTTCTTTCCCGCGGCGACCAGGGCCGCGCCATCGCCGCCATCGCACAGGGTGCCGCCTTCAGCGATCTCACCAGCAAGTTCCTCGGCCTCCTCGCCCGGAACCGGCGCCTCTTTGCGCTGCCGGGCATGATGAGCGCCTTCAAGAAAATGCTGGCCAAGCGCCGCGGCGAAATGACCGCCGAGGTCTGGTCGGCCCACGCCCTCTCGGCCGAGCAGCAGAATGCGTTGGCCGATGCCATCAAACGCGCCCACGGCGCCAAGGTCACCATGGAGGTTCGGCAGGATCCGAGCCTCATCGGCGGCCTCGTCGTCAAGGTGGGCAGCCGCATGATCGATTCGTCGATTCGAACCAAGCTGCAGAAACTGCAGCTCGCCATGAAAGGGGTTGGATAATGGAAATCCGCGCCGCCGAAATCTCTGCCATCCTGAAGCAGCAGATCGAAAATTTCGGCAACGAGGCTGATGTCACCGAAGTTGGCCAGGTGTTGAGCGTGGGCGACGGCGTCGCCCGCGTGCATGGTCTGGACAATGTCCAGGCCGGTGAGATGGTCGAGTTCCCGGGCGGCATCCGCGGCATGGCCCTCAACCTCGAGACCGACAATGTCGGCGTCGTGATCTTCGGCGACGACCGCGACATTAAGGAAGGCGACACCGTCAAGCGCACCGGCGCCATCGTCGACGTGCCGGTGGGCAAGGGCCTTCTGGGCCGCGTCGTCGACGGTCTCGGTAATCCGATCGATGGCAAGGGCCCGCTCACCGATGTGAAGCGTACCCGCGTCGAGGTGAAGGCGCCCGGCATCATCCCCAGGAAATCGGTGCATGAGCCGATGCAGACGGGGCTGAAGGCCATCGACAGCCTGGTGCCGATCGGACGCGGCCAGCGCGAACTGATCATCGGCGACCGCCAGACCGGCAAGACCGCCGTCATCATCGACACCATCCTCAATCAGAAGGCGATCAATTCCGGCGCCGACGAATCGAAGAAGCTCTATTGCGTCTATGTGGCCATCGGCCAGAAGCGCTCGACCGTCGCCCAGATCGTGAAGACGCTGGAGGACAACGGCGCCCTCGAATATTCGATCGTGGTCGCTGCCACCGCCTCGGAACCGGCGCCGCTGCAGTTCCTCGCCCCCTATACCGGCTGCGCCATGGGCGAGTTCTTCCGCGACAACGGCATGCATGCCGTGATCTTCTACGACGATCTTTCCAAGCAGGCCGTCGCCTATCGCCAGATGTCGCTGCTGCTGCGCCGCCCGCCGGGCCGCGAAGCCTATCCCGGCGACGTCTTCTATCTCCACAGCCGCCTGCTCGAGCGCGCCGCGAAGATGAACGACGCCAACGGCGCCGGCTCGCTCACCGCGCTGCCGGTGATCGAAACCCAGGCGGGCGACGTCTCGGCCTATATTCCGACCAACGTGATTTCGATCACCGACGGCCAGATCTTCCTCGAGACCGGCCTCTTCTATAAGGGCATCCGACCCGCCATCAACGTCGGCCTGTCGGTCAGCCGCGTCGGCTCCGCCGCCCAGATCAAGGCGATGAAGCAGGTTGCCGGGCGCATCAAGCTGGAACTGGCACAGTACCGCGAAATGGCTGCCTTCGCACAGTTCGCCTCGGATCTCGATGCGGCCACGCAGAAACTGCTGGCGCGCGGTGCGCGCCTCACCGAACTTCTCAAGCAGGGCCAGTATCAGCCGATGCCGGTCGAGGAACAGGTGGTGGCGATCTTCGCCGGTGTGCGCGGCTTCCTCGACGGCGTCGCCGTCAACCAGGTCAACCGCTTCGAGGCCGCCCTGATGGGCGAAATCAAGGCCAAGCACTCGGACCTCCTAACGACGATCCGTACCGAGCGTGAGCTTTCCAAGGTGACCGAGGACAAGCTCACGGAGATCCTCACCGCCTTCACCAAGGCGTTCGCCTAGACCGGGGCGTTCGCGAGAACCGGAAGCGCAATCAGGGTTGAGAAGGGGCAGAAATGCCGAGCCTTAAGGATCTCAAGATCCGCATCAACAGCACCAAGAACACGCAGAAGATCACCTCTGCGATGAAGATGGTGTCGGCGGCGAAGCTGCGTCGTGCGCAGGAGCAGGCCGAAGCGGCCCGCCCCTATGCCGAGCGCATGGAAAAGGTGCTGGGTTCGCTGGCCGCCTCCATGGCCGGCAAGGACAATGCCCCCGCGCTGCTCGCCGGCCGCGGATCGGATGCCGTGCATCTCCTTGTCGTGATGACCTCGGATCGCGGCCTGTGCGGCGCCTTCAACTCCTCGATCACCCGCCAGGCCCGCAAAATGGCGCGCGATCTCAAGGCTGCCGGCAAGCAGGTCAAGATCCTGTGCGTCGGCCGCAAGGGGCGCGACCAGCTCAAGCGCGAGTTCCCGCAGGACATCATCGGCACGATCGAGGATGTGGCCAAGCCGCGTCTGACCTTCGAAGCGGCGGCGAAGATCGCGGTTCGCATCCGCGACATGTTCGAGGCGGCGGAATTCGACGTCTGCACCATCATCTACAACAAGTTCAAATCGGCGATCGCCCAGATCGTGACGCCGCAACAGCTCATCCCGTTCGCGCTCGCCAGCGCCAACGAGAACGCACCCACGGAGAATGCGGGCGTGGCGTCGACGCTCTATGAGTACGAGCCGGACGAGGCATCGATCCTCGCCGACCTGCTGCCGCGCAATCTCAGCATGCAGGTCTATCGCGCGCTGCTGGAGAATTCGGCTTCCGAGCAGGGTGCCAGGATGACCGCCATGGACAACGCGACCCGCAACGCGGGCGACATGATCAACAAGCTGACCATCAACTATAACCGGACCCGTCAGGCCAACATCACCAAGGAGCTGATCGAGATCATCTCCGGTGCCGAAGCCGTCTGATCGGGCCGACCAGAGTTCGTTCCAAAGGAGCCACCACCATGTCGAAGAACATCGTCGGCAAGATCACGCAGGTCACGGGTGCCGTCGTTGACGTGCAGTTCGATGGCGACCTGCCCGCGATCTTGAACGCGCTGCACGTGCAGAACCAGGGCAAGCTGCTGGTGCTCGAAGTGGCGCAGCATCTGGGCGAAAGCACCGTGCGCGCCATCGCCATGGACACCACCGACGGTCTGGTGCGCGGCACCGAGGCGGCGGATACCGGTGCCCCCATCACCATGCCGGTCGGTCCCGAGACCCTGGGCCGCATCATCAACGTGATCGGCGACCCGATCGACGAGCGCGGCCCGATCGGCCACAAGCACACGCTCCCCATTCACCGTTCGGCGCCGGAATTCTCCGAGCAGTCGACCGAATCCCAGATCCTGATCACGGGCATCAAGGTGATCGACCTCCTGGCCCCCTACGCCAAGGGCGGCAAGATCGGTCTCTTCGGCGGTGCCGGCGTCGGCAAGACCGTCACCATCATGGAACTGATCAACAACGTCGCCAAGGCGCATGGCGGTTACTCCGTCTTCGCCGGTGTCGGCGAGCGTACCCGCGAGGGCAACGATCTTTATCACGAGATGATCGAATCCGGCGTCATCAAGCTCGACGGCCCCGGCTCCAAATGCGCCCTGGTCTACGGCCAGATGAACGAGCCCCCGGGAGCCCGCGCCCGTGTCGCCCTTTCCGGCCTCACGGTGGCCGAATACTTCCGCGATGCCGAAGGCCAGGACGTGCTGTTCTTCGTCGACAACATCTTCCGCTTCACCCAGGCAGGTTCGGAAGTGTCGGCGCTCCTGGGCCGCATTCCCTCGGCGGTGGGTTATCAGCCGACGCTGGCCACCGATATGGGCGCCTTGCAGGAACGCATCACCTCGACCAAGAAGGGTTCGATCACCTCGGTGCAGGCCATTTACGTGCCCGCCGACGATTTGACCGATCCCGCGCCGGCCACCTCGTTCAGCCATTTGGACGCGACCACGGTGCTGTCGCGCCAGATCGCGGAGCTCGGCATCTTCCCGGCGGTCGACCCCCTGGATTCGACCTCGCGCATGCTCGATCCGCGCGTCATCGGCGAGGAGCATTACAACGTCGCCCGCCGCGTGCAGGAAGTGCTGCAGGGCTACAAGGCGCTGCAGGACATCATCGCCATCCTGGGCATGGACGAGCTCTCGGAAGAGGACAAGCTCACCGTGGCCCGCGCCCGCAAGATCCAGCGCTTCCTCTCGCAGCCCTTCCACGTCGCCGAGGTCTTCACCGGCACGCCGGGCGTGCTGGTCAAGCTGGAAGACACCATCAAGGGCTTCAAGGGTATCGTCGAAGGCAAGTATGACGACCTGCCCGAATCGGCCTTCTACATGGTCGGCACCATCGAGGAAGCGGTCGCCAAGGCCCAGAAGATGGCCGAAGCGGCCTGAGGAACCGGCGGGCGCCGGTGGGACAGGATCCGACCGGCAGCCGGCTACATGTTGCGGAACCGGCCCCGCTTTGGCCGGTTTCGGTCAAGGGAGTGCTCTTCATCGGGGGCGAGGTCGTTCTTCTGAAGAACGAACGCGATGAGTGGGAACTTCCCGGCGGCCGGCTCGAAGCCGGCGAAGATCCGGTCTCCTGCCTCGGCCGCGAAATCGCGGAGGAGCTGGGGGTCGCGGTGAGGGTTGCGGATCTGATCGATTGCTGGCGCTATCCGGTGCTGCCTGATCGCGAGGTCCTGATCGTCACCTACGGGGTGGAGCCGCTCTTGCGGGCGGATCTGCACCTCAGTCACGAACACAAGGCGCTTGGGTGCTTTCCGCTCGGCGGAATCGACGCGCTCAGGATGCCGGATGGGTATCGGCGCAGCATCCGCCACTGGGCGGCCGGCTGCGGCCTTTAGGGAAAGAGGTTGTCACCATGGCGGATCAGGTCCATTTCGAGCTCGTCTCGCCCGAGCGACTGCTGTTCTCGGCCAATGTCGGCGAGGTGGTGATTCCCGGGACCGAGGGCGACTTCGCTGTCCTCCCCGGTCACAGCAACCTCATTTCGACCGTCCGCCCGGGCGTCATCCACATTCTCGACAACGGCGCCCAGGTCAGCGATCGCATCTTCGTCGAAGGCGGTTTTGCCGAGGTGAATGCCGGCGGCTGCACGGTGCTGGCCGAGCGCGCGATCAAGGTAAGCGAGATCGACCGGTCGAAAGCCGAGCAGGCCCTGGCCGATGCCCGCGAGGACGTGCAGGACGCCAAGAACGATACCGAGCGCAACGCGGCCATTCTCGCCGTGAACATTGCCGAGGCCCGGCTGAACGCGCTCAACACGTCGGCGTATTAGGTCTTCCGGACGCGGCGGCGGCGGGGGCTGCGCCCATCGCCAATCGAGCGGCGCCGGCATAGCTGAGGGGAACTGGGCGTAGATGGCGCATTGGACGCTCGACCAGATTCCGTGGGACCGTTTCGATCCCACCAGGGTCGATTCCGACATCGTCAAGCTGGTCAAGGCCGCCGCGCTGGTCGAGTACAACGGCGGCGACTACGCCACTTATCTCAGAAATGTGTTTCACGATGATGACGCCTTCTGCGCCGTCGCCGCGGATTGGGCGCAGGAAGAAGTCCAGCACGGCGCGGCACTGGCGCGCTGGGCGGAGATGGCCGATCCTGCCTTCGATTTCGATGCGAGCTTCAAGCGCTTCACCGACGGCTACAGGATCGCCCTCGACGTCAACGCCTCGGTGCGCGGCAGCCGCGCCGGCGAACTGGTCGCCCGCTGCATCGTCGAAACCGGCACCTCATCCTATTACGCGGCGCTGGCCGATTCCTGCGACGAGCCGGTACTGAACGCGATCTGCCGCAAGATCGCCGCCGATGAACTCCGTCACTACAAGCTCTTTTACACGCATCTCCGCCGCTATCTCGAGCAGGAGAAACTGGGTGCCTGGGGCCGCCTCCGCGTCTCACTCGGAAGAATCACTGAATCCGAGGATGATGAGCTCGCCTATGCCTATTACGCCGCCAATCACGCGGCCGAGCCCTATGAGCGCAAGAGATTCTCGGCGGCTTATGCCAGGCGCGCCTATGCCTATTACCAGCCGCCGCACATCGAACGCGGCATCGCCATGGTGCTGAAGGCTGCCGGCCTCAATCCGCAGGGTCCGCTGCTGAAGCCGCTCGCCGGTTTCGCCGTCTGGTTCATGCGCCGGCGCGTGGCGCGCCTTTCGGCGGCGGGCGCCTAATCCGTCGGGTAGCGCGTGGCCGCCAGGCTCGGCCGCGCCGACATGCGCTGCCACCACGCCGCCAGCCGCGGCCGCTCCTGCAGCAGGGCGCGGCCTTCGTCGGTCATCACGCCATAGGCGATCATGGGTGCCGCATAGAGATCGGCCAGGGTCAGGGCATCGCCCGCCAGCCAGTCGCCGGCACCCGATTCCAGGACACCCAGGCAATGCCGCACTTTGGCAACAGCGGCCGCAATCGCGGTTTCATCCGCCGCGTTGCCGGATTTCACTGCTGCGTCGCGGGCGACATGGATGTCCCAGACCAGCGGGCGGTAGAGATAGTTGTCGAGCACGCTGACCAGCTGGTTGACCCGCGCGCGTCTGGCCGGATCCTCGGGCATCAGGCGCGGGCCGGGAAAGGCCTCCTCCACATAGCGCGTGATGGCGCCGGTCTCGTAGACCGCGACATCGCCATGCTGGAACGCCGGCAGGCGGGCGAAGGGGTGGCGCGACAGGTAGTCGGCGGGTGGCCCGCCATCGGCGAAGATGTCGATCTCGACGCGCTCGTGGTCGACAGCCTTCTCGATCAGGGCAAGACGCGCAATGCGCACATAGACGCTGTAGGCGGCGCCATAGAGGATCGGCTTCATTCTCTGGGCGGCCATTGATCGGGCGGCCATCGATCAGGTGGGTTGAGCTCGACGAACCGCTGCACGGCGCGGGCCGCGCGGCTGATCACCTGGCGGCGCAGCAGCACCGCCATCACCAGGAAGATGCCGGCGATGAAGGGGATCGGGCCGGCCAGCCACGCAATCCAGGCCACCGCGAAATAATAGCAGCGGATGCCGCTGTTGAAGCTGTCGAGGGCGCTGGTATAGACCATCGCCACCTGCTCGGCGCGTTCGGTTCGGTGCGGATAATCGTTGAGCGCCAGGGGCACAGCGCCCACCAGCGCGCAGCAGTAGTTGTACTGGCGAAGGGCCCAGGTGAAGCGGAAAAAGGCCAGCACCAGCAGGATCACCATACCCAGCAGCTTGAGCTGGAAGAGGGCTGGGTCGCCGGCATCGATGAAATGCCAGCGGGCCATGAGCGCCAGCGCCGCATCCGCCTGGGCCAGCACGCCGATCAGGCCGGCGACGATCAGGATGGTGGCCGAACTGAAGAACGACATCGAATTGACGGTATGTCCGGTGAGGGCCGAATCGACGATACGGTCGGTGCGCGTCATCAGCCGCTGCATCCAGGTGCGCCGCACCTCGTGCATCATCATGTTGAGGTTGCGGCCGCGCCCGGCGAGGCGTGCGATATGGGCATAGCCGAAGAAGCCGAGGGCGAAAAGACCGAGGCCGATCCAGTCGAGCGGCGTCATGGCCGCGCCCGCGCGCGCCGCTGCTGCAGCATCGGCACCACCAGCACCAGGAAGAGGGCGGCGATGATAAGAATGAGCGAGACGATCTCGGCCGGGCCCACCGGGTCGCGGGTGATCAGCGCCGAGGAGATGACGCCCACCACGGGAATGGCGAGGGTGCCGATGGCGGCCACCACGGCGGGGTAGATGGCGACCACGCGGAACCAGGCCCAGTGGCAGAACACCATCGGCAGCAGGGCCGAATAGACCACCGCCCACCAGCCCAGCGAGGAGACCGCGCCGGGCGCGAAATCGCGGTCGAACAGCAGCGCGCCCACAAGGATCGGGAGGCCGCCGATGACCATCTGCCAGGCCACCAGCGAGGTGGTCGGCATGGCGAATTTATGCGCCTTGAGGGCCACCGTGCCGAAGGCCCAGGAGATCGCGGCCAGCAGCATGAAGGCTGGCCCGCCGGGCGAGGCCAGCAGGCCTTCCCAATCCGGCAGCACCAGCACGGCAAGGCCGACGAGCCCGACGGCGAGGCCGGCCAGGCGCAGGCCGCCCAGCTTCTCGCCGATCCAGAAGGCGGCGATGGGGGCGGCCCAGAGCGGCATGGTGAAAGCGAGGATCGAGGCCCGGCCCGGCAGCATCAGGCTCACCCCGATCGCCGAGAAGAGATGCCAACCGGTGATGTTGCCGAGGCTGGCGACGATCAGCCAGTTGACATCCCGGCGCGGAATCCTGAGCGACAACCCGGCGCTGCGCGCGATCACGAACAAACCGAGCGCGCCGGCGGCAAGGCAGATGGCGCGGTAGGTCCAGACCGGTACCTCGTCGACCGAGAGCTTGATCGCCGGCCAGTTGACGCCCCAGAAGATCGTGATGGCCACCAGCAGCCACAGCCCCATCTGATTCTGGCCGCTCTGCTCCTCCCCGGTCTCGGCGGCGCCGGCTGCCACAACGCCGGTTGCGGAATTGCTGGTGTTGCTCATCGCGCCATCACCCGGTTCATCATGTTGCCCTCCGGGCGCGGCGTTCGGCAATGCGCGCCAGGATCGCGTTGCGTTCATCCGGGGTGGAGATGATCCAGTCGCGGATCTCGTCGATGGTGCGGGTGCAACCCACGCAATAACCGGTCAAGGGATCCATCTGGCAGACGCTGATGCAGGGC
>JAEUKV010000065.1 GCA_016794165.1 Rhodospirillaceae bacterium
CGGCGTAATGGGTCACCGCCATCATGCCGTCGAGGCGGCCGCCCTTCTTGCGGAACTCGATCTCGGCCTCCTGATAGTCCCAGCCCCAGCCGGTGGACCAGGCGCCGGTGCCCATGAGGACCGCCACGCGCACCAGTTCCGGATGGTCGATACAGAGCTGCTGGATGATGGCCGAGCCGAGGCTCGAGCCCACCACGGCCACCAGTTTGCCGCCGCAGGCACCCTTGATGAGGTCGGCGAGATCGGTTGCGAAATCCTCGATGGTCCAGGGCATCGGCCGGTCGCATGTGCTGGCGCCGATGCCGCGATTGTCGAACACGGTGTTGCGGAAACGGCCGCTGAAATGCGGCGTCTGGAAGCGGTGCCAGTCCTTGCCGCATGTACCGCCGCCGCCCACCCAGACAATGTCCGGCCCTGTCCCCACCTGTTCGTAATAAATGCTGGCCTGGCTGCCCTGGAAATGCGGCATGGAAAGCGGTTCCTTCGGCTGGATGGATTGTGCCACAAGCTAGCCTGCGAGCTGTATACAGGTCAAGCAAGGGGCTTGCCGGTGGTGGTGGCACCGTGCGAGGAAGGCGGCGCCATCATCAAGGACATCGTCGCCATGATTCCCCTGATCGAGACCGAACGCCTGACCTTACGCGGCCATGGCGCCGACGACTTCCCGGCGAGTGCCGCCCTCTGGGGCGACGCCAGAGTCACCGCGCGCATCAGCGGCCGCGTCTTCACGCCGGAGGAATGCTGGGCGCGCCTGCTGCGCTATGCCGGGCTGTGGTCGCTGCTCGGGTTCGGCTATTGGGCGGTGACGCGAAAATCTGACGGCGCCTTCATTGGTGAATCCGGCTTTGCCAATTTCCACCGCGCCATCCCCTCGCCCCATGCGCGCCTGCCGGAGATCGGCTGGGTGATCGCACCCGCGCATCAGCGCCAGGGCTATGCCAGCGAGGCGGTGGCCGCGATCACCGCCTGGGGCGACAAAAAGTTTGGCGGGTCACAGACCTTCTGCATCATCGACCCGGACCATGCCGCCTCGCTGCGCGTCGCCGAGAAGGCCGGCTACCATTTCGCCGAGCGAACCACCTATCTCGACAGCCCGGTGGTACTCTATCTGCGCTGAGCGGAATCCGTCAGGGCTGGCGCGGCGCCACCGTTTCCACGGCCCCGCCCGCTTCCTTCCAGGCGGTGAAGCCGCCGCCGATATGGGCGACGTTGTCGAGGCCCATCTCCTTGGCCGCCTTTGCGGCCAGCGCGGAGCGCCAGCCGCTCGCGCAATAGAACAGGAACTGCCTGTCCTCGGCGAAGATCGGCTTGTGATAGGGGCTCTCGGGATCGAGCCAGAATTCCAGCATGCCCCGCGGGCAATGGAAGGCGTGCGGGATTTTGCCCTCGCGCGCCAGCTCGCGCGGATCGCGCAGATCGACGAAGACGGTGTCGGCATCCCCGAGGCGTGCCACTGCAATCGGCGCCGGGACCGTCTCGATGATGGCATTGGCCTCGGCGAGAAGCTGCTTTACGCCCTTGGTGATCGGCATCGGTTTGCTCCGGCAGGATGATCCAGGGCCATCCTGCCGGAGTCGGGACCAAGTGGGTAGGGAATTTGGGGCTGGGACCCCACACCCGCCGCCTCGGACCCACTACGCCGTCAGGCAGACCGCTTCCACGTTGTTGCCATCGGGATCGATCAGGAAGGCGGCGTAATAGGTGGGGCTGTAATCGACCCGGAGGCCGGCCCCGCCATTGTCCTTGCCGCCTGCCTTCAATCCCGCCGCGTGAAACTTGTCGACCGCCTTTCGGTCCGGTGCCGCGAAGGCGACATGCGAACCCGGCCCCTTGGCACCCTTGTGGGGATAGAGCCACAGCGCCGAGGCGCCCTTCGGCCCCAGCCCCGCGCCGCTGTCGTCGGATGAATTGAGCACCAGGCCGAGCGGCGCCAGCACGGCCTTGTAGAACGCCGTGCTCGCCGCCAGATCCTTCACATGCAAGCCGATGTGATCGTACATGAGCAACCTCCTCCGATTGAGGCGGTCACCCTACGAGGCTGGCGGGCAGGCGATCTTGGAGGTTCTTGCGCCCCTGCCGGCCAAGGCGCCCCTGGGCCTGCTGGCGGAAGCGGCGCGGCGACATGCGGGCCGCGCGGTGGAAGGTACGCACGAAATTGGAAAGATCGCCGAAGCCCACGTCATAGGCGATGTCGGTGATCGGCTGCGTGCTGCCGGCTAGCAGAGTTGCGGCAAGCCGCAACCGGGCGCCAATCAGATACTGGTGCGGCGTCACCCCGGCGATGCGCGCGAAAAGGCGCAGGAAGTGAAACGGACTCATGCGTGCGACTGTCGCCACCTGCGCGAGATCGATCTCGCTCCCGGCGTGATCCTCGATCCAGGCCGCCGCCGCCGTGATCTTCGCCCGGTCCTGCGACCGCGCCTCCACCGGCGCGCGCGGCCGGCCCGCGACATGGCGGGCGATGGCGGCGGTGAACATCAGGCCGATCTCGTCGAAACCGAGATCGCTGCGCCCCTCGGCCACGGCTTCGGCCAGCGCCCCCAGCACCATGAGGCTGCCATGGGGGGCCACACTCCCCGCCTGCCAGATCGCCTTGTCGCCACCCACCATCTCGGCATAGGCGGGCGAGAGCTGAAAGTTCAGGCAGGCATCGCCGCAGGCGTGATGCTCGTGGGTGCAGACATATTCGTCGCCGGGATGACCCAGCAGCACGGCGCCCGGCACCAGATCGGCGGTGCGGCCGCGATGGCGATAGCCGAACGAGCCCCGGCGCACGAAGGCGGCCGAGAAGTGCTCGTGCATTTCGGTAAACGGCCGGTCGGCGGGCCCCGCCTGGCAGCGGTAATCCGTCACCTTGAGATCGGCGTTCCGAAAGATGATCGTGGCAGCCATGGCCCGTCCAGGTTAGGTGGCCGGCGATCCTGCCGCAAACGGAATCCGGAAACTTGGCAAATCTTGCCGTTTGATGGCTTCAAGATCCGTCATCCCCGGGTTTGTCCCGGCCATGACAAGGATGGTTTACACCGGCGCCAGCGCCCGATGCGGCCCCTCGGGCAGAATCACCACGATGGCATCGCCGGGCCGCACGTCGCCACCGGTGACCACCACGGCCATCACACCCGCCTTGCGAACGAGGTTGCCCGCGGGATCGCGATCGAGCGTCGCCTGCATCAATCCCTTCTGGAAGCGGTCGATCTGGACGCAGGGGTTGCGCAGACCGGTGAGCTCGACCACTGCCTCGGCCCCCAATCGCAGCCGCGTCGCGTCCGGCAGGGAAAGCAGATCGAGCCCGCGCGTGGTGATGTTCTCGCCCATCTCGCCCGGCTGCACGGTAAAACCCTTCGCCCCGAGTTCATCAAACAACTCGGCGTGGATGAGATGCACCTGCCGGAGATTGGGCTGGCTCGGGTCCTTGGCGACGCGGCTCCTGTGCTGCACCGTCTCGCCCATATGCGCATCGCCCGCGACGCCCAGCCCGGTCAGCAGCCGGATCTCGAAGGCCGGCTGCTTGGAGAAACGATGGCTGCGGTCGAGGGCGACCGCGGCGACGCACGGGCCGCTCACGCCTCCTCGCCCTCGCCGCCATGTATCTTGGCCGCGAGCGAGGCGGAGAGGAAGAGGTCGATATCGCCGTCGAGCACGCCCTGGCTGTCGCTGGTCTCGGCCCCGGTCCTGAGATCCTTGATCATCTGATAGGGCTGCAGCACATAGGAGCGGATCTGGTGGCCCCAGCCGATATCGGTCTTTGAATCGGCGATCGCCTGGGCCTTCTCCTCGCGGATCCGGAGCTCGCGCTCATAGAGGCGGGCCTTCAACATGTCCATTGCCATGGCGCGGTTGCGGTGCTGCGAGCGGTCGGCCTGGCAGGAGACCACGATGCCGGTGGGTTCGTGGGTGATGCGGATGGCGCTGTCGGTCTTGTTGATGTGCTGGCCGCCCGCCCCCGAGGCGCGGAAGGTATCGACCCGCAGATCCTTGTCGAGGATCTCGATATTGATGTTGTCGTCGATCACCGGATAAACCCAGACCGAGCTGAACGAGGTGTGGCGCCTGGCATTGGAATCGAAGGGCGAAATCCGCACCAGGCGGTGGACACCGCTTTCCGATTTCAGCCAGCCATAGGCATTGTGGCCCTTGATCTCGATGGTGGCGGATTTGAGGCCGGCTTCTTCGCCCGGGCTTTCTTCCAGCCATTCCACCTTGTAACCGTGCTGCTCGGCCCAGCGGGTATACATGCGCAGCAGGATCTGCGCCCAGTCCTGCGCCTCGGTACCGCCGGCGCCGGCATGGACTTCGAGATAACAATCGTTCTGGTCGGCCTCGCCCGACAGCAGGCTCTCGAGCTCGCGCTGCCCGGCCTTCGCCTTCAATTCCTTGATCTGCTTCTCGGCTTCGTCGATCGAGGATTCGTCGCCTTCCATCTCGCCCAGTTCGGCAAGGGTGAGCGCATCGTCAAGCTCGCGCTCCAGGGACTTGTAGCCGTCGAGAGAATTCTGCAGATGGGTGCGTTCGCGCATCACCTTCTGCGCCTTTTCAGGCTTGTCCCAGAGTGTCGGGTCCTCGGAGAGGGCGTTCAGTTCGTCGAGACGACGCAGGGCGTTGTCCCAGTCAAAGATGCCTCCTCAGCAGGGCCAGGGAAGATCGGATCTCCCCCGCCGCCGCCTCGATCTCAGCGCGCATGATGGTGCCTCGGAATTCTCGAGTTTCGATGTCGGGCCGGAACATGCCGATTGAGGGCGCAGCCGTCAACCCAGGCGCCACCGCGCGGCAAGGAACGCTCAGAGCTAATAGAGCCCGTCGCCCCCGCTCGGCGGCTGCGGCGGGATCAGGATCGGGGCCTGCTGCGCCGGATAGGCCGGTGCCGGCTGCCCCAGGATCTGCTGATCCGGGAGTGGTTGCCCGGGAATCCCCTGCCCGGGTACGGGTTGTCCGGGAACAGTTTGCCCCGGAACGGTTTGCCCGGGCGGGATCAGCACTGGCGCCGGGCCGGCCTGAGCCGGGAAGGTGGGCTGTGCCGGGAAGGACGGCTGCGGCGGATAGAGCGGCTGCTGGCCGCCCTGGTAGACGCCGGTCGAATCGATGATGGTGGTGCCGCCATCGTTATAACCACCATAGATGCCGGTATTGCCGTAACCCAGCGGGATAACCGTGCCATAGCCGGCATCCTGGCCGTAATTGGCGTAGCCTTCGATGATCTGCTGCTGGCCGGTGGGTTCGGTGCCGGGCTTGAACGCCTCCCAGATCGCGAGGCCCTCGTCCCCCGCCTGCCAGCGCTCGCCGGTCTTCTCGTTGACCTTCACCAGCCGCACGCCGGGCGGCACGCGGAAGGGTGTGGCCGGTTCGTCGGCCAGGGCTTCCAGCATGAAGTCGCGGAAAATCGGCGCCGAGAGGCGCCCGCCGGTGGCCTTGGCGCCGAGGCTGCGCGGCTGATCGAAGCCAAGATAGACACCGGCGACCAGATCGGGTGAAAAGCCGATGAACCAGACGTCGCGGCCGTCATTGGTGGTGCCGGTCTTGCCGGCAAGGGGCTTGCCGACGGCCTTCACGGCACTCGCCGTGCCACGTTGCACGACGCCCTCCATGATCGAGACCATCTGATAGGCGTTGGCGGGGTCCAGCACCTGCTCGCGCATGTCGGGGAGTTCCGGTGGCGGCGCGCCGTCATAACCCGGTGTCTGACAGGAATCGCATTGCCGCTGGTCGTGGCGGTAGATGGTCCAGCCCTGCGCATCCTGCACCCGGTCGATGAAGGTCGGCGTCACCTTCTTGCCGCCATTGACGATCTCGGCATAGGACCCGACCATCCGCAGCACGGTGGTTTCCTGCGCCCCCAGCGACATCGCCAGGGTCTGATACATCTTGTCGACCACGCCGAGGCGCTCGGCCACCTCGGCGACCTTCGCCATGCCGATGGTCTGCGCCATGCGGATGGTCATCAGGTTGCGGGATTTCTGCAGGCCCTGGCGCATGGTGGCCGGGCCCATGAAATTCTTCTCGTAGTTTTCCGGCTGCCAGAGCGGGAGGCCCGGACCCTGGTCGATGGCGATGGGCGCGTCGAGAATGATGGTGGAGGGCGTGTAGCCGGCCTCCAGCGCCGCCAGATAAACGATCGGTTTGAAGCTGGAGCCGGGCTGGCGCATCGCCTGCGTGGCGCGGTTGAACTCGCTCTGCTTGTAGGACCAGCCGCCGGTCATGGCGAGGACGCGGCCGGTATGGGGATCCATCGCCACCATGGCGCCGGAAACTTCCGGCACCTGGCGCAGGAAATAGAGCGGCAGGCCTTCTTCCTGCAATTGCTGGGCGACGGCGTTGCCTTCGGTGTCGAGTTCCTCGACCTGATCGGCCTTGTCCTCGGTCGACACCTTGGCCTCGACAGCGACGACGTCGCCCGGCGCAAAGACATCGCCGGCCGTCTTGACCTGCGGGCCCAGGCGGCCATCGGCGCCGCGGCGTCGCGCCCAGGCCAGATCCTCCAGCTGGATCAGCCCGACATGCCCATCCAGGAATCCGATGCGGGCCTCGCTGGAAGTGACTTCAAGCACGATCGCCGGTTGCCAGTTGTCGAGCCATGCGATGTTGCCGAGCGTCGCCAGCTTGGCCTGCCAGTCGTCCAGGCTGTCGGCTCGTGCCAGCGGCCCGCGGTAACCCTGGGTTCGGTCATAGGCGACGAGATGTTTGTGCAGCACCCGGTCCGCGATCTCCTGCAGCCGGGGGTCGACCGTCGCCTTGACGGTGAGGCCCTTCTTGTAGAGCCCGTCCTCGCCGAAGCGCTGCACCAGTTCGCGGCGCACCTCCTCGGCGAAGTAGTCCGCCTCGAACCGCTCCTCGCGGCTGCGCCTGCGCTGCTCCAGCGGGGCGGCGACGGCCTCGTCGGCCTCGGCGCGCGTGATGTGGCCGTCTTCCAGCATGCGACCGATCACCCAGTCGCGCCGCTCCTTCGCGGCCGCCGCGTGCCGGCTGATGGAATAGTTGTTGGGCGCCTTGGGCAGGGCGGCGAGATAGGCCGCCTCGGCGATGGTGAGCTCATCGAGCGACTTGTTGAAGTAGTTGAGCGCCGCGGCGGCAACGCCGTAATTGCCGGCGCCGAGATAGATCTGGTTGAGATAGAGTTCGAGGATCCGGTCCTTCGAAAAGGCCTTTTCGATGCGCAAAGCGAGGATCGCTTCCTTGATCTTGCGGTCGAAGGAACGCTCGTTGGTAAGAAGGAAATTCTTGGTCACCTGCTGGGTGATGGTCGAGGCGCCGACCAGGCGCCGATCGGACCCGTAGTTCCTGGCATTGATCAGCACGGCGTTGAGCAGGCCCGGGATATCGATGCCGGAATGGCTGTAGAACGACTTGTCTTCCGCGGCCAGGAAAGCATTGATGACCCGCTTGGGCGTGGCTGCGATGGGCACGAAGACCCGGTTTTCGATCGCGTATTCCGCCAGCAGACGCCCGTCGCCGGCGTAGACTCGCGTTGTCACCGGCGGGTCATAGGCCGCCAGCTGGTAGTAATCCGGCAGGCCTTGCGAATAGTGCTCGTAGACCAGCCAGGCGCCGATCGCCCCGATGGCCGCCAGCACCGTGGCCGTACCGACGAGGAAGGAAAGCAAACGCGTTAGTCGGTTCATAATCTGGCTTTTCTGTCACGCTGCCGAAAGGGTCGCCACCCGCGACAATATAGGGCATCTGGCGGGCATTTTAACCGGGCTTTCGGGTAAGCCAGGGATGCCGCAAGATCAAGGCAATTTTGCGGCTGCGATGGGGCAGGAATGCCGGTTTTCCGGGCCTGGAGGATACCTTCAGCTGCCCTTGACGCCGTCCTGCCAAGCAAAGAAGGACGAGATCGCCCGGGTGATCGCCTGGGCGAGGCGGCGCTGGTGCTTCTTGCTGGTCAGCAATTGCTGGTCCTCGTCGGAGGAAATGTAGCCCATCTCCAGCAGCACCGAGGGGACATCGGGCGCCTTCAGCACGGCAAACCCGGCGAAACGGTGGCTCTTGCCCAGCATCAAGGTGTCGCTCTTCAGGGAGTTCACCAGGATCTTGGCGAAGCGGGCGGAGAGGTTGATCGTCTCGCGCTGTGCCAGATCGATCAGGATGCCGCTCACCACCGGGCTTTCATGGGTAAGATCGACGCCGGCGATGACGTCGGATTTGTTTTCCTTGGCAGCCAGCGCCGCCGCTTCGGTGTCGGAAGCCTTCTCCGAGAGAGTATAGACCGAGGCCCCGCGGGTCTTGGCATTGGCGTGGCTGTCGGCATGGAGTGAAATGAACAGTTCGGCGCCGTTTTCCCGTGCGACGCGGAAGCGGTCGCGCAGGGGCAGATAGACGTCCTTCTCCCGCGTCAGCAGGGCGCGGAACCGGCCGGTCGCCTCGAGCTCCTTCTGCAGCGCCTTGGCGACGGCAAGGGTGATCGCCTTTTCCATGGTACCGTTGCCGACGGCGCCGGGATCGATGCCGCCATGGCCGGGATCGATCACGATCAGCGGCTTTTTCCGGATCACCGGCGCGCCCGGCGCCGCATCGTTCGGTTTCGGGGTCGGCAACAGGATGGCGACCGCGGCGTCGAGTGTGCCGACTGCCTCAAACGGGACATCGGGCAGTTCGCGCGCCGCCGGCTTTTTCTCCGGCACCGGGTCGACCCCGGTCACGGAAACGCCGGGGGTGAGGACCTTGGCGGCCGCCGGGCTCGCAGCCGGATCCGGCGCGGCCGGTACTGGCGCAGCGGTCAGAATAGCCGGGCCGGGGCCAGGATCGACCCCGTTCGAGGCAAACAGGGTAAGCCCGATCTGGCTGCGGTAGTCGCCGTCGGTGGTGGTTCGGAGATCGATCAGGAGTTGCCGGGGCTGGCCCACCGCGGGCGCCAACAGCGCCACATGGGCAACCCGCGCGGGCGCCGAGAGATCCAGCACGATGCGGGAGGTGCCGACCTTGAACAGGCCGTAGCGCATCGCCGCCACCAGGCCGCGCCCCTGCAGCTTGCGGCCGGCCGGAATCTGCCAATCCACCTCGTCGAGATCGATCACGACCCGGTGCGGGTCACCGAGCACGAAAACGCTGTAACCCGCCGTATCGCTGAGATCCAGGACCACGCGGGTAAGCTCGCCCTCAACCCCCAGCCTGGCATCGGTCACCGCGGGCTTGGCCCAGGCCGGGAGCGACGCTGCCAGCGTGGCCGCGACAACGGCGATGGCGGCGCCGGTCAGCATCAGGCCGCGCAGCACCGTAGGTCGGGCGTTCAACAGAAAAGCGTGAAACTTCCGCATGTTGCCGGTGTGTTGCGTGAATCTCTCACAATATAGTCTTATAACCCACTGAAAGGCAACAACATATTCAGGAGGGCGAAATGCCGGATTTATCGGCAAGAACAAGGCGCTGCGTCCATCCTGCCCCCCACCGACCCCGGTTGGAGCGGCGGCGATTGCAGTTGTGTTGCCCGACGGTGGTCAGTATGGTGACTTTCCGAGATCGTGGGTGTCGATTCCAGGCAGCATTGCTGCTGGGAGGCGCCTCCGACGATCGGTCGTGAACCTGAGTGGCCGACCAACCGCCCCGGCAGAAAGCACTGTCCTGGGGCCGGTCGATACTAAGGCAGCGCATCTGCGCAGGGCAAGATCGCTCCCAACCCGATACGGACCGGAGCCGAGTTTGCGCTGTCGCCAAGACAACAGGTTGACATGACGCCACCCTGCTATTCGCCCACTAACTTCGCGCCGCCGATCGCAGCCATTGCGATCGATGCTGGGCGCGTGACGGAGCCTTTCATCCATGACCAAGATAATGTTGATCGACGCCACCCACCCGGAAGAAACCCGTGTTGCGGTGGTGGACGGCCGCAGGCTTGAAGAATTCGACGTCGAAGTCGCCAGCCGGCACCCCCTCAAAGGCAATATCTATCTCGCCAAGGTAACCAGGGTCGAACCCTCGCTGCAGGCTGCCTTTGTCGAATATGGCGGCAATCGCCACGGGTTCCTCGCCTTCAGCGAAATCCATCCGGATTACTACCGCATCCCGGTCGCGGACCGGGAAGCCCTGCTGCGCGAAGAGATCGAAGAAGCCGAGGCTGAGGATCATGTTCCTGACGCATCGGCGCGCGAGGGTGACGCCCCGAGTCACTCGACCGGTGCCAAGGAATTTTCCGGAAATGCGGGGGAATCGGACCGGCCGGATTCGGATATACGGAAATCCGACGCCACGGCGCCAACGGAGAGCAATCCGTTAGCCGGCGACATTGCGTCGACTTCAAGCGATTCCGATGGCGAACCGACGACAGATTCCTCGACCGCCGATCAGGGTGAGACTTCGCCGCGGCCCAGCATCATGCCCCTCGCCGCGCCGCATGACAGCCTCCACAGTGCGCCGATCGACGAGGACGCACCCAGTGCTGACGCGCTGGCAGCGACGGAATCCGAGGGCGCGCCGGCGCAGAGCGCCGATCTCACGCCCTCGCCCAATGAATTCGACGGGAATGCCGCCGACGCGGAACTGCCGGCGACGCCTCATGGCGAGATCGTCGAAGTCGCTCAACCGCCCGAGGTTATCGACACGGTGGGTGGCGAAGAGCCGGCCGCCCAGGAAGACGACGAAGACGAATCGGACGACGACGATTCCGCCCGCAGGCGGCGCCAGCGCCACCTGCGCCGCTACAAGATCCAGGAAGTCATCAAGCGCCGGCAGATCCTGCTGGTGCAGGTGACCAAGGAAGAGCGCGGCAACAAGGGTGCTGCCCTCACCACCTACCTTTCGCTGGCCGGCCGCTATTGCGTGCTGATGCCCAATACCGATCGCGGCGGCGGCATTTCGCGCCGCATCACCTCGGTCGCCGACAGGAAGCGCCTCAAATCCATCGTCGACGAACTGGATCCGCCCGAAGGCATGGCGGTGATCGTCCGCACCGCCGGCATGGAACGCCAGAGGAGCGAGATCAAGCGCGACTTCGAATACCTGCTGCGCCTGTGGGACGAGATCCGCGAGAACACCCTGCGTTCGACCGCGCCGGCGCTGATCTATGAAGAAGCCAGCCTGATCAAGCGCTCGATCCGCGACCTCTATACCCGCGACATCGGCGATATCGTGGTTGCCGGCGCCGAGGCCTACAAATCGGCGCGCTCTTTCATGCGCATGCTGGCGCCGGCCCAGGCCAAGCGCGTTCAGTTCTACCGCGACCCGACCCTGCCACTGTTTCAGAGGCACCAGATCGAAAGCCAGATCGCGGCGATCCACCATCCGGTCGTGACGCTGCGTTCGGGCGGTTATATCGTCATCAACCAGACCGAGGCGCTGGTTGCGGTCGACGTCAATTCGGGGCGCTCGACCCGCGAACGCAATATCGAAGAAACCGCCCTGCGCACCAATCTTGAGGCCGCCGAAGAGGTCGCGCGCCAGTTGCGCCTGCGCGATCTCGCCGGCCTGATCGTGATCGATTTCATCGACATGGATGAAGGTCGGAACAACGCCGCCGTCGAACGGCGGATGAAGGATGCGCTGCGGAATGACCGCGCCCGTATCCAGATCGGCCGCATTTCCTCCTTTGGCCTTCTCGAGATGTCGCGCCAGCGCCTGCATGCCAGCCTGCAGGAGGCTTCGACCGAAGTCTGCCCACACTGCCATGGCACCGGCCGCATGCGCTCGGTCGATTCCACGGCTCTCCACGTTCTCCGCATGGTCGAGGAAGAGATCACGCGCAATCCGAGTCCCGGCGTGTCGGTTCACGTCCCGACCGCGGTTGCTCTCTTTATTCTCAACCAGAAGCGCCACGCATTGGCGCAACTCGAACTGCGCCGTGGCGTGCGCATCTATCTCAACGCCGACGACGATCTGACGCCGCCCGACTTCCGCCTCGAACGCATCAAGCAGTTGACACCCGGCGAGGAATTGCCGCCGGCACCCCTGCCGAGCGTGATTGAGGTTGACCTCGACGAAGAGGAAGCCCTCGACGAGCTTGAGATGGACGAAGTCGACGACGCCGAGATTGCGGCCGATGCCAGCGACGAATCCGCCGATGAGGATGCCGGCGGTCGGGAATCAGGCGATCGTGGGGAAGGCCGGGGCAAGCGCCGCCGCCGCCGCCGCAGTCGTGGCGGCCGCTTCCAGGCCGACGAATTCACCGAGCAGGCCGATGCCGGGGGCGATGCCGAGGCGGCGCCGGCGGCGATGCCCGAAGGCGACGCCGATCAAGACGATTCGCGGAACGACGAGGAAACCAGCGATGCGACGGAAGCCACCGGCGATGCCGATGGCGAGGAAAGCCGCCGCCGCCGGCGCCGCGGTCGTCGTGGCGGCCGCCGACGCTCGCGCCGCCAGCAGGATGACCTGCCGCGCGTTGGCCAGGATGCTGGCGTAGAGGCCGGCGCCGAGTTGCCCGGCAGTGGCGAGCAGCCCGACCTGCCCCACGATGCGGCCGCCCTGCCGCCGCAATGGCGCAGCGAAGAGTCGGACGGAAGGACGGCAGAAACTGTCGCCGGCGAGGATGACAAGTCCGCTTCCGACAAGGAAAGCCGGCCGCGCCGCGCACGGCGGCCACGCCGCTCGCGCGATGACGAGGCCAGCCTGTCGCCGGAAGCCCCGCCGGCCGGTGGCGAACCGACCGCCATGGCCGCGGCTGCAGCGCCGGATGTGGCCCCGCAGGAGCCTGTTTCCTGGACCAGCCAGCCGCAACCAGCCCAATCCCCCGAGAGCCAGTCAGGCAACACCCAGGGGGCGACCGAGGCCGGCGTTATCGTCGCCGAGGAGAACGATGCCAAGAAGCGCGGCTGGTGGCGACGCCTGATCGAGTAGCGTCAGCGACCGGCACATGCGCCGAACGAAGGACGGGCCGGTCGCTGTAACGACCGGCCCGTTTCATTTTTTCCTGCCTTCATTTTGGCTGGCGTGGCGGATGTCGCATGCCAGAGATGGCGGCATCAACTCTTGGCCTGGACCATGGCGTCCAGCAGGCGCCCCTGGAACAGGGTGAGCCCCAGCTTCTGCCCGATTTCCAGACCCTGTTCGGCATCGACCCGGCACAGGATGACGCGCTCGCGGCCGATGCGCTCGACCGCCTGCTGCATGTCGTCGGCAAGAGCGCCGACACAGTCGTCATAGAGGGCCTGCGACCAGACGATCTTGACGAGGTCGATGTCAAGCTTGCTGCGATCGAGCAGCGGCAGCAGCTGGTATTTGACCTGGTCGAGGATGATCTTGTAACCGCGCTCCTTCAGGAAATCGCGTGCGAAGTAGAAATCCTCCGGCCCACTGAAATAGTCCATCGCCGGCAGTTCGATTGCCAGTGGTCCCCGTTCCTTGCTGTTGGTAGCGCGATCAAAATCGAGGAATTCGGGTGACAGTACCGTGGCCAGGGAGAGGTTGAGACTCGCGTTCTTCAACATCGGCTGATAGTCCTGGCGGGGCATCAGTGCCAGCATGCGCGCATCAAGCACCCGGGCAAGATGCTGGAACAGCCATTTGTCTCCGGTGACGTTGTAGCCAGGTGCTACGGTCTGGGCGAGAAACGGCATGGAGAAGAATAGTTCGGTAAGAATGGGTGCCGGCTTGGCTCCGGGCACGATGGCAAAGACCT
Organism: Rhodospirillaceae bacterium; assembly: GCA_016794165.1. Taxonomy (GTDB): domain Bacteria; phylum Pseudomonadota; class Alphaproteobacteria; order Dongiales; family Dongiaceae; genus Dongia. The sequence goes on from JAEUKV010000065.1 coordinate 13,541, forward strand.
GCTGGCGCCTGAGCACGTTGGCAAGATCCGCATTGACGATGGCGTTCTCGAGTTTTTCCAGGATTGCCGGCCCGATCAGATTGCCCTTGCCATCCTCGCCGCCGCCCCTGGCAGCGCTGCCGGTCGGAAGATTGGCCTTTCGGCGATCCTCGTTGTGGCGCCGCGCCAGATCGACGAAGGCTTCCCAGTCCGTTTCGATGTCATACCAATCGCAGAAGGGGGGCGTGCGACTGCTGCCCGGCGGGGCCGAGAAGAAGGGATCGGTCGCAAACAGCTTCTTGATATCGCGAACGCCGGTTTCGATATCCTCTTCCCTTGCGCCCTTGGCCAGCACCACGAGATCATTGTTCCACAGCTGATAGATGGCGGCTTCGAAACGCTTCACCAACGGATCGAGCACCTGCTTGGCAATGCGCAGTTGATGTGGCCGCTGATTGTAGGGGCGCAGTTGCGACAAATGAATCTGGACGGCACGACGACCGGCACGGTGCCGCTCCAATCGTTCGGCATAGTCGACCAGCATTTCCTCGTCGCTGGCCTTGCGCCCGTCCCTTGCCCGCTCGTTCATCCCCCGACCTCTGTTCCTGTCCCTATGTCAAAGCCATCATGCCAATGCCGTTGCCGACAATTTTCCTGATGTCTTTTTAGCATAACATGACTTGCCGCCCACCGCGGGACATTACGATGTCGGCGGCCGCCCGAGGCACTATCGGCGGTGCAGCCACCAGCCGTCTTCGTTGATGGAATAGACCGGCTGATAGTGTTTGACGGTATTGGCTGGGACAACAGTCTTGATCTGGTTGTCGAGCAGCAGCGGGCTGTCGCCGTCATAGACCACCAGCACGGCGTGCCCAACGCCGAGATTGAGATCCTGCAGCGCCACGACCCGCATGTCCTCCATGGGAACGCCCAGCGCCTTCAGCACCATGAATTTGGCAATGGCGTAGTCTTCGCAGTCACCGTTCTTGCGCAGGAACTGATAGGGGGTGGCCCAGTAATCCTCCAGGCCCCAATTCTTCATGTCGATGATGTACTTCTTGGAATTGAGGAGTTTGTTCACTTCCTTGATCTGGGTAAGTCGGTCCTTGCCCTGCAGACCGTCGATCAACCCCTGCCAGCCCTTCGTTGTGCAGGTATCTGATTCGCAGGCGGCGCCGCCTTTCCAGCGACCCACCATGTCGAGCCATTTGGGAAACTTCTTGAGGTTCTTGGAGGGGAGTTCGATGGAACCGAAAATCTTCGGGTATTTGCGGGCCTCGGCGGTGTCCGGCGCCACCCCCCATACGACGATCGCGGCCAGGGCGGCGAACAGGTAAGCGACCCTGGCTGGCGCCCGTGATCTGCGCACGCTACCGCCCTGATGCAGTGATCGCCACATTCCGGCCGCTACCCCTTTGCCTGTTACCGACTCCCAACGCCGGAATGACGGCTCCCTGCAACCAGCCAATACCGGCAAAAGCCGCGATTGGCGACGCTCAAAACCCATGCTAATGTACCAAATACAATAAATCTGCCAACATATTGATTCGATGCACCCATCGAATCGAGTGCCAGCGACCAGGAGTCCAACCGTGGCCGACCCGACCAGTGCCGCCCTCATCGGCGACGAGAAGAATTCGAGTTTCGATCTTAAGGTCGTCTTTCCCGCCATCATCCTGGCCCTGATCGCCATCATCGGCGTGGTGGCCGTCAACTACTTCGTGGCGCAGGAACGCCAGCGCGAGGAAACCCAGTGGCAGTTGCGCATGGGCATCGTCGCCGACAGCCGCTTTACCGACGTGGACCGCTGGCTCAACCGTCAGCTGGAGGAACTGGGCGGCCTCGCGAAGAACCAGTCTGTCCAGATCTACACCGACCAGATCAACGAACTGGCCGGGGACCCGGAACAGGTCGATGCCGTCGAAGCCCTGCGGGACTATCTGCGCAACCTGCTGACCGTGACGGCGGATCGCACCGGCTTCACCCTGCCCACCAGCCCCAGCAGCGTCCCGGCCAATGTGGCGGAGACCGGGGCTGCCGGCCTGCTCATCGTCGACAATTCCGGCGAGGTCGTGGCGGCTTCGCCCGGCGCACCGCCCTTCACCGGCGATCTCGCGAGCTTTGTCGCGGGACAGACCCGCGGCCAGCGGGCCATCGGCGACATGGTCCTCAACGCGCGCGGCAACCCCAGCATGGCCTTCATGGTGCCCCTGGTGGCGGCGCAGAGCGATGGCGCCCAGGCGGCCCAGATCGGCGTTATCCTCGGCGTCAAGGAAGTGGCCGGCGAACTCTTCCCGCTCTTGCGCCAACCCGGGGAGACCAGCATCACGGCCAAGACGACCCTCGTCCGCGCCGCCGACGACAAGATCACCTACCTGTCGCCCGACGCGGACGGCAAGCCGATGCCTTTTGAGCTCGATGCCAGCACGCCCAAGCTCGACACTGCCTTCGCCGCTGCGCGCCCCGGCGCCTTCGCCACCGACAAGAACAATGCGGCCGGCACGCCCGTCCTGGTCACCGGGCGCAGTTTCACCCTGGTGCCTTGGACCCTGGTCTATACCATCGACTACGATCAAGCGCTGGGGGCCGCCGACCGGCGCTTCCGCAACCTCACCATCTACCTCCTGCTGGCGGTGGCGCTGGTGGGCGTCATCATCATCGCCGTATGGCGCCATGGCTCGTCTCGCCGCGCCAGCCATGCCGCCCATCAGTTCCAGCGCATGGCAGCGAAGTTCGAGGACCAGAAGAACCTCCTCCAGTTGGTGACCGACAATCAGCCGACCCAGATCTTTATTCTGGATCAGCAGGACCGCTATCAGTTTGCCAACCGTCAGGCGGCCAAGGCGGCGGGAATTCCCACCTCGGAGATGATCGGCAAGCCGATCGTCAATGTGCTGGGGCCGGCGCTGGCCAAGCGTTATGTCACCCTCAGCCATGCCGCCCTGGAATTGAAGCACGAGGTGTCCGACGTCTCGCGCTCCGAGGAGGACGGCAAGGTCAAGGTGGTGCAGTCGGAGCACATCCCGCTCAAGGACGCCGCCGGCAGCGCCCACAGCGTCCTCACCGTCGAGCGTGACATCACCGATGTGGTGACCGAGCGCGAGCGCCGCGCCCGCACCCTCAACCAGCTGGTCAAGACCCTGGTCGACGTGGTCGACAAGCGCGACCCCTTTGCGGCACAGCATTCCTCGCGGGTGGCCAGGGTGGCGGGCTCGGTCGCCCGCGAGATGGGCCTCACCGAGGTCGAGATCGAGACCGCCGAGATTGCCGGCAATCTCCTCAACCTCGGCAAGATTCTCAGTCCCGAGACCGTGCTCTCCAAGACCGGGCAGCTGACCGAGGAAGAGCGCGACATGATCAAGAACTCGATCCAGACCAGCGCCGATCTGCTGCAGGGGATCGAGTTCGACGGACCGGTGGTGGAGACGCTCCGCCAAGCCCAGGCCAATTGGGACGGCACCGGGC
>JAEUKV010000114.1 GCA_016794165.1 Rhodospirillaceae bacterium
AACACGATCAGCCGCTTGGGCTGCCAGTCCTTGAGCACACGGCGGATGAACGCCTTGCCGAACGAACCCGTCCCACCCGTCACCAGGATCGATTTCCCGTTCAGGTCGGGAAGTGCCGTCTCAAACATGTCGGTCAAACCTTGCCATGAAGCGATGACTGGGCCTAACGACCGCGAACTCGGCTGTCAATCTTCGTTCCGGAAAAGAGCAGGGGCGCGACAATGCGCGCCCCTGCCGATCCACCCGTATTGTTCGGATCAGGCGCCGGTAAAGGCCTGCAATCCAGTCTGGGCGCGGCCCAGGATCAGGGCGTGGATGTCGTGGGTGCCCTCATAGGTGTTGACCGCCTCGAGGTTCATGACGTGGCGGATGACATGGAATTCGTCGGAAACACCGTTGCCACCGTGCATGTCGCGCGCCACGCGGGCGATGTCCAGCGACTTGCCGCAGGAATTGCGCTTGATAAGCGAGATCGCTTCCGGCGGGCAGTTGCCGGCATCCTTCATGCGGCCCACCTGCAGGCAGGCCTGCAGGCCCAGCGTGATTTCGGTCTGCATGTCGGCGAGTTTCTTCTGAATGAGCTGGTTGGCGGCGAGCGGCCGGCCGAACTGCTTGCGGTCGAGGGTGTACTGCCGCGCCGCATGCCAGCAGAACTCGGCGGCACCCAGGGCACCCCAGGCGATGCCGTAGCGGGCATTGTTGAGGCAACCGAACGGGCCGCCGAGGCCCTTGGCGTTGGGGAGATAGTTTTCGTCCGGCACGAAGACGTTATCCATCACGATTTCCCCGGTGACCGAGGCGCGCAGGGAGAACTTGCCCTCGATCTTGGGGGTGGAAAACCCCTTCATGCCACGCTCGAGGATGAAGCCGCGGATGACGTCGTCCTCGGTCTTCGCCCAGACGATCGCGATATCGGCGATCGGTGAATTGGTGATCCACATCTTGGCGCCGGTGACGAGATAGCCGCCATCGACCTTCTTGGCGCGGGTCTTCATGCCGCCGGGATCGGAACCATGGTCGGGTTCGGTCAGGCCGAAGCAGCCCACCATTTCCCCGGTGGCAAGTTTGGGCAGGAACTTCTCGCGCTGCGCCTCGGTGCCATAGGCGTTGATCGGGTGCATCACCAGGCTCGACTGCACCGACATCGCCGAGCGATAGCCGGAATCGACCCGTTCGACCTCACGCGCCACCAGGCCATAGCTGACATAGTTGGTGCCGGCACAGCCGTAGCCATCGATGGTCGAGCCGAGCAGCCCGAGTTCGCCCAGTTCGTTCATGATCTCGCGGTCGAACCGCTCGTGCCGGTTGGCCGAGACGATCCGCGGCATCAGCTTGTCCTGGGCGTAGCCGCGCGCCGTGTCGCGGACCAGGCGCTCCTCTTCGCTCAGCTGCGAATCGAGCAGCAACGGGTCTTCCCACTGGAATTCTGGCTTGGCGGCGGGTCGGCTGGCACTCATGGTGGAATACTCCGGATTATCGTGATCGGCGGCGCATGCTATATCATGCGGTAACGTCGGGTGACAGGCTGGCTCGGACAGGGCCGATATGTGGTCAACGGCGAGCTATCGACGGCGCGCATGCGAGCCATGCCAGCCAAGCGCCGGTGAAGGAACGAAGATTGATCGACGAAGGCTACATCATCGAGTTTCATCAGGTGGGCGCCTTCGTCAAGGTGTCCGCCATGGATCCCGTCACGCTGGTCGAGGTCTCGACGCTGGGACCGGCCCATCTGTCCCAGTCGGATTTGGCCAATGCGGCCATTCGCAAGCTGGAATTCGTTCTGGCGAGGCGAAATGCCGCCAACCGAGGTGGAACGACTGGCGAACACAAATAACACCTTGTCCCCCCCCAACTGGCGCGATAGTTTCCCGCTCAAAGACGAGCTGCACTCTCGCCGGATAGAAATATGCGGCGACAAGCGGCCGGAATGGGGGCCTAGCATTATCTGGGACATCGGCTGCGGGGACTAGTTTCCTGACTCCGATCTCGGGGTATTTTCCAGGTCATCGCCAATCCGATCGTGGTGGCGGACAGCTGCGTTGAGTGGGAGCGTTCGGCGCGGCCGAGAACGCCGGAGCAGAGGAGACTGCGCGCGAGATGGATTGGTTTCCATATTTCCTGCAGCAGCTGATCAATGGGCTGACCCTCGGGTCCATCTACGGTCTCATCGCCATCGGCTACACGATGGTCTACGGCATCATCGGCATGGTCAACTTTGCCCATGGCGACGTCTACATGATCGGCGCCTTCCAGGCGATGATCGTCCTGCTGCTGTGCGGCACGCTGGGCATATCCTGGATACCGCTGCAACTGCTGCTGATGCTGGTGGTTGCGATGGTCCTTACCGCCGCCTATGGCTGGACGGTCGAGCGAATTGCCTACCGTCCCTTGCGCGGGACTCAGCGCCTGGCGCCGCTGATCACGGCGATCGGCATGTCGATCTTCCTGCAGAATTACGTGCAGCTGGTGCAGGGCCCGCGGCCAAAGCCCGTTGAATCGCTCATCAGCGGCGGCATCCCGGTCATGACGCGGGCCGAGGGCGGCTTCGTCGTGACGCTGGGCTACATGCAGATCATCATTGTGTTGCTGACTGTTGCCCTGATGGCCGGATTTACCCTTGTCATCACGCGGACGTCGCTCGGCCGTGCCCAGCGTGCCTGCGAGCAGGACATGAAAATGGCCTCGCTGCTGGGCGTCAATGTCGATCGCACGATCTCGATGACCTTCGTGATGGGCGCCGGCCTGGCGGCCATCGCCGGTTCGATGGTGACGCTCTACTACGGCAACAACGATTTCTACATGGGCTTTCTCGCCGGTATCAAAGCGTTCACCGCTGCCGTGTTGGGCGGTATCGGGTCGTTGCCCGGCGCCATGCTGGGCGGCATCCTGCTCGGCCTCATCGAAGCCATGTGGTCCGCCTATTTTTCCGCCGAATACAAGGACGTTGCGGCGTTCGGGGTGCTGGTGCTGGTGCTGATCTTCCGCCCCACCGGGCTGCTCGGTCGACCCGAAGTGGAAAAGGTGTGATGCGATGAGCGCGAACGTGGCTGCGCCGCAGGCGCCATCGGTCTTCTTCCAGGCGGCAAAGGAAGCCTTCTTCACAGCCATTCTCGTTGCCATGCTCAGCATTCTGATGGTGGGCTACCAGACCGAGGTGCTGCAGGGCCAGAACATGAGCTATGTGACCCGCTTCGGCGACGTCATGTGGGCCGTCATCCTGGTGCCGGTCGGGCGCTTCCTGCTGGTGCTGGGGCGCTCAGGCATGCTGTGGCCGCCGGTGGTCCTGGCCGGGGCGGCGACAATCTACCTGTTTGGCGCGGCTGTGCTTGGGCTGCTGGGTTTGGCGATTTATCCGACCTTGCCGCTGCCCTACGACCAGCCAATGGTGAACGCCATCTTTGCCGTAGGCGGCCTCTTTGTCGTGGCCGGCGCGGCGCGGGCAAGGCGCGACCGCACCAAAGGCGCACAGACCTTCGAAAAGCGTGAGGCCGCGGAAGCGCGCCAGGCGCATGTCGCCAAGAACCTCTCGCGCATCCTGGGACCGATCCTGATCGTCGTCGCCCTGGTAATACCCTGGACGCCCTGGGGTGATCGCGCGCTGGTCGACAGCCTGGTTCTCGTCATGACCTATGTCATGCTCGGCTGGGGGCTCAATATCGTGGTTGGCCTCGCCGGCCTGCTCGATCTCGGCTATGTCGCATTCTATGCCGTCGGTGCCTATACTTACGGCAAGCTGTCAACCAGCCTCGGCCTCACCTTCTGGGAAAGCCTGCCGATTGCCGGTGCCATGGCGGCACTGTTCGGGATCATTCTCGGATTTCCGGTACTGCGCCTGCGCGGCGACTATCTTGCGATCGTGACGCTCGGATTCGGCGAGATCATCCGTATCATCCTGATCAACTGGCAGGCCTTCACCGGCGGCCCGAACGGCATCGGCAACATCACCAGGGTCGATTTCTTCGGCCTGCCGTTCGAACGCAATCCGGCCCCCGGTACCGAATCCTTTCATACCTTCTTCGGGATCGACTTCAGCACCACGCATCGGGTTGTCTTTCTCTATTACGTCATCATCGCCCTGGCGCTGATCACCAACTTTGTCACGATCCGCTTGCGCAAGATGCCGATCGGCCGGGCCTGGGAGGCGCTGCGCGAAGATGAAACGGCCTGCCGCGCGCTCGGCATCAACCCCACCAACACGAAGCTGACGGCCTTTGCCATCGGTGCCATGTTTGCCGGATTTGCCGGCTCGTTCTTCGCCGCCCGCCAGGGTTTCGTCAGCCCGGAGAGTTTCACCTTTATCGAATCGGCGGTCATCCTCGCCATCGTCGTGCTGGGGGGCATGGGCAGTCAGGTCGGCGTGGCGCTGGCGGCGCTGCTGCTGATCGGCCTGCCCGAGGTCCTGCGCGATCTCTCGCTCTATCGCATGCTGGTCTTCGGCGGTGTCATGGTGCTGATCATGCTGTGGCGGCCCAAGGGTCTGCTGGCCTATCGCGAGCCGACACTGTTGCTGCACGGCAGACGCGGGAAGAAGAAGGCGGAGGTGCCGGCATGACCGCTGCGCCTGCCATGTCGGCTGCGGCCGGCGCCGACGTCCTGCTGGAGGTCGAGCGACTGACCATGCGGTTCGGCGGCCTGGTTGCCATCAATGACGTCAGCTTTCATGCGCGCCGTCGGCAGATCACCGGAATCATCGGCCCCAATGGCGCCGGCAAGACCACGCTCTTCAACTGTATCACCGGTTTCTACAAGCCTACCGTCGGCCGCCTGACCCTGCGGCGCGAGGATGGCGAGCAGTTCCTGCTCGAGCGCATGGACGGATTCCGCATCGGCCAGAAGGCGCGCGTCGCTCGCACCTTCCAGAATATTCGGCTGTTCACCGGCATGTCGGTATTGGAAAACCTGATGGTCGCCCAGCACAACAAACTGATGCTGGCATCAGGCTATACCGTTCTCGGTCTCTTCGGGGCTCCGGTGTTTCGCCGCGCCGAGGCCGAGGCGCGGGATCTGGCTGTTTCGTGGCTGGAACGCATTGGCCTGACCGCGGTTGCCGATCAGCCCGCCGGCAGCCTTCCCTACGGCGCTCAGCGCCGGCTCGAAATCGCACGTGCGATGTGCACGGATCCGGTTCTCCTGTGCCTCGACGAACCGGCGGCCGGCCTCAATCCGCGAGAGTCGGCGGACCTTAACGCGCTTCTGATGTCGATCCGCGACGAATACGATATCGGGCTGCTGTTGATCGAACACGATATGAGCGTCGTCATGGGGATATCGGATCACATCGTCGTTCTCGACTATGGCAGCAAGATCGCCGAGGGGACGCCGCTGGCGATCCGAAACGATCCGGCCGTCATTCGCGCCTATCTCGGCGAAGACGAGCAGGAGTAGGCGATGCTGACCGTTTCCGGCGTTCACACCTTCTACGGCCATATCGAAGCTCTCAAAGGCGTCGATCTCGAGGTGAACGAGGGGGAGATCGTGACCCTGATCGGCGCCAACGGCGCAGGCAAGTCGACCCTGCTGATGACCATCTGCGGCACGCCGCGCGCGCGCTCGGGCCGAATTCTGTTCGAAGGCCGCGACATCGCTCAATTGCCTACCTACGAGATCATGCGCCTCGGCATCGCCCAGGCGCCGGAAGGGCGACGGATCTTTCCGCGCATGACGGTGATGGAAAACCTGCGCATGGGTGCCATCACCACGGATCCGATGTATTTTGGCGACGATCTCGATCGCGTCTTCGACCTGTTTCCCCGGCTCAAGGAACGCGTCGGCCAGCGTGGCGGCACGCTTTCAGGGGGCGAGCAGCAGATGCTGGCCATTGCCCGCGCATTGATGAGCCGGCCGCGCCTGCTGCTTCTCGACGAGCCGTCGCTGGGTCTCGCGCCGCTCATCGTGCGGCAGATCTTCGAGATCATCCGCGACATCAACCAGCAGCAGAAGATGACCGTCTTTCTGGTAGAGCAGAACGCCAACCATGCGCTGAAACTGGCGCATCGCGGCTATGTGATGGTCAATGGCGTGGTGACACTTTCGGGGACCGGCGCGGAACTGCTCAGCAATGCCGAGGTTCGCGCCGCCTATCTCGAAGGCGGACATTGAGGTGACGGCGCGATGAATCTTTGGGTCTTCATCCTACTTACCATCATTATTTTCGGAGGGGCCGGCTTCCTGATGGGGCAGGCCATCGCCGAAACCTGGCGGCCGGCCTGGCAGAACGTGGCCTATGGCCTGCTGTTGGCGGCCACCAACCGTTTCTTCGATGGCGCACTTTTTGGTGGTGATTGGCTGGATATCTGGCAATATCTCCTGGATGCCGCCGTGATCACCGGTATCGCCCTCTTTGCCTATCGGATTACCTTGGTGCGCAAGATGGTAACGCAGTACCCTTGGCTGTATGAACCGGCCGGGTTGCTGTTCTGGCGGGACAAGACCGGTTAACGGCCTCGAATCATGTGCGCCGGGCCGTCAATTCGTTTGACGGTTGCAGGGCAAATGCTAATTTGTGGCGCAGGCGAACAGGCCTGACCCATTAAGTAAGCCGCTGACGATCCGTCTGCGGTAGGTAGTTTTGGGTAAACGAGAGAGAGGGAGCTCATCATGAGCAAGAAATTCTCGCTAGCCGCGCTAGCGGTCGCAGCCACGCTTGTCGTGGCCTGCGGTGAAGAGAAGAAAGAAGAAGCTGCCGCCGAATCGACCACGAC
>JAEUKV010000116.1 GCA_016794165.1 Rhodospirillaceae bacterium
CCGGGGTCGCCATCAACCGGGCGCGCCTGCTGGCCTATGTGCTTTCCGGGCTGCTCGCCGCCTGCGGCGGCCTGATGCTGACCTTCATCACCTATTCCGGCGAGGCGTCGGCCACGATCGGCGGCACCTATACCCTCAACGCCATCGCCGCCGTGGTGATCGGCGGCGTCTCCCTGTTCGGCGGGGTGGGCAGTGCCATCGGCGCCATTTTCGGGGCCTTCGTCCTGCGTACCATCGGCGACCTGCTCTTCGTGTTCGATTTCGACCCGCTCTGGCAGCCGCTGTTCCAGGGCGTCATCCTGCTCGGCGCCGTTACCATGGGATCGCTGCGGTTGCTGCGGGTCAAGAACCGGCTCGACCTCTTCGGATGACCATGGACCGCCTGATGCGCCGACCGCGATCCTGGCTGAAGGGGGCCGACAAGCCGGTCCTGGCGGCGTTCGGCTGCATCCTGGTGCTGCTCCTGGTCGGCAGTCTCTATTCCTCGAGCTTCCTCTCGCCCGATTATCTGCTGCAGCAATTGCAGGTGGCCTCCTTCCTCGGCCTCATCGCCACCGGCATGATGCTGGTGGTGCTCTTGGGCCAGATCGATCTTTCGGTGCCCTGGGTAGTGACGGTGGGCGGCATGATGTCGACCGCGGCGGCCGGCTGGGGTCCGCTCGGCGAGGCGCTGGCGATTCCCTTCGGCGTTCTCTGCGGCATGACGGTTGGCCTCGCCAATGGCATCGGCGTCGCCTATCTGCGCGTTCCCTCGATGATCTTCACGCTCGGGATGAACGCGGTCGCGCAGGGGCTGATGGTGCTCCGCACCGGCGGTTTTGCACCGCAGGATCATGCCACAGCGGCCATGCACGGGCTGGCCACCGGGCGTCTGGTTTTCGGCATTCCCAACGCGCTCTTTGTCTGGATCGCCGTGGGCGCGGCCACGATCTTCCTCCTCGGCCGCACCACCTTGGGGCGGGCGATCTACGCCATCGGCAACCGCGAACGCGCGGCCTATCTCTCCGGCCTGCCGACGCAGCGCGTCGTCTTGCTGGCCTTCATGGCTTCCGGCGCCCTCTCGGCCTTTGCCGGCGTCCTGCTCGCGGGCTACTCGACCAAGGCCTACCAGTCCATGGGCGATCCCTATCTGCTGCCGGCCGTGGCGGCGGTGGTGCTGGGCGGGACCAACATCCTGGGCGGCCGTGGTTCCTATCTCGGCACCATCGCGGGGGTCATTCTCATCACCCTGCTGCAATCGATTCTCTCGGTCATGCAGATGCCGGAAGCCGGCCGCCAGATCATCTACGGCACGGTGATTGTCGGCATGCTGCTGGTCTACGGCCGGCAGAACCGGCAGGCCTGACCCGGCCCAGTCTCAGTTTCGCAAGGTCGCCAGGACCTGGGCCAGGATTTCCGCCGGCGTCAGCGCGATATCGACCCGCAGTGCATCGGCCGGCGGCTCCAGCGTGGCGATCTGGCTGGGGAGGAGGGTAGGCGGCATGTAATGTCCCTTGCGCCCGCCGAGCCGCCGGGCAATCAGCGCCTCGCCACCGTCCAGGAACACGACGCGACCCGCTTCGCCCGCACGGGCGAAGAGCCGGTCGCGATAGGCGGCCTTGAGGGCGGAGCAGGCGAGCACCACGGAACGCCCCTCCTTTCGATGACCGGCGATCGCCGCGCCGATGGCGTCCAGCCATGGCCAGCGATCGGCATCCTCCAGCGGTGTCCCCCGAGTCATCTTCGCGATATTGGCGGGCGGGTGAAAGGTGTCGGCTTCCAGGAACTCGGCACCAACGGCCGTGGCCAGCATCCGGCCCAGCGTGCTCTTGCCGCTGCCGCTCACACCCATCACCAATACGAGCATGGCCGATCGTCGCCCCCCTTGCCAACCATCCCGCAATCTAGCGCCGGACTGTCGCCTTGTCGCGTGAAACAGCGAATTTTTGATGGTTTTCGACAATGTCGGATCATCGTCCCCGTGATTCCCCGGACCAATCAATGCGCAATTCTCCACCAGGGGTATTGTGCAAAGGGGGTGAGGCGGAGTAGATCGGAACAGCCCTTCTCGACATAGGAAGTAGCCAGAATGAGATACGAGCGTCCGACAACCCTCAAGGCAGCGGCGCAGATGCTGGCCAAGGAAAAAGGCAAGGCCTTCATCCTCGCCGGCGGCACCGACCTCCTGGTCCGCCTTCGCACCGGTTTCATCGATCCGGACCTGATCATCGACATCAAGGATACCAGCGGCGCCAGGGCGATCCAGAAGACCGCCACCGGCTTCAAGATCGGTGCCGCTGTTTCGGGCGCCGAGCTCGGCGAGAACGCCGCGCTGAAGAAAGCCTGGCCGGGCGTGGTCGAGGCCGCCAATCTCATCGGCTCGAAGCAGGTCCAGGGTCGCTGCACCATGACCGGGAACCTCTGCAATGCCTCGCCGGCGGCGGACAGCGTCCCCGCCCTCGTCGCGGCCGCCGCCAAGGCGGTGGTCGTCGGCCCGAAGGGCAAGCGCACCGTGCCGGTCGAGGAGATCCCGGTCGGTCCCGGCCGCACCTCGCTCAAGAAGGGCGAAATCATCGAAAGCCTAATCCTGCCGAAGCGGCCGCCGAAATCGGGCGACGCCTATCTGCGCTTCATCCCCCGGACCGAGATGGACATCGCGGTGGTGGGCGTCGGGGTCAGCCTGACCCTGGACGGCAAGGGCGTCGTCACCAAGGCGCGGGTGGCATTGGGCGCGGTGGCCCCCACGGTCGTCCTGGTCCCGGCCGCCGCCAAGGCGATCATCGGCACCAAGCTCGACAAGGCGGCGCTGGATGCACTGGCTGCGGCCTGCTCGGCGGCCTGCAATCCGATCGACGACAAGCGCGGTACGCGCGATTTCCGCATCAAGGTCGCCGGGGTACTCGCCCGCCGCGCCGCTATGATTGCCCGCAAGCGGGCAGGGGGTAAGTAAATGTCCGGCATTACCGTCAATACCAAGATCAACGGCGACCCGGTCGAGTTCATCTGCGACGCCGACGAAACCCTGCTTGACGTGCTCAGGAACCGCCTGGGCCTGACCGGCGCCAAGGAAGGCTGCAGCACCGGCGACTGCGGTGCCTGCTCCGTCACCATCGACGGTCGCCTGACCTGTTCCTGCCTGGTACTTGGCGCCGAGGCGGAGGGCCACAATATCGGCACTATCGAAGGCATGGCCAACGGCGAAGAGCTGCATCCGCTGCAGAAGAAGTTCATCGAGCATGCAGCGTTGCAATGCGGCATCTGTACGCCGGGTTTCCTGATCGCCGCCAAATCGCTGCTCGACAAGAACCCCGATCCCACGGAAAGCGAGATTCGCTTTGGCCTCGCCGGCAACCTGTGCCGCTGCACCGGCTACGACAAGATCGTGCGCGCCGTGCAGGATGTCGCCAAGGGTATGCGCAACAACAAAGCCAAGAGGGCCTGATCATGCCGCTCGACAACGCACCGGATTCGAAGCGCAAGTTCAACGTCGTCGGCACGCGTCCCTTGCGCCCCGACGGCATCGACAAGGTTACCGGCCGCGCCAAGTTCGGCGCCGATGCCTCGGCGCCGGGGCAACTCGTGGGCCGCATTCTGCGCTCGCCGCATGCCCATGCCGTCATCAGGAAGATCGACACCTCGAAGGCGGAAAAGCTCGCCGGCGTCAAGGCCGTGATCACGCGGGACGATTTCCCCGACCATACCGACGGCGACGCGGCGCTTTACGACACGATGTACAACATCATGGCGCGCGAAAAGGCGCTCTATGAAGGTCATGCCGTGGCCGCCGTCGCGGCCACCACGGCCAGCATCGCGCGCCAGGCCCTGAAGCTGATCAAGGTCGATTACGAAATTCTGCCGCATGTGACCGACGTCGACGAGGCGATGAAGCCGAACGCTCCGCTCCTCCACAAGAAGATGTTCACCGACGGCGTCGATCCGAAGCCGAAGAAGCCCTCCAATGTCGCCCGCCGCTTCGAATTCGGTCATGGCGATGTCGAGGAAGGCTTCAAGAAGGCCGACATCATCGTCGAGCGCAGCTTCAAGACCGAGGCCACGCACCAGGGGTATATCGAACCGCATGCGGCCCTGGCCAGCATGTCGCCGGATGGCAGCGCCGATCTCTGGTGCTGCACCCAGGGCCACTACATGGTGCGTGACGTCTGTGCACGCATTCTCGGCATCGACATCTCGCGCCTGCGGGTGACGCAGTCGGAGATTGGCGGCGGCTTCGGCGGCAAGACCACCGTCTTCATCGAGCCGGTGGCGCTCGCCCTGTCGCGCAAGGCCAACCGGCCGGTCAAGGTCGTGATGACCCGCGACGAGGTGTTCAAGGCCACGGGCCCTACCTCCAGCACCTCGATGGACATCAAGATCGGCGTCACCAAGGACGGTCTCATCACCGCGGCCGACGGCACCTTCCGCTATCAGGGCGGCCCGTTCGCGGGCTGCTCGCCGGCGGAATTCGGTGCCATGAGCGCCTTCGCCCAGTTCCATCTCGATAACGTCCGGGCTATCGGCTACGACGTGGTGTGCAATCGTCCGAAGACGATTTCCTACCGCGCGCCCGGTGCGCCGATGGCGAATTTTGCCGTCGAAAGTGTCATCGAGGAACTGGCCCACAAGCTCGGCATGGCACCGATCGATTTCCGCATCAAGAACGCCGCGCGCGAAGGCACCAAATCCTCCTACGGCCCGGTCTACGGCCCGATCGGCCTCGGGCCGACGCTGGAGGCGGCCAAGAACCATCCGCATTTCAAGGCACCGCTCGGCCCCAATCAGGGCCGCGGCATGGCGGCTGGCTTCTGGTTCAATTTCGGTGGCCAGTCCTGTGTCAGTCTCAATATCCCGACCGACGGCACCATCACGGTTTCCGTGGGCTCGCCCGACATCGGTGGCAGCCGCGCCTCTATGTGCATGATGGTCGCCGAGGAGCTCGGCATCGGCTATGAACATGTGCGGGCGATCATCGCCGACACCAGTTCGCTCGGACACAACGATGTCACCGACGGCAGCCGCACCACCTTCGCTACCGGCATGGCCTGCATCCTGGCGGCGCGCGACGCCATCAAGAAGCTGTGCCAGCGCGCGGCGGCGACCTGGGGCATCCCGGAGGACGCCGTCACCTGGGAAAAGGGCTTTGCCAAGCCCGCCGGTGCCAATGCCGGCAATTTCGCACCGCTCTCGCTGAAGGAAATCGCCGCGGCCTCGCCGGGCACCGGCGGCCCGATCGCCGGCCATCACGAATTCTCGGCCGATGGTGCGGGGGTCAGTTTCGCCACGCATATCTGCGATGTCGAAATCGATCCGGAGACGGGTGCCTCGAAGATCGTCCGCTACACCGTCATCCAGGATGCGGGCAAGGCGGTGCATCCCTCCTATGTCGAGGGCCAGTTCCAGGGCGGCGCCGTCCAGGGCATCGGCTGGGCGCTCAATGAGGAATATATCTACGGCAAGGATGGCCGCCTGCAGAATGCGGGCTTCCTCGATTACCGCATCCCGGTCTGCTCCGATCTTCCCATGATCGACACGCAGATCCTCGAGATCCCGAATCCGGGCCACCCCTACGGTGTCCGCGGCGTCGGCGAAACCTCGATCGTGCCGCCGCTGGCAGCCATCGCCAATGCCGTCGCCGCGGCGACGGGCGTGCGTTTCACGCAGCTGCCACTCTCGCCGCCGCGCGTTCTCAAGGGTATCGAGGACGCAAAGGCGAAGGGCAAGAAAGCGGCCTGAGGTCGTCGCGCGTGGCCAGGGTCGTCATCTGGGGTTCGCTGAAGCCGCACACCGGCGGTCGCTCCGAAGTCGAGATCGAGGCACGCAATGTCCAGGAACTGCTGGCCCGGCTAGGCGAGACCTATCCGGGCCTGCAAGCCCAGATCAAGCGCGGGGTATCCGTCTCGATTGACGGCCTGATCTATCGGGAGGGCTGGCTGCAGCCGCTGGCTCCTGACAGCGAGGTCTTCCTGCTGCCGCGCATGCAGGGCGGCTAAACGGACCTCTTTCCGCCCCTGCGGCCCATTATCGCAGCGAAAATCAGGAACTGTCTGGTTCTCAACTCGTTTCTTCTGCAGCGAGCGTGACATTCGTCCGCTCGTCTCTTGATCACCTGGAAGGAGAAGCGTCATGAATTGGGACATCATCGAAGGCAATTGGAACCAGGCCAAGGGCAAGGTTAAGGAACAGTGGGGCAAGCTCACTGACGACGACCTCAGCACAATCAGCGGCAAGCGCGACCAACTCGCCGGCAAGCTCCAGGAACGCTACGGCATCGCCAAGGACGAAGTCGAGAAACAGCTCAACGACTTTGAGCGCGGCTATCGTCACTGACGCAGAGCAGACATCTGTCGCTTCGGGAGCCCGGCGCGGGTTGCGCCGGGCTCTTTCTATTCCGGCAAGGACGTTGCAGGGAAAGTTGGGAACCAACGCTGCGCCGAGCCGTTGATCTGGGAGCCATCGAGAAGCAGCCGCCAACCGAAAACAATCCGCGGCAAGACCTCGGCTTCCGATTTCACATGCAACCATCGCATTGAAGGGGGACAACCCATGCTTTACTGGGCCGTTGTATTTCTTGTCGTCGCCATTGTCGCCGGCATCTTTGGGTTCGGCGGCATTTCGCAGGCGGCGACCGGGATCGCCAAGATCCTGTTCCTGATTTTTCTGGTGCTGTTCGTGGTGTCGCTGGTGGCGAACTACGTCTGATCGCAGCAATCACATTCAAGGAGGTGAATCATGGCTGAGCGCAGTTTGGACAAAGAGTTCGACGTATTGAAGAATGACCTCGGTACGCTGAGGGACGACGTCGCCGGAATCGCCCGCCTGCTCGCAAAGAAGGGCGCCGCCGGAGTCGATTCGGCCGTCGTCAACGGTCGGGCGAAGGTCGCGGCGGGCATTGGCGCCGTCGAAGGGCAGGTGGTGGCGCACCCCTTGACCAGCCTGCTGGTGGCGTTCGGTGCCGGCATTCTGCTCGGCAAGATTACGAACCGTTGATTCGGGCAGATTGATGACCTCTGTCATTGACGGGATCGGCGGCCGGATCCTGCGCAAGCTGGCACTGATCACCCTGGCCGTCATCCTGGCCCTGGCGGCGTTGGGGGTGGCTTCGGCGGCCTTCTATCTCTGGCTGCTGGCGTGGCTGCCACCGACCGCGGCGCTTGCAGTGCTGGCGGGCCTGCTGCTGCTGACCGCCGCCATTGCTTGGTGGGTGGCGCGGAGCGGAGACCGCAGCGCGCCTTCGGCGACCGCGGCCAGTGGACAGGTGCAGTCTCAGGCGGTGCTGCCGGATATCCTGGCCAGCGCCCGCCGAGCTGTTGCCGACGACCCGAAGAGCGCCGTCCTGGCGGCGGTCGCGGCCGGCTTCATCCTGCAGGCGCGGCCGGATCTGGATGCGGGCACGCTGGCGCAGACGCTGGCGCGGCTGAGCCGCGCCAGCTGAGCTGGATTTTGCCGCCAGTGGCAAACGCGCGTACACTTGCAAAATTCCCGAGACGACGCCCACGTCCGGAACCAAGCCGCCGCTGAATTGTTGGCGCTGGTAGACGGTAAAAGGCTTGCCATCGAGACAGTTAGGAGTACCGGATGCCATGACGCGCAAGACGGACGGTCCAAAAGACAGCCCGACCCGCCCTGGCCCCCCTCTCGGCTCCCATGAATTGCGGCGGAACGGCACCAACGTGGTCTCCATGACGACCTCGCCGGCTTTCGATCAATGGCTTGATCTGCAAACAAAAAAACTGTTCGAAGCCAGTGCTGCAGAGCCCGATGCCGCGCTCCTGGAGCTGATTCGGACCTGGTCGTCGAAAGCCCCTAATTGAAGGCCTGGAATTATCACGGATTGATCTTGTTTTAGGCCTTAGGTCCTATTTTTCCGTCGATCTGTCACAGCTTCCGCCCGGTCTTGTCGCTCGGAATGCGGCCTTCCAATCGCCATCTTCTGGTCAGCGTTGCGACGCTCTTGGCTCCGATGGAATCGACCGAAAGGAAAAAAGCCGATGGCCGATACATATCAAAACCAACTCGTCGATACTCTGCCCGCCATGAAAGCCTTTGCGGTCACGCTGACCCGCAATCGCCAGGCGGCCGATGATCTGGTGCATGACACGGTGGTGCGCGCCCTCAGCCGGCAGGAGCTGTTCACCCCCGGCACCAATCTGAAGGCATGGCTCTTCACCATCATGCGCAACCTCTATATCAACAGCATTCGTGCCAGCCAACGGTCCCGGATGGTGGACATCGATGACGACCTGCTGCCGAATTTGGCCAGCGTCGCGCCGAACCAGGAGCACAGCCTGGTGCTGAAGGAACTCTTTCACGCGATCAATGCGCTCAATCCGGACCAGCGTGAAGTCCTGTCGCTCGTGGTAGGACAGGACATGTCCTACGAGGAGGCGGCGGAAATCTGCGGCTGCCCGATCGGCACCATCCGCTCGCGTCTGGCGCGCGCGCGACGCGAGTTGGAGCGCATGCTGGCCGGCGACGTGGCGCTGCCCGGCGTCGAGGCGCGTGACAGGATCCCCGCAGGCGACCGGCGAAAGCGCCAGGCGCCGATTCTGGCCATGATCGATGAACTGCGCGGCGTCGGCTGACGTCGTATCGCCGCAGTATCGAGGTTTGTGATCGCCCCGTACCTGGTCAGGTACGGGGCGTACTTTTTGAGGCAATGTGCGCACTGTTGCCAGCATGTGCCGAATGGGGTCAATCTGGCTGGCGCACAACCGACCCGAAGAGGAACCAGCATGACCGCGATCCAGACGCCGCAATGTGTGGTCAAAACCCCGGCAAAGCTTGGCGAATCGGTCCTGTGGCATCCCGTCGACCGCAAGGTTTATTGGCTCGATCTCAAGGGACCGACGATCCATATCTACGACCCCGCCACCAGGGCGGCCCAATCCTGGCAGCTCGATCTGGGGGTGCCGATGGGCACCCTGGTGCGCGCCAGGGACGGCTTCATCCTCACGGGCCGCGAGGGTGCCTTCAAGGTCGACATCGGCAACCGGCGGCTGACGCCCTGGCTCGATCCCAACGACCGGGCGGAACTGACCATGTTCAACGACGGCAAGGTCGATCGGCAGGGACGGCTCTGGCTCTGTACCTCGGATGTGCGGGAAACGGACCCGATCGGCGGCATTTATCGCCTCGATCCGGACGGCAGACATGTCATCCAGGACCGTGGCTTTGCCTGTGGCAACGGCCCGGCCTTCAGCCGCGACGGGCGCAGGCTCTATTTCGCCGACACGATGGAGCGGCACGTCTATGTCTACGATCTCGATCCCGACACCGGTGCGATCAGCCATCGCCGGGTCTTCGCGACCTTTGCGGAAGCGGACGGCATGCCGGACGGGATGACCGTGGATGCCGATGATGGGGTCTGGATCTGTCACTGGGGCGGCTGGGGTGTCAGCCGCTTTGCTCCCGACGGAAAGCGCGATCTCAAGATCGACCTGCCGGTTCCGCTGGTGACCTCCTGCGCCTTCGCGGAAGAGGGTCTGGAGACCCTCTATATCACCACCGCCACGGTGGATCTCGATGCCGAAACCCTGGCCAGGGCCCCCCTCGCAGGCTCCCTGTTCGCGGTCAGGCCCGGCCATCGCGGGCTGCCTGAGCCGGTTTTCGGGGCCGGTTGAATCCGGGGCGCCGGCCCATTCAGACCCTGGCGGGGAGGGCCAAGGCCCGGTTGACAGACCGGCTGGGCTGCTGATAACCCCTGCAGCGACTACGGGCTGTGAAAATTTCCGGCTCTCGGTCGTCGCCGATTGAGCCAAACTATTGAACAGTAATGATTTAATGGGCGCCAAGCGCTGGTGGCCCGTCTTGAGGTTTGACCGACATGTTTGAGACGGCACTTCCCGACCTGAACGGGAAATCGATCCTGGTGACGGGTGGGACGGGTTCGTTCGGCAAGGCGTTCATCCGCCGTGTGCTCAAGGACTGGCAGCCCAAGCGGCTGATCGTGTT
>JAEUKV010000120.1 GCA_016794165.1 Rhodospirillaceae bacterium
TGGTCCTCGGCGTCAGGCGCATCGATCCGCATGCTGTCGAGGTAGGTCTGCGCGGTAAGCGGATCGCCCTCCGTTACCAGCGCCTCGGCGGCGGCGCGTCGCAGCACCATGCGGGTAGGCTTGGCATAGTCGTCGATATCCGGCAGCGGTCCACCGAAGGCCGCCGCCGCGTCGCCCCAGTTCCCATTCCTGGCGGCGAGGTACCCACGGAACAACTCGGCCTCGGGAACATTGGCAAGCGCCGGGCGGTCGAGATCCGCCAACGCTTCCTCCTGCCGGTCCATCAGGGCATTGGCGGCACCGCGCAAGGTACTCACCAAGGGTGTGTCCTGCAGGTCGGCACCGTCCAGCTCCGCTAGGGCTTCGAGGGCCTCGGCATAGCGCGCATGGGCGAACAGGAATTCGGCAAGGGCCAGGGTCGCGTCCGGTTTCTGCCCTGCCGATGCGTTCTTGACCGATTCGCGCAAGGCTGCCTCGTCGGCAACAAAGGTCGCCTCGCCGCCACGCCGCCAAGCCGGCAGATCGAACAGCCCCTTCACCGGCGCAATCACCAGCTCGGCCGGCGGCGCGGCGCCGTCGGCCGGCAACGGTTCGTCCGCCGGATCGAGCGGCGGGGGAACCGTTTCCGCCACAAGCTGCGGCATCACATCCCCTCTGGTCGTCACCACGACGCCGTTGGGCAGGGATTCCACCCGTGTGCGCTCGCTGATCGGCACTACGGCGACGCCCTGGAAACTGGCCAGCAGGCGGAAATCCGGCCAGGCGGCAGCCTCGGCCAGACCCATGCCGGCCTTGCCGACCGGCACCACCGCCACTCGGTCCCCGCCTTCAGGATCGGTGAGCTCGAGCGCGGTACCCGGTGCGGCCATCTCGAACAACAGCGAGACGCCGCCGTTGGCGAGCGATTCACGCCGCTGTTCCATGCCACTGGTCGGGCGCAGGCTGCGATTGGGCCCCAGGCTGATCTGCCAGTTGCGGCCGTCGCCGCCGATCGCCGCGCCCATATTGCTGCCGCCCAGCCTCGCAGTATCGGGCAGTCGCAATGCCGTTGCGTAGGGTGTCTCGACACGGTCGAGGCCGGTCAGCACCGGCGCCGCTCTGACCAGCGTGGCGAGGTCGACCGGACCCGGCCGATCGAACACCAGCCAGAGCGCCTCGCCCCGCTTGAACAGGGCCAGGCCGGTCGGGGCAGGAAAGGCGAAGGCGAGGATGACACCGCCATCTGCCGGCGTTGCGCTGGCTGCGATGGCGACCGGTGCCGGCGGCTGACCCGAGGGGGTGACAGCCGGTTCCTTGGTCACTACCACCGGCATTGCGATCTCCGCCGCCGGCAGCGTCGGAGCGCCGGTCGCATTGCCCGACGGCGGTGCGGTTTCGAGCGCCGGTACCGGAATTGGCGACGACCCCGTCTCCTCCGCGACAACCGCCGGCGGCGGCGTTGCGGGCGCTTCCGCCACCGTGGCCTCGGGCGCTGCAGATTCCGGAGGCGAAGCCTCCACCGCAGGCGTCACCTCCGCCGGGACGGTTGGCGCCGCTTCGGCGGCCGCCGCGGCCGTGGCATCGCTGAGATCCATTACAATGGTCGCACCATTGCGATACGACCTTGCCGCCACATTCGGCTTCAGTTGGAGGCGCAGCACCAGATTGCCGGCAGCGTCATTCCCGGCGGAGATGTCCACCAGGCGTTGCTGCACTCGGCTGGCAATTCCGCCAAGGTCGACTTGCGCCGACTGGTCGAATGTCACTTCAACCCGATCGCCGGCCTGACGCGTCGTAAAGGCAACGTCCGGCCAGTCCAGCGCGAGGCGCGAATAGGTGCCGTGTTCGCCCGCGCGCAGCCGCAAGACCCCGTCGCCGGCCGATTCGGATGGGGTCTGCAGTGTCGTCTGAGGCGCATTGGCCGCATCCGGTACGAATGGTTTGGCGACAAACATCTCCGGCGGCAAAGGCGCATCCGCCGACGCT
Organism: Rhodospirillaceae bacterium; assembly: GCA_016794165.1. GTDB lineage: Bacteria > Pseudomonadota > Alphaproteobacteria > Dongiales > Dongiaceae > Dongia. The sequence goes on from JAEUKV010000120.1 coordinate 1,966, forward strand.
TGCGCCGGAGGTGGCGCCGGAACAGGAGTTGAAGTTGGAACTGGCGAAGGTGCGGCGGCAGATGCCGGCGCACCACGGTCATTGTCGAAAACCATCTCGCTCGGCAGGCCGAGATCGAGGGTGAACCGCCCATCCTCGCGCCGGCTACGATAGGTCACCGGTTTCTTAAGTGACAGGGCCAGCGACATACCGTCGGTGGCGAGTTCGGCGCTGCGGAAATAGGCCTTGAGATTGGTGCGCAACGCGGCGGTATCGAGGGTGACCGGCCGGTCGAAGCGCAGCACCATCAAGGTATCGCTGAGGTCGATGGTGATCGCTGGCGCGGGCGTGCGGCCCCAATCCAGGATCAGGCGCCCTGAATCATCCAGAAGTTGGCTGCGCACACTGGCCTGGGCCAGGGGCGTTTCCTGCGCAGAGACGAGCGATGCCGCCGCGGCGACGGCCACCATCAACCAGGCGATTCCCAGAAACCGCATCACACCAGCGATCACGCTCACGGCGCGTCGGCGCCTGCCGGCGCCAGGATCGGCGCTGTCCCATCCAGAAGCACAATATCGACGCCGCCCGCCTCGGTACCGGCCGAATCGGGACCGATGGCAACGCCGACATGACCGCGCGCCAGGACCGGGTTGCGGATCCCGGCTTCTGCCAGGCCGCTGGCAACGCGATAGGCCAGCTTCAGCGCAGTCTGCCAGCGATCAGCACCGGTCGTTTCGGGGCCGTAGCCATCGACGACGATCTGGTTGGGAAGAGTCTGCAAGGCACCCGCCAGCGCATAGACCAAGGCCCCGGCGCGACCGGTCGGCCCCGGCTCCAGGTCCGCCGCCAGACGTTCGGCCGAGATCGACAGGACAACCCGGTCGCCAAAGCTCTTCAGCGGCATATCCTTCAGCAAGGGGTCCGACTCCAGCTTGGTCTTGAAGACCGAGAGAAGATAGTCGGGATCGCGGGCGTCCGCTACCGGGGCCCGCTCCAGCGATCGCTGGACGGTAAGGGTTTCAGTCTCCGCTACCACCGTGGGCATCGGGTTGAGCCCCAGGATCCGCTGCAGCCGGGTCTGATCCAGCGTCGACATCGCAAACAGCATGACGAAGAAGACCAGCATCAGTGAAACCAGATCGGCAAAAGTGATCAGCCAGGGCGGCTGGCCCATCTCTTCGACCGGTGGATGGATCGACCGCAGGAAGGTGCTGTCGAGTTTCATGGCGCCACCTCGCCGACCGGTTCGCCCGTGGCGGCCCCCGGCGCTGGCAGATCAGGCAACAGGTCAGGCCGCAGGCGAACAATCAGGACCATCCAGTCCGGATGGCCGCCGCCAAGGGCAACGACAATGTCTGATTCGGGTCGCTTGTCCGCCGCCATCGCTGCCGCCAGGCTGGCAGCGCGGTTCAGCGCCAGGGCGTCGGGCGGATCGCCCTGCACCTGAATCTCCATTTCGTAGCCCCAGCCCTGCGGCCGCAGGTCGATCGCGCGCATCACCTCATCGATGAGGCCGCGGCGGGTCGGCCGCAATTCGCTGGATCCGTCTTCAAAGAACAACTCGGTGGGCAGCCTGAGCGCCTGTTCAAGGGCCGAAAGATGCACGACGTTGCGGTCGAGCGGGACCAGTCCCTGGAACTGGATCATGACATTGTTGAGCACATCGCGTACGTCCGGCGCCGCCGGCCCGCGCTGTGGACCCTCCTGCACCAGGCGTTCAGTCCCGGCAAAATGCCTTTGGACGCTCTCCGTGATTGCCCGCGCCTTGCTGGCATCGCGGGTCGCCTGCGAGGTGAGCACGATGAAAAAGGCGAGGACCAGAAGCTGGACGGAGAGAAAGGGTACAAGGCTGGGATTGCGCGACTTGGCCGGCGGCATCGGCGGCGTCAGAAACACCCCCCGGCGCGCCAATGCTCCAGCCGCTGGGGTCGCTGGCAGTGAGCCCGGCCCGGTATGGGGCGTTGCTGCCATGTGGGCATTCCCTTCCCTGCGCCGTTGGCGCTCATCACTTCGTCGCGCGCGGAGCCCTGCGAATCCGCGCCTACAGCACCTGTCAGTCTAACCCTGCCGGCGACCTGCTTCAATCAAAGCTGGCGAGAAGTGCGTCGATTTCGGCCTGTTTGGACGCATCATCCGGTAGCTGCGGTCCATTCAGCAACTCGGCATCGGTGGGTTTCTTGACCTCTTCCGCGGGCTTCTCCTCCTCCGGATGCGCCGCCTTGTACTTGGCGATCTCGTCGCCGAAGGCTGCCACCAGAGCGTCGACCTTTTCCTCGATATGCTTCAGGGCGTTCACCACTTTGGTAATACGCTGGCCGGTGATGTCCTGAAAATTGCAGGCCTCATAGACCTGGGTGACCGCTTCGGTCACCTTTTCGCCCAGTTCCGGCGGCATTTCGCCCGCGGCGGCCTCCAGCGTCTCCATCGCGGCAAGGATCGAATTGGTCGCCTCTTCCGTGGCGCCGACAATTGCGTCCAGTTCGTCGGTGGCCTTGGGAAGATGCTGTGCCGTGATCTCGTCGGGACGCAGGGCTGCGATCTCGGACTTGGCGGTCGTGATGTAGCGCGAGAGCGATTCGAGTTCGGCGTAGAGCTTGAGATTGTCCTCCGAGAGATCGCCCTGCATCTCCGACAGCAGCGCCGACACGACCTCGGCGATTTCTTCGCGGCTGACTGTCTGCATCCGCCCCTGAAGTGCGCTCAACCGGCCGACGAGTTCGGGAGGAACTGTGGCTGTCATGGGAAATCCCCTCTCGAACGGGTCAGAAATTGCCGAGGACGGTAACCAGCTTGGTCTTCAGCGTGGCCGCGTTGAAGGGCTTCACGATGTAGTTGTTGACCCCCGCCTCCTTGGCAGCGATCACATTTTCCGTCTTGCTCTCGGCAGTGATCATGATGAAGGGCATGCTCTTCAACTTGGCATCCGCGCGCACTTCCCGCAGGAGCTGGATCCCGGTCATCGGCTCCATGTTCCAGTCGGAAATCACCAGGCCATACTCCTTGTCGCGCAGCTTCTGCAGTGCCGCTGACCCGTCAGTCGCCTCGTCCACATTATTGAAACCCAATTGTTTCAATAGGTTGCGGATAATTCGGAGCATCGTCTTGTAATCATCGACGATGAGGACATTCATATTCAGATCGACCGACATCAGTTCCCTCTCGCTCCAAGCGCTACCGAGTTCCTCGGCGCTTATTGCCCTGCATTCGCCAGGAATCTGCAGCAAATAGGTTAAGTCGCGGTTAAATGTCCCGCGATCAACTGGAGAATTCCGCTCAGGGCGTAAAGGGCAGGGTCTGGCGCTGGACCAGCTCGTAGGTGACTTCCTTGGCCCTTGTGGGCGACACCAGGCCCAGGATCGGCGCCAGTTTCCGCTCGTTCATGCGGGCGACCACCTGCAGGAGGACATCGAGGTCCAGTTCCTCGAACACCTGGGCCGCGTCCTTCGGTTTCATGTTCTGGTAGATCTTGACCAGGCTCTGCAACTGCTCTTCTTCGGCCTCGCTCTGTGCCTTCAGCAGGTCCTCGACCACCGTCTGCAGGGCCCGCAACTCGACCATCTTCTGCTCCATGCGCTGTTCCGCGGCAGCAACCATGGCCTCGCGTTCGTCCAGCTGGCGGGCCCGGAGGTCGAGTTCTTCGCGACGCTTGGCCAGTTGCTGCAACACCTCGACTTCCTCATCGGTAAAGTCGATCGGCGCCTGAGGGGCCGGTTCGGCGACGTCCGGTTCGGCTGGCGGTGTCCCTTCGGTCGACGCGCTCTCGACAGCCGGCTCGGCGGGATCAGCCATCGAGTCAGCAGCAGGGGCGTCCGCCGGCGCGGCCTGCGCAAGGGTTTCAGTACCGACACCCACGGTAAGTCCCAGCCAAACATCGCCGACGCGAATGGTCAGGACCAGACCCAGCGCGAGGGCCAGCACTGGCAACAGGTGGAACGAGCCACGACGCCCACCTGTCGAAGGAAGTTGGCCGGCCGAAGGGGACCGGGCCGCCGATAGGGACTGGGCCGCCGGCGTCGATGCCGAAACATTCCGGGTGGCCTTGCCGGGATCTGAGGATATCTGACTCGTCATTTCCAAATCCTAACGGATACGACCCAGCGCTGACAGCAGCGCCCTGGTCTGGGCATCGGGCACCTGCGCCCCGTCTTCGTCGCTCGGGGCCCGCGGAGCTGCCTCAGCCTGGCGCGCGGGATCGGGGCGCTGCTGGCGCGACTGGTCGATACCCTGTTCCAGCTTGTTGGCAGCGATATCGGCCCGATTGATCAGCATCTTGAGGTCATCGGCGCTGCGCTGCAGTTCACCCACCACGCCCTGCGCCCGCTCCATGCGGCCGGCAAGTTCGCGCGCCACGCCATCGGCACCCTGGCGCAACTCCGCCAGACCCCGACCGGCTTCGGCGGTGGCATTGGCGAATTCCTTGACCAGGGTCTCGAAAGACTGCCGGTCCTCGCGCAACTGGGCGAGGCGCCGCGATAGCTTCACGACATAGAACAGCGTCGCCCCGAGGAGGACGATCAGAACGACATCGGCTATCAGTCCGAACGACATCATGGCACCTGTCCAAGCATGGCCGGTCGATCAATGCGCACTACTTGATCAGCCGATCCTGGATCTTGACGGCGATATGCTGTCCCTTGCGGCCCATCTGGCCGCGGAACAACTGCACGTCGCCGCAGCGCAGTTCCACCAATGAATCCGGGGTCACCTCAAGGTCGAGTCGGCTGCCGGGCTTCCAGTTGAGGACGTCGTTGAGCGAGACCGAGACCTCGTCAAGCACCGCGTTGATCTTCACGTCGGTCTGCCACAACTCCCCGGAGAGGTGCGTTTCCCAGATCGAATCGCGGCCGAATTTCTCGCCCATGAACATCTGCAGCAGTAACTCGCGCACAGGCTCAAGGGTGGCATAGGGCAGCATCAGTTCCAGACGCCCACCGCGGTCCTCCATATCGACCCGGAGGCGCGCCAGAATGGCCGCGTTGGCCGGTCGCGCAATGGCGGCAAAGCGCGGATTGGTTTCCAGGCGTTCGAAACGGAACGTCACCGGCGAAATCACGTCGAAGGTGGCGGTGAGGTCGTTGAGCACCACGTTGATGAGGCGCTCGACCAGATTGCGTTCGATGGTGGTGTAGGGCCGCCCCTCGATGCGCATCGCAGCGGTGCCGCGGCGACCGCCCAGCAGCACGTCGACGATCGAATAGGTGAGCGAGGAATCGACCATCAGCAGGCCGTAATTGTCCCATTCCTCGGCCTTGAACACCCCCATCATGGCCGGCAATGGGATCGAATTCAGATAGTCGCCGAAGCGAATCGCGGTGATGTTGTCGAGACTTACCTCGACATTGTCGGTGGTAAAGTTCCGCAGGCTGGTCGAGAGCATGCGCACCAGCCGATCGAAGATGATCTCCAGCATCGGCAGGCGTTCGTAGGACACCAGCGCGCTGTTGAGGATGGCCTGGATACCGGAGGGCTTGTCCTCACCGCCCGAGTCCTTGCTGATCCCGAGCAGGCTGTCGATCTCGTCCTGATCGAGGACACGGTTGGACATCGGGCCGCTTGGGGCCGCCGCCTCCGAATCCTCGTCGGCCATGTCCCCCCAGGCGGCCGCGGCCGCCTTTTCCTCCTCGGACATTTCTTCTTCAGGATCGTCGATCATCCCTCGTCCTCATCCGGTCGGCGCCACCGTTGAACCGGCGCACTGATTCGAGTCTATTGCTGAACCAGCATCTGCTTAAACAGTATATCTTTAACTTTAGCAGGTTTGGCAGCGCCTTTCACGCGCAGCATGAGCTCGTCGCGCAGTCGCTTGAGACCGGCGGCCCCCTGCAAATCCTCCGGTCGCAGACTGCGCAGATAAGTCTGGATCTCGTTCTCTACCCGCGGTTGAACGCCCTCAAAGAGCGGCTGATCCTCCGCCGTCGCCAATTCCAGCACCAGGGTAGTCTTCAGGAACGGCTGCTTCTTGCCGGTCGGCACCAGATTGGCTGTCATTTCCGGCAGCTCGACGAAGACCGGCACATGCCCTTCCTCCTCGGCATGCTCTTCTTCGGCGGCACCCTCCTCGCCGGCAGCCCCTTCCTTGGCGGGCTCTTCCTCGCCCAGCAGCAGGAACGCCGCGGCGCCGCCCCCCGCCAGCAACAGAAGCGGCAGGACAATGAACAGCACCAGTTTCTTGCCGCTCATCTTCTTGGGTTTCGCAGCCTCTGGCGGCGCGCTCTCAGCTTCAGCCATGGATCCTTAAGTCCTCATCTGCCGGCATCCCGGCGCAGCAAACTCCACCAGGAAACCGATTAGCAGATTCCGGGCCATGATTAGCGATCGTAAACTAGCCACTGATGGTTAACATCCCGTGAAGTGCCAGAAAAGGCGCCTTTCGCGCGGATGGCATCGGATCAGGCGATACCGCAAGTGCGAAGGCACGCAATTCATGCCCACCGCGACTTGCCCCTGGCCCGGCACAAACTGCTGATCCCCCAAGGGGATATAGTTTAACCAATTGAAATATAACAAATATTATTCTGGCACGCTGTCTGCATGAAGGGGCCCACCAGCCGCAGAGCTGGACGTTAACTGACCCTTTGAGGGCACCGTCATGGAAACACCGACTTACATCGTGCTGTCACGACAGCTCGGTCTGTCGCGGAACATGGAGACCGTGGCCAACAACCTGGCCAACGTCAACACCACCGGCTTCAAGGCCGAGGGCATGGTCTTCAGCGAGTACCTGATCCGGGCCGAACGACCGGTGAAGCTTTCCTATGTCCAGGATCTCGCCACCTACCGCGATTACCGGGAAGGCGAGTTGCAGGCCACGGGCAACGATCTCGACCTCGCCATCCAGGGCGACGGCTTCTTCGTCGTGCAAACGCCCGAGGGCCCGGCCTACACGCGGAACGGCCGCTTCCAACTCAACGCAGCGGGCGAGGTGGTCAATCAATCGGGCTACCCCGTCCTCGCCGGCGGTGGGCCGCTGGTCATCAACCCGGAGGATGGACCGCTCGCCGTCTCCACCGACGGCGTTATCTCGGCGGACCTTACCCAGGGCGGCAACGTGCCGATCATCTATGGCCAGCTGGATATCGTCACCTTTGCCGACAATCGCGTACTGAAGCCGCAGGGCGCCTCCACCTTCGTGACCGACCAGCCGGCCGTGGCGGCGCTGGCCGAGAACTTCAAGGTGCAGCAGCGCATGCTGGAGGGTTCGAACGTCCAGTCGATCCGCGAGATGACCAACATGATTCTGGTCCAGCGCAGCTATCAATCGGCCCAGAAGTTCCTTGAGGGCGAACACGAGCGTATGCGACGTGCCGTCAACTACATCATCCCCAGTTCGTAACCAGGTCGGGAGACAGCCATGAGATCCTTAACCACGGCCGCCACCGGCATGATGGCCCAGCAGATCAATATCGACGTCATCGCCAACAATATTTCCAACGTGACCACGACCGGCTTCAAGCGCAGCCGCACGGAATTCGCCGATCTGCTCTACCAGGACCTGCGCCGGGTCGGCACGCAGTCCTCAGATACCGCGACAATCGTGCCGGCAGGTGTTTCGATCGGTGTCGGCGTCAAGCCGATCGCGGTCTACCGCATCAGCGAGCAGGGCTCGCTGATCCCGACTGAGAACAAGCTCGACGTCGCCATCAAGGGGCGCGGCTATTTCCAGGTCAACCTGCCCGACGGTACTACTGCCTATACCCGCGACGGCTCGCTGCGCCTGTCCAATGACGGCACGATCGTGACGGCGGATGGCTTCGATCTCATCCCCAACATCACCGTCCCGGACAATGCCACCGACATCACTATCAATGCGAACGGTCAGGTGGAAGTCACCATCCCGGGTCAGATCGCACCCACGCTGCTAGGCCAGATGCAGTTGGCGACGTTCATCAACGACGCCGGTTTGCAGGCCACCGGCGACAACCTTCTGCTTGAAACGGAAGCCTCCGGCGGTCCCGTGGTGGGAAATCCAGGTGCCATCGGCTTTGGCGTGCTCCAGCAGAATTTCCTCGAGCAGTCCAACGTCAATATGGTCGCCGAGATGACCGATCTCATCACCGCACAGCGCGCCTATGAAATCAACTCCAAGGTGATCCAGGCGTCCGACGACATGATGCAGACCGTCACCAACATCCGCTGATGAGGAGGGTCGCCATGAGCCGTTTGCACCGATACCGACCCCTGCCCCGCCGAGCCGGTCTTCTGCTCGGCGCCTGGCTCGGCTGCGGCGTCGCGGCGCTCGGTGTGCGGGTCCCGGCGCTGGCGGAAGAGCTCGCCGCCGCGCCGGCCGACATCTATGTCTTCGGCGGCGAGGAGATGCCGCAGTTGAACCTGCGCAGCAGCATCATGGTCGACGACGACGTGATTCGACTGGGCGATCTGTTCATGGAGACACTGTCGATCGGTGACACGCCGATCGCACAGGCACCGGCGCCTGGCGGCACGCTCGCCCTCGACGCCCGCTTCCTTCGCCAGCTGGCGCGCGCCTATCGGCTCGACTGGCAGCCGGAATCAAAGTTCGAGCGGGTACTGGTCGGCCGCATGAGCCACCGCATCGACTCCGCGACAGTGCTGGCTGCCCTCGACGATTCCCTGCGCGCGCGCAGCGGCAACGGTGCCGGGCTCGAGATTGTGCTGGATGGCGGCGATGCCGAATTCGTCCTGCCGACAAACCTCGCGCCCACGGTCGGGGTCCTCAATCTGCAATATGACCCCGCCAGCCAGCGCTTCGGTGCGCTTCTGGTCGTGCCCGCCACCGGCCCCACGGCACAGCAGCGGTACGTCACCGGTTGGGCACATGAGACCATCGACATTCCGGTGCTCAACCGGGCCGTGCCGGCCGGGACGACGATCCGCGATAGCGACCTCGAATGGACCTCGATCCGGGCCGACCGCCTGATCGGCAATGTGGTGACGGACCCGCGACAGTTGCTTGGCATGACCACGAAGCGACCCCTGCGATCCAACCAGATCCTGCGCAACAGCGACCTCGCCCTTACCCCCGCGGTGCGCAAGAACTCGCTGGTGACACTGGCCCTCCAAAGCGGACAGATGAGCCTGTCGGTCGCCGGCAAGGTGCTGGAGGACGCCGCCCTCGGGCAATCCGTGCGTGTGATGAACGTGACCAGCAAGAAGGAACTGGTCGGCATCGTCCGCGACCCGGCCACTGTCGAGATACCCCTTGTCGGCCACCTCACCCTGAATTGAGAAAGGAAGCAGCCATGTCACGCCGCTTTCCACCGCAGTCGCGCCTCGCACTCATCGCCGCCCTGGCGATGTCACTTCCGCTCGCCGGATGCGGCAACATGATCGACCGCGTCGCGGAGATCGGCAAGGCGCCGAGCATGGATCCGATCGAGAATCCGACGCTGGATCCCAACTATCAGCCCGTCAGCCTGCCGATGCCGGCGCCGATGGCCGATGTGCGGCAGGCCAATTCGCTCTGGCGCCAGGGCAGCCGCGCCTTCTTCAAGGACCAGCGCGCGGGCAAGGTGGGCGACATCCTGACCGTTGTGATCGAAATCCAGGACGAGGCAAAGCTCGCCAACAACAGCACCCAGAACCGCGATGGCAGCAACAGCGCCGGCCTCGACAATCTGCTGGGCTATGAACAGCTGTTGACCGACATTTTCCCGGACGGCATCGATGCCGGCAACCTGGTCAACTCCAACAGCGCCTCGGATACCACCGGTTCCGGCGCGGTCAACCGATCCGAGGCGATCAAGCTGCGGGTGGCGGCGATCATCACCCAGGTCATGCCCAACGGCAACATGGTGCTGCAGGGCACCCAGCAGGTTCGAGTGAATTACGAGCTGCGCCAATTGACCGTCGGCGGCGTCATTCGACCGGAGGACATCTCCAACGTCAACGAGATCAACTACGACAAGATTGCCGAAGCGCGCATCGCCTATGGCGGCAAGGGTTCGCTCTCGGACCTGCAGCAGCCGCGCTACGGCCAGCAGGTCTACGACATCTTCTTCCCCTTCTGACACGATCACCGGGAGTCCCAAGTCCACATCACCGCCCCTCGTTTCCACCACCGCACCGGCCCGGATTGGGGTCGGACGGCGGCGCCGACATCATGAGATCCCTTTCATGACGGCAACTGCGCCCTTCCACCTTCGCGGTGGAAGGGCACTTTTTTTCGGTTTCTGCTAGGGTGGCTTGATGATCGATCTTGTCGCCGCCGCCCTCGCCAACCCGATTAACAGGGCCATCCTCACGCGCCTGCCGATGCTGGGACTGCGCGATGCGTGGCTGGTCGCGGGTTCGGTCTATCAAAGCTATTGGAACGCGCTGGACGGCCGGAATCCGACCTATGGCATCAATGATTACGACATCTTCTATTTCGACGATTCGGACCTGTCCTATGCGGCGGAAGATACGGTGATCCGGCGCGCCGGGCAGGTATTCGGCGACCTAGATGCCATCATCGATCTGAAGAACCAGGCGCGGGTTCATCTGTGGTATCGAGAGCGGTTCGGTGCCGAGTGGCCGCCAGCGCCTTCAGCCCGGGAATCCATCGGCCGGTTTCAGATCCGCTGTACCTGCGTGGGGCTGCAGCCGCGCAGCGACGGCACGCTGGAACTGGCTCAACCCTATGGCGCCGAGGAACTGACACGCGGCGAACTGCGCCCCAATGCCGCCTGCCCGACCGGAACCAGCTTCCGCGACAAGGCGGAAAGCTATCGGGCGCGCTGGCCCTGGCTGACCATCGCCGAGGAATAACCGGTCTGAGCAAAACGAAAACGGCGGGCCCAAGGGCCCGCCGTTCAAGCATTCCGCATCAATGCGGAGGATCAGTCGTCGCGATGTGTCCGCTCCATGCGCTCGTGGCGTTCCTGCGCCTCAAGCGACAATGTTGCGATCGGGCGGGCTTCCAGCCGCTTGAGGGAGATCGGCTCACCAGTCTCCTCGCAAAAGCCATAGGATCCGTCCTCGATCCGGCCCAGCGCTTCGTCGATCTTCTGGATGAGCTTGCGCTCGCGGTCACGGGTGCGCAGTTCCAGCGAGCGGTCGGTTTCCAGCGAGGCCCGGTCAGCCAGATCTGGCTCCGAGAGGCTTTCCTCCTGGAGATGGCTGAGCGTTTCTCCAGATTCCCGCAGCAACTCGCCCTTCCAGGCCAGCAACTTCTGACGGAAGTATTCGAGTTGAACCGGATTCATGAAGGTTTCTTTGTCGGTAGGCCGGTAATCGGGCGACAGCAATGGCTTCATGCGTGGTCTCGACTTGTCGTTGCCACTTCGCCCCCGCCCGCCAGTGAACCAGGTCCCGGAATCGGGTGGGCGAATTTGGCGCGGAGTATAGGCAAAAGGGCGCCTCCCGCAAGCCCGATTTGCAGGGTCGTTCTTCCCATAACCTATTGAAAATATTAAATTCATGAACCGAGGCGCTGATGCACCCGGCTATCCCTATCGGCTCAGCTTGGCCAATTCCACGGCGGCGCGGAGCTCGATATCGTCGAGAATCGCCGTCAATTGCGGGTCGTCGAGCTGCTCCCGGCGCGCGCGCACCATCTGCGCCAGCTGCTCGAGTTTTTCCTTGGGCACCAACCCCATCAGAAGCCCGATCCGGATATCGTCCAGATAATCGAGCATCTTCAGGCCCCGATCCCGGGCGCGCGCCTTGGCCCGCCCCTTGGTGGCATCCGGCGTTTCCTGTACCGCCAGCACCACTGAAAGCGAATTGACGCTGATGCCGACCGAAACCTGTGCGGCGCTGCCGGCTTGGGAATCACCCAACGCCTTGGCAAACTCGCTGCTTGATCCGGCGGGCGCGGTAGCCCCGGGCCGCCGACTGGCGGTGACAGGTTTCGGGCCTATGGGATCTATCTTGATGGGCACGGGAGATTCGCCCTCTCGGGTCTGTTTAGAGACTTCATATAGTACCATCTCCGGCTAACGAAAGATTAAACCAAATAACGGCTTGCATCGGATCAGGTCGCCTGCCGCCGCGCTCGGCGACCGTGGCCAGGCAGGCATCCGGGGTTGACGCGGCAGTTTTTGCCACCGCAGCCGCCCAGCACGTCCGCCGGGATCCGGAAATTCTTTCAACTATTTGCAATATAAAGCAAAAATTTGACGCCAGAAATGGCACGAAACTCGCATCGATCTCGAGCGATGGATCTTACACGACCAATCCAGGGATCGAAGCGGGCGATGGCGAACATGAGAATATTCAATCCCGACCATCCGAGCGCCAGTTTGCGGCGTTGTCGCCGCGCGGCCGGACTGGCTGTGGTCGTCACGCTGGCGGTTGTGGCCCTGCTCGCCCCCAGCCCCGCCGCCGCCCTCTCTCGAATCAAGGATATTGCGGAGTTCGAGGGTGTCCGGGAAAACCAGCTGGTCGGCTACGGCCTGGTCGTGGGTCTCGATGGCACCGGCGACGACGTGAAGAAAAAGTCGCCGTTCACCCGTGAAAGCCTGATCGGCATGCTCGAGCGCCTCGGCGTCAAGGTCAACCAGGCCAACGCCGACCTGGAGACCAAGAACGTTGCTGCCGTCATGGTGACGGCGAGCCTGCCCGCCTTTTCACGCCAGGGCTCGGAGATCGACATTACGGTCTCTTCGCTCGGTGATGCTTCCAGCCTCCAGGGCGGCACGCTGCTGGCGACGCCGATGCTCGGCGCGGATGGCGAGGTCTATGCCGTCGGCCAGGGTCAGATCACGATCGGCGGCTTCAAGGCCCAGGGCGAGGCCGAACTGATCGTGCGCGGCGTTCCCACCTCCGGCCGCATCACCCGCGGCGGCATTGTCGAGCGCGAAGTGCCCTTTGAACTGGCACAGATGCCTTCGATCAAGATCGCCTTGCGCAACCCGGATTTTACCACGTCGCGGCGGATTGCCGATGCGATCAACGAGTTCGTTGGCGGCGGCACCGCCTTCGCCATGGATCCCGGCACCGTGCAACTCAATCTCGCCAGCTATCCGGGCGATCCGACGGCGCTGCTGACCGATATCGAACAGCTGCCGGTCGTGCCCGATCAGCTGGCTCGCGTCGTGATCGACGAAAACACCGGCGTCGTCGTCATCGGCCAGAACGTGCGCATCAGCAAGCTGGCGATCGCCCAGGGCAACCTCACCATCCGGATCACCGAGACGCCGCAGGTCTCGCAGCCCTCGCCCTTTTCCAACACCGGCGTCACCACAGTGGTGCCGCGTACGGATATCAACGTCGACGAGGATCCCAACCGCAAGCTCGCGATCCTCAATGACAGCGTCACCCTGGAGGAGCTGGTAGCCGGTCTCAATTCGCTGGGCGTTGGTCCTCGCGATCTCATCTCGATCCTGCAATCGATCAAATCGGCCGGCGCACTTCAGGCCGACATCATGGTGCAGTAGTCATGAGCGATCTAGTTCTTCCCAATGTGATGGATGCCGGCCTTCTGGCGGCCCAGAAGCTGCCAAGGGTCGATGGCGCGCCCCGCAATGCCGCGGAGATTCGCGCGGTGGCCGAGGATTTCGAAGCCTTCTTCGCCGGCCTGGTGTTCGACGAGATTACCGCGGATTTGGGCCCGGATCCGCTGACCGGTGGCGGCGAGGCCGAAAGCATGTTCCGCACCCTGCTGAACCAGGAATTCGGCAAGAGCGTCGCCCGCAGCGGAACCCTGGGAATCGCCGATATCGTGCAACGTCAATTGCTGCAGCTTCAGGAGGTTCAATAATGGATAAGACGTCGCGCGTGACGGAATTGCTGGCCATCACCTCGCAACTGATCGTTTGTATGGAGCGTGAGCTCGAGATGCTGCGCAGCCTGAAGCCGACCGAGTTGAAGCAATTGCAGATGGACAAGGTAGCCTTGGCCGATGCCTATCAGGCTTTCACCATGGCCTTGCGCGAACCGGGCGAAGATATCAAGGCTGTGAATCAGGCTCTGCGCGATGAGTTGACCGAGGCGACCGAGCGATTTCAGGGCTCGGTGCAGGACAATCTCCGCGCCCTCAAGGCAATGCGCGATGTCAACGAACGGGTCATGCGCGCGGTGGTGCAGGCGCTGGAAGAAAAACGTGCGGCGGTCACCGGCTATAACAACCGCGGCAACATCACCAAGTCGCGGCGCCAGGTCCCGGCCTGTCCGGTTGCTGTCCAGCAGCGGGCATAAGCTATCCACGTCCCGACAGGGACGCCATTGCTACCGAAATCCTAATGAAGGGTGTGGCGGTCAGACAGTGATATCGACGCCGCCGCCAACGCCGCCGCTTGGCAGGCTGGGCGCACTCGGCACGGCAACGGGAGCGCTCGCAACGACTGGGGGCGCGGCAACGCTCGCGGGATCGGGCTGTGCTGACGCCGCCTGGACCGACGCTACGCCACTGCTCTCCGAACCCGACCCTGCCTGGTCCGGCCGCTGAGAAGAGTTTTCACTGAGTTGACGCGCCGCTCGCTCGCTCTGAGCGTAACGCGCAAGGTAGTACTCTGAGGGGAACTGCTGAACGAGCTCGCCGGTTTCCGGTTCCTGGCGCAGCAGCACGATCTTGCCGAAGTCCTGGCGGTACGAGAATTCGAAGCTGTTGTAACGGAGCGTGCGACTGAGATTGGCCGCTGCGGCCGACGATGCGGGTGCTACCGCTTCGGCAGATGCAGCAGCGCTGTCGGGCGCTGTGGCGCCGGACGACAGGACAGCACTGGCCGACGACGCCCGCGCGAAAAGCGGGAGACCGCTGGATCCTGTGTCGACTGTCTGCGCTGCATTTACCATTCAGCAAGTTCCCTGAACTATCGTCCGTCGCAACGACTTTTGAAGTCGCGACGCCCGACAAACCAGACGATACAATCTTCTCAATCAGCTGGGTCTCAGGCTTCGGAACGACAGCCGGAAGGCAGGCATTTCTAGCCCAACGTAAAGTCACCCAGATTCCAAGATATGTAATACCCATAAAACATGCAATAGGCTGAAAAGCCTAATCACACCATCGGGTCATAATGTGGCCGGTTCCCGCGGTTTTTTTATTGGGAAAATTCTTGTCCCGCGGGGCCCGTCCTTCCTGTCGGTCGATCTCCGGCATTTGCCATAAAAGTGCAGAAAATGCCGGTCATGCCGGGGCGAAGCTGCCCGATGAGGCAGGGTCTGCAGGGCGCCGCAAGTCACCAAAAGTCATTTTTATAATTATATTTCAGATAGTTATTAGTTGGCACGCCAGCTGCATTAGAGCTCTCGAGACGTGGCGAAAATCGCTGCCAGGCGGCCAAAATGGTCGCCTTCGTCGCAAACGCATTCGGGAGAACCCAGATGGCGACCAACGACATTCAGTTGACCGGCGGAATCCGCAGCAACCTCCTACTGCTTCAGCAGATCTCCGGCAAGTTGGACCGGACGCAGCAGCGCCTGGCCACCGGCAACAAGATCAACAGTGCGATCGATGGTCCCGTCGCGTATTTTGCATCGAAAGGTTTGAATCGGCGTGCCGACGATCTGGCGACGCTGAAGGATTCAATCGAC
Organism: Rhodospirillaceae bacterium; assembly: GCA_016794165.1. Classification (GTDB taxonomy): domain Bacteria; phylum Pseudomonadota; class Alphaproteobacteria; order Dongiales; family Dongiaceae; genus Dongia. The sequence goes on from JAEUKV010000120.1 coordinate 17,380, forward strand.
CAGTCGATCTCCACGGTCAAGGCCGCGGATGTCGGCGTGACCAAGATCGAAGCGCTGGTCGAACAGGCTCGCGGCTTCATCACCACCGCCTATCAGAACCTGGGCAGCGACGCGAACTCGATGGCGCTGCGCAAATCGCTGGCCGACCAGTTCAACACCCTGCTCCGCCAGATCGATAAGCTGGCCCAGGATTCGAGCTACCAGGGCAAGAACCTTCTGATCGGCAGCGGCCTGCGCCTGGATGCAACTTCCTCATCCAAGAGCGCCACCAACGCGCTTCCCGGCGTTACCGCCTCGCGCGTTACCACGGTCATCAGGGCCGACGATTATGTCGTCGACGTGACCGGGACCGGTCGTATTTCCGGCAATGCGAGCGATATCGCCAATGCCGAGCGCGACCGCGGCATCAGCAACCTGACGGTCACCGGTTTCCAAAGCAAGACAGCCGGGAATTTTGACAACATCCTCCTGAAGTACAGCGGCGGCAAGGGCAAGGATAAGACCTTCACCATCACCGAAGGCGATGTCAGCTTCACCAAGACCTTCACCACCGAACAATGGGCCCTCGCCAAGGCCACCGGCAAGACCCTGAACCTGGATCATCAATTTGCCAGCGGCACCCATATCAATTTCGACATCAATTTCGACGAAATCGATGATGTTCCAGACACCTACGGCCTCGGCACCTCGGTTATCGAGAAGTTCGTCGACGTCACCGTGTCGGTCGCCAATTTCAACGGTGTCGGTCAGAATATCGAACGCTCCGGCAACAGCCTGCTCGGGCAGCAGAAACTGGCCAACGGTGAGAACGCCTGGAATTTCGACACCGGCGTTCCGCGCCTCACCATTGACGAACGCACCATCCTGCAATCGGCGTTCAATGACGCGCTGGTCGGCCCGGCCTACGGCCGCGCTTCCTCCGCGATCGTCGGCACGCCGGCGATCAATGCAGCGTCGATTGCCACGGACGCCACCTTTACCGTGACTGCGGATGCCACCGCTGCCGACTTCGACTTTGTCTCGGGACGCTTCACCTCCTACGGAGTCAATGTCGCCGGCCCGGGCGGCGTCACTTCTACCGGTGTCAACACCGACGGCAACTATTCCTTTGCCTCAGGCGATGGCGGCACGACGGTCAGCATCAACTTTCTGCGCGTCGGCCTGAATGGCGTCACCACGGCGGCGGCATCAACCGCCGCCCAGGCGGATGCCACCGAATCCGTCACTGGTGCCGTGCTGTCTGCGGCCGGCATCAGCCTGACGAGCATCCTTTCGCCACTGGCGACCAACCTTGCCCACAGCCTTAACTTCACGGTGAAGACTGACGATGCCCAGGCAACCTTTGCCCTGGACGATGGATATGGCGGCAAGGCCACGGTCATCACCGGCACGTCGTTCGCTACATCGGCCACCCTCGTCTTCTCCGTGGTCGGCGGCCCGAATAGCGGCGCCATCATCCAGTTGACGGTGAACCCGGGCAACCTGCGGACGGACTCTGAATCGAACATCCGCTACAATGCGATCGGCCAGTTCACGGCGCCGGACGAACTGAAGTTCGACCAGCGCGCGGCCCAGGCCGGCTTCACCTCGACACTGTCGACGGTGCAGGTGACCGACGGCACCGACCAGAACAACATGACAGTGCAGTTGAACGAGACCAACACCAACCAGATCACGGTGGTGAGCCAGAATCTACAGACCGACGGCCAGGGTCTGGCCATCGACTTCGCGCAGAACGAATGGCTGGATCGCGCTGACATCGACAACGCAGCCACGATGCTGGAGGCTGCCAAGATCAGGCTGCGCTCCTCGGCGTCTGCGCTCAACAACAATCTCGACGTCATCACGACCAGACTGAGTTACACGAAGGAGTTTATGGACGTGCTGGCGGAAGGCGCCAACAAACTGGTGGTCGCCGACCAGAACGAAGAAGGCGCCAACATGCTGCAGCTGCAGACACGTCAGCAGCTCGGCACCATCTCCCTTAGCCTTGCCAACCAGGCGCAGCAGGCCATCCTGCGTCTGTTCTAGGTTCCGATCCCCCGATCGGGCCCTAGCAAACCCGGCCCAGCGATTCGCTCCCGCTGGGCCGGGATTACTTTTGCCCGGGCCCGCGCGGGAACGCGCCGATGGCGTCCAGCAACTCGCCTGTCGCGCGCACCCAGGACCCGTTCGACGATTGCCGGAACACCGCCGTCGCAGGAAGGGCCGGCGCCATCCCCCAGCCCGTGCGTCCCTGGCACAGGAAGAGCGGCTGTCCCAGGGCCGCCGCCAGCCAGGCCGCCGCGCTCTCCACTGCGATCACCAGATCCACCGCGGCGAGCGCTGCCGCATAATTGTCGGCGCGACTGCCAAGATCGAGGCGTGGATCGAGGCGGATGCCGGGCCCAACCGCCGCGGGCCATGGCGCCGCATTGCCCAGCAGCAAGATTCCCACATCGGGCAATGCCGACAGGGCGGCGCAAAGATCGGGCGGCAGGCTGGTCCAGCTGGCGCCGGGAACGCCTGCCCAGTTTCCTTCCTGCTGCGCCACCACGCCAAGCACAAGGTGCGATCCGAACTGCGCGCGGTTGATAGCGCGCTGCTCCGCGACTCGGGCCGGATCGGCGCGCAGCCAGGGTCCCGCATTGACTGTATCGGCAAGCTGCAGGGCGGCCAGCGGCGCCTGGGCTGACAGCTCCAGCCCGGCCAGATCCTCAGCGCCTACGTCATCGAGGGAAAACACACTGAGGCGCAGGTCCTGCCGTGCCAGCAAGGGCATCAATGCGGGATGACAAGCGACCGCAAGCGCGTCGAGCTCAGCCCGCAATCCGCCCAGCGCCGCACTGGCGGCAATATCCTGGGCCAGGATTCCTTCGGACCACAGATAGAGGCGCCGCTGGTGCCCTGCACCGGGGGACCAGTCCGGCAGTCCACCGCTGTGGGCAATTGCAACAGGCGCGGCACGCGCCAGGTCATAGTGATAGTCGGTCCGCTGCGGCGCCAGATAGGCGGCACGCGCGAGAAAGGGCAGCGCCTCAGTCACATGGCCCGTGGCGAGGCCGATCCGGCCGAGGCCATTCAGGGCGGCGGCATCCTCGGCATCCATCTGCAGGATGCGGCGCAGGAAGACCTCGGCATCGGCGGATTGTCCGAGATAGGCGAGCTGATCCGCGCAGCGCCGCATCATGGCAACGAGGTCTGCCCGCGCGACCGTCGCCTCATGTTGCGCCAGCGCCGCCGCCACCCTGGTCATCACGGCTGGCCAGGCGGACGGCGATGGCTGCCGGAACAGCCGCGCCCTGGCATACCAGATGGAATCGTCGCGGCCATCGAGCCAGCGCCAGTCGGCGACGTGAGGCAGCAGAACCCACACCCGCTTGCCGAGCGCGCCGGCAAAATGCACCGTGCTGTTATCAACCGAAATGACCAGGTCGACGGCGGCGACCTGGGCCGCGAACTGATCGAGGTCGACCAGCGGATCAATCTCCGGATCGTGAAAAACGTCAGTACCAAACGCTGCGTTCGCCGCCGCGATCTCGCCACCGACAGCGCCATATTGCAGCGAGACGAAACCGCATCGTGTGTCGGCCAGGATTTCGCGCCACATATCAAGCTCGGCAGAGCGCGTGGTCGCACTCGTCTTGTTGCCGCTGCGCCAGGAGATGCCGACGATGTGCCGCCCGGGAAAACGTGCAAGATAGCGTTCTCGCAATCGCCATGTGGTCGTTGCATCCGGGATCAGATACCCGTCGCGAGATGGCAGATTTTCCAGATCGAGGCCCAGCAGCAGCGGCAGGTCGCCGATCGGCGCGTGTGCCCGCACATCCAGGGCTTGAACGAAGTCGACTGGCAACTGGTCGCGTTGGTAGATCTCAGCCCAGGGAAACGAGCGCTGCATCAGTCCGCGGAAACGGCTGACCGTCTCCAACATGACGCGCGGCGCCAGATCGGGCAGCAAGTCGAAGCACCCGGCGAACATGGCAAGATCGCCGATGCCCTGCTCGGTCCAGATCTGCAGGGCGCCAGCCGGCAGCGCTGCCCCGTCCCAGGCCGGCGCCGCAATGTCCCACCATCCCTCCCTGGGATCGAGCTGCGGCTTCTCCCAGCGTTTCCGATACCGCGCGAGGCCGGCATGATAGTCGCCGAACTTCACCTGCTGCAGGCCGAGGGTCAGCTGGATATCCGCATCCTGCGGCGCCAGAGCGGCCGCCTTTTCCAGCAGCGCATTGCCTTCCCGCTCACGCCCGGAAACGATGTAGAGCTTGGCCAGCAGAGTCCAGGCGCCGGCATTGTCTGGATGGCGATCGAGATAGGCGCGCAGCACCTGCAACGCAGTGTCGGTGCTATGGAGCCAGGCCAGCACCTCGTTGAACTGGGTCAAATAATCGAAATTCCTTTCGATATAGGGTGCCGCCGCAGTCATCTCCTTTACCGCCGCCGCGCCCTTGCCGCTCCGCTGCAGGGCGACGCACAAGGCGGCGCGGCTGCGCAGGCAATCGACCTTCTGCGCCACGGCCTTGCGCAGGGGCGCCACCGCCTCGCCATAGCGCTGCAGCTGACAGAGCGAGGCGCCGATGCGGAACCAGGATTCCTGCTGCTTCGCATCCTGCCCCACCACGCGCCGGCTGAGCTCGAGGCAGGCCGCGTAGTGACCGAGCCCCA
>JAEUKV010000127.1 GCA_016794165.1 Rhodospirillaceae bacterium
TTGCGGGACCCAGCGCTTCAGCACATCGAGCATGGCTTCGGCATAGACGCGGATCTCGTACTGGGCATGGGCGTCGGCGCGCAGCGAGAGGAAATGCATGAAATTGTGGAGATCGATCTTCCAGTACCACTGGGTATAGAAATTGAGGCTGAGATTCATGCGGGCAAGTTCGCGGGCGAGGCCCGGGCGCGAGGGATCGATCGCCTCGCCGCTTTCGGTCTCGTTCAGCATTTCGGCATAGTGATCGTAGACCTGGGTGGAATCCGCCTTCAGCAGGTCGAGTACACGCTGCGCTTCGGCCCCCTGCAGCACCTCGCCGCGTCCCTGGCGGTTGGCGGCGGATTGCGCGGCCAGATGTTCCGGCGCCGGGATGTAGAATTCCCGGTCGAGGATCGAGTAGCGCGCCGAATATTCGTTCACATTGGCGGTGCGGTGGCGGATCCATTGCCGCGCCACGAAGATCGGCATCTTCACGTGGAACTTGATCTCGCACATCTCGAACGGGGTCGAATGGCGATGGCGCATCAGATAGTGGATGAGGCCCTGGTCTTCCGAAACCTTCTTGGTGCCGCGGCCATAGGAGACGCGGGCGGCCTGCACCACGGCATTGTCGTCGCCCATATAGTCGATGACCCGGACGAGTCCGTGATCGAGTACCGGGATCGCCTGGTAGAGGATCTCCTCCAGTGCCGGGGCGACGGCGCGCCGGGTCGGGCGCTGTTCCGCGCGCTGTTCCTCGATCTGCGCCAACTGCTCGGGGGAAAGGGCCATGCCGGGTCCTGTCTGAATATCGGGGACAAAAGAAGCGGTTGCCCGACTCGGCATCTCCCTGCGCCGGGCCGGTCGGGCGTTTTACCGGTATCCGGGGTGCGCAACAAGGGCATGGACCCCGCGGCCAAGCGGGCCTTTCACATCTGGCCGACGACGCCTATATTAGGGGCGTCGGGCAACCGACTATGGCGATAAACGCCTTGTGGAATAAGCGTTACGGACCCGGGGGCGGTACCCGGCGCCTCCACCATTAATCCTTTCACCGCAGCCAGTTAGGCTACCGGCGGGGCAAATGGGGGCGAAACAGGATCGACGTGCGCGGTAAAGACATGGCTTTTGCTCGGTATGGTACCCGCCGTTATCGGGCCAACCCTAGAGATGCCAACGACAACGTTGCATCTGATCTTCGTATGGCTGCCTAACATCCCTAACGGGCTGTAAGTAGCTTACAAGAACGCGGTACCCGGGGGGCGCCGGGCAACAGAAAGCCCCCCACCTGATATCCGGCCAGGCGCCCCCTAGTGGGCGTAACAGCCAGGGGGCCGCAAGACCCGGAATCAGGAGCCTGCCAGGGGAGACGGGACGAGACGATGGCGAAGGATTGGTTGCGCTATGACCAGATGGTCGAGGACGCGCTGCGCGGTGTTGTCCGCCGGGCGCTGACCGAAGCCGCCGCGAGCGGGCTGCCGGGCGATCATCATTTTTACATTACCTTCCGCACCGATTCCCCGGTCGTGCGCATTCCCGGCCACCTCAAGGCCCAGTACCCGCGCGAGATGACGATCGTGCTGCAGCACCAGTTCTGGGACCTGCACGTGGCCGAGGACAGCTTCACCGTGACGCTGAGTTTCGGCGGCAAACACGAGCCGCTGTTCATTCCCTATGAAGCGATTGTGAGTTTCGCCGATCCGTCGGTGAAATTCGCGCTGCAGTTCGATTCCGGCGAGAACGCCGGCGAGGAAGACGCGCTCCAGGGCGAGGATGGCGATGCCGGCGAGCCAACACTTGCCCTGCAGAAGCCCCTCGAAAAACCGGCACTTGCCGATCAGCGCCCGGCCTCCGAGGGGGAATCCGGCGATACTCAGCCGGCTGGCGCCACCGTGGTGGCACTCGACGCGTTCCGCAAGAAGTAGCGTCAGCTCCCATGCTCGCGCCGCCTCGGCGCTAGGCGATCACGACGAAATTGTTGCGAGACCATTTCTCCACTTGACGCGATGAAACGTCGCACCTATTTTGCGCCCACCTCTCGAACAAGGAGGAGGTCCGTCGAATGACTCAACGATACCCGCATAGCTGCACCGCAGCCTGAGATTCGCCTCGGCCGACGCGCTGAAGGCGCGTCGATGACATCCTTGTTCTCCGGACTTCTCTCAACTCCAACCGCGTAACGTCGGCGCCGCGTCGCTGCCTTTTCCTGTCTCGCTTGCGAGACCTGGTCCAGGCCCGCCGCCCGCCGATGCCATCCGGAACCTGCAAGGCATCGAATCCCGCGCCATCAGCTGTCCCTCCGGGGACAGCGCCGTGCCGGGGCGAGTCTCATCAACCCAAACCCTGACCTGGCCGCCGGCCGATCGCTCCGTTTATTTCGGTGCGTTCGACGGAACGGGAGAGCTTTGCCGCGAGCCAGGAAAATTCAACCCCGAGAAGGAAACCTAACATGCCGATCAATCTCAATCTGTGGAGCCTGATGCTGGGTCGCTGGCTGAACCAGGGTCGCGACGGGACCGATTTGACCACCCGCGCCAGACGTGGCGATGCCCGGCATCGCGAGGACGGTGAAGGCAGGTGGCGCGATCGACCACCACCGCTCAACCTGATCCGCCTGTCGCCGCATATGCGGCGCGACATCGGGCTCGACCTCGACCGCGTCTAGGCGCGATCGCGGCCCGCTCAGCCGGTGCCTGTTTCGGAAATCCTGGTTTCGGAAATTCGGGCCAGGCGCTGGCTGGCGCAGAGCGCTATCTGCAGGATCTGGGCGCGCCGGCGATTGCCGTTGAGTGGCATCGCCGGCGCCTCGCGCAGGATCGCCCCGCCGTGACGGTCGGCGACGATCAGGCCGCATTCCACCGGCAAGATCTCGCGCGGAAAATCCGCCGCCACTGCGAAGAAAAAGCGGTCGCAGAATTCCCGATAGTCCGGCCACTTCTGGTCGGCGCGAAAATCGGCGCGGGACGACTTGATCTCGACGATTACCATCTCGCCTGCGGCGTTGAGCGCAACGATGTCTGCCCGGCGTCGAACCCGCAGGGGAAACTCGCGCAAGGCCGCATAGCCGAGATCCTCGAAGAGCCGGGTCACACCGCGCGCGATCTCGGCGGCAATATCGGGTGCCTCTACAAGTAATCTGGGTGCAACCCCTGAGAGGCTATTGCCTTCGTTCATTGCCAATCCACGGACGTCATCATGGTCATCGCCAGCTTGGCGTGGTGTTCTCTTTTTGTCCATACCGATCTGGCTGGCCACCTGGCCCCCCTGCGCCGAGATCGTTTGGGGCAGCACAGCCCGGATATGGTAAACGGTGGACGGCACAGCCGGACGAAGGGCGCGGGATGAGCGACGGTGCGAAGACGCGGAAGGCGGGATGGGTGGGTCGCCTTTGGCGTTTGTTTTGCCGGGCTGCCGGACTCTTTTTGCTGCTCTCGGTCCTGCTGACCGCCATCTATGCCTGGCTGCCGCCACCAGCGACGCCGCTGATGCTGCTGCGGCTGCTGGATGGGCACTGGATCCACAAGGACTGGGATTCCTACGACGACATTTCCCCGCACCTCGCCCGGGCCGTGATAGCGGCGGAGGATGCGAAATTCTGCAGCCATCGTGGCTTCGACTGGGAGGCGATCGAGGCCGCCTGGAAACGCAACCAACAGGGCAAGCGCATCCGCGGCGGTTCGACCATCAGCAACCAAACCGCCAAGAACGTGTTCCTGTGGCCCCATCGCTCCTATCTCCGCAAGGGTTTCGAATTCTACTTCACCGCTCTGATCGAACTCACCTGGAGCAAAAAACGGATCCTCGAGATCTATTTGAACGTGGTCGAGTTCGGTCCTGGCATCTACGGCGCCGAGGCCGGCGCACAGGCCCATTTCGGCAAGCCGGCCAGGGAATTGACGCGGCGGGAAGCCGCCCTGCTGGCGGCGGTCCTGCCCAACCCGATCCGCTGGTCGGCATCGAAACCTAGCGATTACATCCGCAACCGGGCGGGCACGATTCAGGCCCGCATGAATGAGGTGCCGGACCCGACCGGCGACCCCTGCCCGCGCGTCCCACGCTGACAGCGACATTAACCAAGACTTCGGTGCGCACCCGTTCCAGAATGGGTTGCGATGGCAACGATCGGCAGCATCATCAATGGCGGTGAAAGCCAGGTGATCGCCCGCGTGCCCGGCGGTCCGCCCGGCACGCAAAGCTACCTCGTGCGCAAACTCGCCACCGGCAATACCGCCGCCCAGAGCACCGGCGCGCCCAACAGCGCCGCGACCAGCCCCGGCCAGCTCTCGCCGGCGGAGCGGCGCATCATCGCCGAGTTGCAGGCGCGCGATCGTGCCGTGCGCAATGAGGAGGAACGCCACGCTGCCACCGCCGGCCAGTATGCCGGCGAGCCGCAATACACCTATCGCCGCGGTCCGGACGGCAAGCTCTATGCCGTTGAGGGCAAGGTGCCGATCCGCGTCGGCAATGCCGGATCGGCCGAAGACCAGGAAAAGGCGCTGCGCCGTGTGCAGGCGGCTGCGGTCTCGGTCCAGTCGCCCTCGTCGGGCGACTACGCCGCCGTGGCCTCCAGCGCAGCCGCACTTGCCGCGCAGGAAAATGGCGCCGCAACGCCTTCGGAGGCCGAGAAACGCCAGGAGGCCGCACGCGCCTATCAGGCCGCGCAACGCAATGCCGATGCCGCAGAGGAAGCGGCGGGACTGGCGCGCACCATCTTTGGCGCGATCAACCCCGCGATCAGCGCGGGCCGGCGCTAGGCGGCGTCGCCGACCACGTCAAACCCGGCGCCCTCGATTGCCGCCACGACCGTTTTGCGGTCGGCATCGCCTGTCACCTTGACCTCGCCCGCCTCGATGTTCACCACGACATCGCTGCCCGGTGCGGCGCCGGCGAGCGCTTTTTTGATTGAACTGGCGCAACCACCGCAGGTGATGCCCTCGACCTTCAGGTTCAGCATGACGGCTCTCCGAATTGATCTCACTGCTTCGAATATGGGGCTTCCCACAGTGGGAAGGTCAAGACCTGCTTAGTGCGGCTGTTCCTTGACCTTGAGGAACTTCAGCTTCGGGTGATCCGCTTGCGCGCGGTCGAGATGCCAGGCATTGCGGGCAAGGAAGACCGGATCGCCATTGTGGTCCTTGCCCATGCTGGCACGCGTCTCGTCGAGAAAGGCCTTCAGCGCCACCGGATCGTCGCTCTCCACCCAGCGCGCGGTGTGGAGACTGGTGGGCTCGAAGCGGACGGGCAAGCCGTATTCCGTGCGGATGCGATCGGCGAGGACCTCGAACTGCAGGGCGCCCACCACGCCGACGATGTAATCGGTGCCGATCTCCGGGCGGAACACCCGCGCCGCACCTTCTTCTGCCAGCTGCTCCAGTGCCTTGCCGAGATGCTTGGCGCGCAGGGGATCGTCGGCACGCACGCTTTGCAGGTATTCCGGCGCAAAACTCGGGATGCCGGTGAAATGCAGCGCCTCGCCCTCGGTCAGGGTGTCGCCGATGCGAAGGTTGCCGTGGTTGGGGATGCCGAGGATGTCGCCGGCGAAGGCCTCCTCGGCGATCTCGCGGTCCTGGGCCAGGAACACCACCGGATTGTGGAGATTGATCTGCTTGCCGGAGCGGACATGGAGCATCTTCATGCCGCGCTGGAACTGGCCTGAACAGAGTCGGAAAAAGGCGATGCGGTCGCGGTGCTTGGGATCCATGTTGGCCTGGATCTTGAACACAAAGCCCGTCGCCTTTTCCTCGGTCGGCGACACATCCCGCGTGGTGGTGTGCTGGATGCGCGGCGGCGGGGCCATCTCGGCAAGACCCGCCAGCAATTCGCCGACGCCGAAATTGTTGACGGCGGAACCGAAATAAACCGGCGAGAGATGGCCCTCGCGATAGGCCTGGAGATCGAACGGCTTCATCAGGCCGCGCGCCATCTCGACATCGTCGCGCAGCCGCAGGACCTCGTCGCCCTTGAGGTGCTGTTCCAGCTGCGGGTCGTCGATCCCCTTGATCTCGATCTCGGCCTCTTCCTGCTTGCCGCCGCGCTCGAACAGGAACAGCCGGTCGCGCAGCAGATCGAAGCAGCCCTTGAAAGTCTTGCCCATGCCAATCGGCCAGGATGCCGGCGTCACGTCGAGGGCGAGCTGCTCCTCGATCTCGCTCAGCAGGTCGATCGGCTCGCGGCCCTCGCGGTCCATCTTGTTGACGAAGGTGACGATCGGCACGTCCCTGAGGCGGCAGGCTTCGAACAGCTTGAGCGTCTGCGATTCGATACCCTTGGCGGCATCGATCACCATCACCGCGCTGTCGACGGCGGTCAGCGTCCGATAGGTGTCCTCCGAGAAGTCCTCGTGGCCCGGCGTATCCAGGAGGTTGAAGGCACACCCCTGGTATTCGAAGCTCATGACCGAGGCGGTGACCGAGATGCCGCGCTCGCGCTCGACCTTCATCCAGTCGGAGCGCGCCCGCCGCTGTTCGCCGCGCGCCTTGACGGCGCCCGCCAGCTGGATGGCACCGCCGAACAGCAGCAGTTTCTCGGTGAGCGTGGTCTTGCCGGCATCGGGGTGCGCGATGATCGCGAAGGTCCGGCGCCGGGCGACTTCCTGGGGCAGATTGGACATGGGTCTCTCAAGGTGGAATTTGGCCGCAATCTAAGGGTTCTGGCGGGATTTTCCACCCTATTCGGGTCCCGTCGGGGCGCTCAGGCCTTTTTCGAGCTGACCAGCATGACTCCGCCCAGCACGAAGGCCGCCCCCACCATCTGATCGAGGGAAATGCTTTCCCCCAGCAGAAGCCAGGCAAAGAAGATGGTGGCCACCGGGCCGATCGAGCCGATGATCGAAACCCGCGCCGCGCCGATCAGCTGGATGGCCTTGGCCGTGAGGAAGATCGGCAGGATGGTGGAGACAATAGCCATGGCGAGGGCATAGGCATAAACCTGCCAGGGCTGGCTGATCGCGGTTTCGAGCGGGCTCTGGATCGCGAAATGGCCCATGCAGGAGATGGCGGCCACGGTGGTGGCAAGGGCCGCGAAACGGGTCGCCCCCAGCCGCACCGTCATCTGGCCGGAGCCGGTGAGATAGATCGCATAGGTGATCATGCACATGAAGACGAGGCCGCCACCGATAAGGGTAGTGGTCTGGTCGCCGGTTAGCCGGATATCGTGGATGAAGGCGATGGCAATGCCGAAATAGGAGAGCGCCATCGCCGCAATCGTGCGCCGGGTGATGGTCTTGCCCAGGAGATGGACCGAGATGATCACCACCACGGTCGGGTAGAGGAAGAGGATGAGGCGCTCCAGCCCGGCCGAGATGTATTGCAGGCCAAGAAAATCGAGCAGGCTGGAAAGATAGTAGCCGACAAAGCCCAGAAACAGAATCGCCCGCCAGTCCTGCCACGAGATCCGGGTCGCCGCGCCCCGCCCTGACCACCAGGCTGCAGCGAGCAGCACCGGCAGGGAAAACGCCATGCGCATCGCAAGCAGCAGCACGGCATCGACGCCGTACTGATAGGCCAGCTTGACGAAAATGGCCTTCATCGAGAAGGCAGCGGAAGCGATAACGGCCAGCCAGACGCCGCGATGGGTGAGCATGTTTGGGTCCGACGGCAATCGGCCGGGTAGACCAGCCAGGGAAGCGCCAGCCTAGGGCTCTTGCCTGCGGCTGAGTAGGGCCTAAACCGGCAGGCATTGCTGCCGATTCTGCATACCCTTGACGGCAGGCCCGATCCGGACGCCGAACCGGGCGGCCGGAATCAGCCAGACAAGATCAGCCGGCCAAGTTCATTCGGCCAAGTTCAGCCGACGGCCTGCAAGGCGTCCGGCGCCGGCGGGTTGACTCCCCACATCTTCTCCAGGCCGTAGAGATTGCGGATCTCCGGCCGGAACAGATGCACGATGATGTCGCCGCCATCGACCAGGACCCAATCGCCCTGGCTGAGCCCCTCGATGCCGATCGCCTTGATGCCCGCCTTGTGCAGTTTCTCGGCGATATGCTGTGCCATGGCTGCCAACTGGCGCGCATTGCGTCCGGTGGCGATGACCATGAAATCGGCGATGGCGGACTTGCCGGCGAGATCGACATTGATGATGTCCTCGGCCTTGTCGGCGTCCAGGGACTTCTCGATCATCTTCAGGAGATCGAGGCGCCGTGGATCGACGGTCGTCGCAGCTGCCGATTTCGACGCTGCCGGCGTACGCCGGGGGGCGATCGACTTTGCGCTGGTTTTCTTGACGGCGGGTTTCTTGATGACGGATTTGGCCTTGGCCACGGGTCTTGTCGTGGATTTCCCGGTTGCCTTCTTGGCCGCCTTCTTGGGCGTCGCCGCCTTCTTCGGAGCGGCTTTCTTTGCAACGGGCTTGCTGGCCTTGGGTGCCTTTGTGCCGGTCGACTTCGCGGCTGATTTCCGGCGAACCGCGGTGTTCTGTTTGGTAATGGCTGCCATCCTCCTCAAGCCGGCGTCAGGGAAATATGCTCATCTGGGCGTCGCCGGCCTTGCCACCCGCCGACCCGCCTTGTCCCACAACCGCTTGCGGCGGATTTCCGTGGCCGAGATCGGGTTCAGTCGATGATGCACGAATGTCCACGCCGGCGGAGACGACGTTACCAGCGTTCGGGCTGCTTGCTCCCGCGCCCGAAAACAGGCGAATCGCCGTGCCGCCTTTGCGGCCAACGCCTGATAAGTATATGTCGGGCGGTCAAAAACCGCAATTGGCACAAGATGAAAGATCTGTTGCCAATCCTTCCAGTCGGCCATCCCGGCGAGATTGTCGGCCCCCATCAGCCAGACGAAGCGATGGGCGCGAAACTGATGCTTGAGACGCCGCAGCGTGTCGGCGGTGTAGCGGGTGCCAAAGCGCATCTCAAGATCGCTGACACGAATGCGCGGATGCGATGCAATCCGTTCCGCCTCCCCCAGGCGCACGGCGAAGGGCGCCATGTCGCGACTGCTCTTCAGGGGATTCTGCGGCGCCACCAGCCACCATACCTCGTCGAGTCCGAGATAGGCGAGGGCTGCGAGGCTGATGTCGCGATGGCCTTCATGGGCGGGGTTGAACGAACCGCCGAGCAGGCCGACCTTGCGGGCAATCGTGGTCGTCACGCCTAGGGCCGCACCTGACCGTCGCCGCGCACGACGTATTTATAGGAGGTGAGTTGTTCGGCGCCGACCGGGCCGCGCGCATGCAGCTTGCCGGTCGAGATGCCGATCTCGGCCCCCATGCCGAATTCGCCGCCATCGGCAAACTGGGTCGAGCTGTTCCAGATGACGATGCCGGAATCAACTTCGTTGAGAAACCGCGCCGCAGTTGTCGTATCGGCGGTGATGATCGCCTCCGTATGATGCGAGGAGTGCCGCGCGATGTGCTGCATCGCCTCGGTCACGCCATCGACCACCCGGACCGAAATGATGGCATCGAGATACTCGGTATCCCAGTCAAGGTCGGTGGCCGCCGTCACCCGCCTGTCGAGCGCCTGGATCTCGGCATCGCCGCGCACTTCGCATCCGGCCTTGATGAGATCATCGAGGATCGGCTTGGCGAAGGCGAGCGCTGGCCGGTCGATCAGCAGCGTCTCGGTGGCTCCGCAGATGCCGGTGCGGCGCATCTTGGCGTTGAGGACGATCCGTCGCGCCATTTCCGGATCCGCGGCGCGGTCGACATAGGTGTGGCAGATGCCGTCGAGGTGCTTCAGCACCGGAATGCGGCTTTCCGCCGCTACCCGCTCGATCAGCCCCTTGCCGCCCCGGGGAATGATGAGGTCGATATATTCGGTGAGGCCCAGCATGATGCCGACGGCCGCGCGGTCCGTGGTGGGCAGGCGCTGCACTGCGGCCTTCGGCAGACCGACGGCGCAGAGACCCTCCTGCAGGCAGTCGAGGATGGCAGCGGCACTATGGGCGCTTTCCGACCCGCCGCGCAGGATGGCTGCGTTACCCGATTTGAGACAAAGCCCGGCGGCATCGGCAGTCACGTTGGGCCGGCTCTCATAGATGATGCCGATGACGCCCAGGGGAACCGCAACGCGCTCGATCTTCAATCCGTTGGGGCGATCCCATGCGCCAAGGCTGCGACCGACGGGGTCCGGCAGTTGCGCGACCTCTTCAAGGCCCTTTGCCATACCCTCGATGCGCTTCCCGTCCAGCAGCAGCCGGTCGAGCAGCGCGGCACTCAGGCCGCGCGCTTTGGCCGCCGCCATGTCCTTTTCATTGGCGCTGAGGATCTTCGGCGCCTGGACGCGGATCTCGGCCGCCATGGCCTTGAGCGCCATATCCTTCTTCTCGCGCGGGGCCAAAGCGAGCTTCGCGGATGCCGCCTTGGCAGCCCGGCCAAGCGCCAGCATCTCTGCCATCAGGACATCGCCGCCCGCTTCCTTCTTCAATGCGCTCATGCATCTACCTCAATTCACGACCAGATCGTCCCGGTGAATCATCTCATCACGACCGCGATAGCCGAGCAAGGCCGCAATCTCCTTTGACTTGTGGCCCATGATCAGCCTGGCATCGGCCGCGTCATAGGCGGCAAGGCCACGGGCGATTTCGTTGCCGGCACGATCGACCACGAGCACCGCGTCGCCGCGCTCGAAGCGCCCTTCGACACCGACAATCCCGGCCGGGAGCAGCGAGCGGCCGCCTTTCAGCGCCGCGAGCGCGCCATCGTCGACAACGAGCTTGCCCTTGGCCTTCAGTGAGCCGCCGATCCAGCGCTTGCGCGCGGTCTTCGGGCCGCTGGCCGGGAGGAACCAGGTGCACGGGCCGTCTTCCACGATCGCCCGCAGCGGGTTCATCTTCTTGCCGCTGGCGATCACCATGCGGCAGCCGGCCGCCATGGCGATCCGCGCCGCCGCGATCTTGGTCACCATGCCGCCCGACGAATAGCCGGCGGGTGCCGCACCCGCCATTCCCTCGATCGCAGGCGTGACCTCATCTACTTCGGCGATGAAGCGCGCCGATTTGTCCTTCCTGGGATCAGCGGTGTAGAGCCCGTCGATATCGGAGAGCAGCACCAGCGTGTCGGCGCTGATCATGGCGGCCACGCGGGCGGCCAGACGATCATTGTCACCGAAGCGGATCTCGGAGGTCGCCACCGTGTCGTTTTCGTTGATCACCGGCACGGCCCCCACCTGCAACAGCGTGGCGAGGGTGGAGCGTGCATTGAGATGCCGGCGGCGTTCCTCGGTGTCGTCGAGCGTGAGGAGCACCTGCGCTACCGTGATGCCATGGCGCGCGAGAGTTTCCTGATAGGCATGGGCGAGGCGGATCTGGCCGGTGGCAGCGGCCGCCTGTTTCTCCTCCAGCCGCAGAATTCCCTCGGCAAGGCCGAGATGGCGGCGGCCCACGGCGATGGCGCCGGAGGAAACCAGCAGCACGTCCTTGCCCTCGGCGCGCAGGGCGGCGACGTCGTCGGCCAGCGCATCCAGCCACTTGCGGCGGATGCCGCCGGTTTCATCGTCGACCAGCAGCGCCGAGCCGATCTTGACCACCACGCGCCTGGCCGTGACCAGGCTGCGCTCTTTGGCCGAATGTTTCTTTCTTTCGCTCATCCCCCGACAAGCCCCCGCTCAATCCTTGTGCGCACCGATATCGATGTCGATGCCCTGGCTCATATCCTGCTTCGCCTCGGCCTCGCGCGCCTTTTCGGCATCGATGATGGCGAGCAGTGCCCGCATCAACTCGGTAATGCCGATGCCGGCCGCACCCGACACGCGGTGCACCACTTGCCCCTTCTTGAGCTTCGCCGCCTTCCTGAGCAGTGCCGCCTTCGCCTCGATCTCTTCCGGCAGCAGGGCATCGCATTTGTTGAGTGCCACGATCTCCGGCTTGCCGGCAAGCGCCGGACTATAGGATTTCAGTTCCTTGCGAATGGTCTTGTAGGCGCCGGCCACATCCTCCTCGGTCCCGTCGACGAGGTGCAGCAGGACGCGGCAACGCTCGACATGGCCGAGGAACTTGGTGCCGAGACCCGCCCCTTCATGGGCACCTTCGATCAGGCCCGGGATATCGGCCATGACGAATTCGCGCTCATCCACATGAACGACACCCAGTTGCGGCTTCAGCGTCGTGAAGGGATAGTCGGCGATCTTGGGTTTGGCCCGCGACACCGCTGCCAGCATGGTGGACTTGCCGGCATTGGGCAGGCCGAGAAGGCCCGCATCGGCGATGAGCTTCAGGCGCAGCCAGATCCAGCGCTCCTCGCCCGGCCAGCCCTGCCCGGCCTGGCGCGGCGCCTGGTTGGTCGCGGTCTTGTAATGCGCGTTGCCAAAGCCGCCATCGCCGCCGCGGCACAGCACGATGCGCTCGCCCGGCGTCATCAGGTCGAACAGCAGTGTCTCCTTGTCCTCGTCGAAGATCTGGGTGCCGACGGGAACCCGCAGGACGATATCCTCGGAATCCTGGCCGGTGCGCTGCTTGCCCATGCCGTGATAACCGCGCCGCGCCTTGAAATGCTGCTGATAGCGGTAATCGATCAGCGTGTTGAGGTTGGGCACCACCTCGACGATGATGTCCCCGCCGCGCCCGCCATTGCCGCCGTCCGGTCCGCCGAATTCGATGAACTTCTCGCGCCGGAACGAGACGCAGCCCGCCCCGCCGTCGCCGGACTTCACGAAGATCTTGGCCTCGTCGAGGAATTTCATGACTGTATCAATCTGTTGGATCAAAGAAAAAGGGGAATGGCGGTTCCGCCATTCCCCTCTTTTCAAGCTTCAGCGAATGGCCGCGCCCGTCACCGGGCGCCGATGCTCATTCGGCGGCCGGTCGCGCCGCAGGCAGTACCGAGACGGTGGTCCGACCGCCGGCACCCGTCTTGAAATGCACCTGGCCCTCGGCCGTCGCGAACAGGGTGTGGTCCTTGCCCATGCCGACATTCTGGCCGGGATGAAACTTGGTGCCGCGCTGACGGACGATGATGTTGCCGGAAATCACGGCCTGGCTGCCGGACTTCTTCACGCCCAGGCGACGACCAGCGCTATCGCGGCCGTTGCGCGAGCTACCACCGGCTTTTTTATGTGCCATTCGGGTCTCTCCCTAATATTCGCTCAGGCCGGCCTCAGGCCGCCTTGATGCCTTCGATCTTGAGAACCGTCACGAACTGGCGATGGCCGCGCTTGCGACGATAGTTGTGACGGCGGTTCTTCTTGAAGATCAGAACCTTGTCGGCCTTGCGCTGTTCCAGCACCGTGGCCGTGACCGAGGCGCCCTTCACCATCGGCGCACCGACCGTGATGTTGCCGCCCTCGCCGACCATCAACACGTCATTGAGCGAGACGCTGGAACCGGCTTCGGCCTCGAGCTTCTCGACCAGAATGATGTCGTTGGTGGCGACCTTGTACTGCTTGCCGCCGGTTTTGATCACTGCAAACATGATTGCCGTCCTAAAGGGCGCCCGAAGATCCATCCCCTTGATCGGGAAAGATACTTCTCCGCCTTTACATGCCAAAAACTTCGGGCCGCCGAAGGGCGACCCGTTCGAGGTGGGAAATAGACGCTAACGACCCCGCCTGTCAACCGGATTCGGGTGCGTTACATACCGCCCAAGCACCGGCCGGTGGGTCCGGTCCGGTGCCCGGCGCCCCAGCTAACCGCTTGATTTCAGGCCCTGGAGGTGCAGAACCTGCGTTGCCGGTACGGCACTTTCCCCGAGCTGCTCCAGACCAAGGACCGTGAAAGTCCCGGCACGGCAATCGGCCATGACGGCCAAGCGGCTGAGTTTATTGAGAATCGGATATCGCAGCCAGGTAAAGTCCCGCGGCAGATCGGCAAGGTCGGCCGCCAGCCGGCAGGCATCGCGGAAGCGCCCCGGGCTGTCGATCCCGCGCGGCCAGCCGCCCGGCCAATCCGGCGATCCCGGCAGGTCCGGCCAGTGGTTGGAGATGGCCGTTGGCCCCGGCCGCAGCCGCGCCCGCGTCTCCAGGCGCTCGATGATCATCGCCTCGCCGTCGGCACCGGTGAGGCTGAAGAGCGCCGGCATGGAGAGCGGCGTGTCCGTTAGCAGTGTGAGCGCGCGGTCGAAATCGGGTGCCGTTTCAAACACATGACGCAGGAGATGGGTGGGCGGCATGGCGGTGCGGCGGTGCACCCGCAGCCGCTCGAAGGCCCAGTCGATCGCCTTCACGCCGCTGGTCCGGCGGATCGGCGGCTGGTTGAAGGCGGCGGCGAAACGCCCGGGCGCCAGACCGGTGAGGACGCCGACAAATCCCGGCCAGGTCGCCTGCCACCAGGCGCCCACGGGGGCGTCGTGCCGCGTCACGGTCAGTTCGGCGCCCATCCGGTGGAGCGGCCAGTCGAGGATGCGCATCAGGCGTCCGTCGTTGACCATGCTGGAACAGGCCCATTCGGTACTGATGTTGAGGGCATGGACCCCGGCCCCGCCCGGCAGCGCGGCGATCCGATCGATTTCCCCCTTATAGGGTGTGACATTGCGGGCGAGCCAAGCCCGCGAGCGCCAGTCCATGACCGCCTGCACCGGCCCTGTCACCAGGTCGCGCCCGGCCGCCGCCAGCCGCGCCACCTTTTCCGGGGCCAGCGCCGCCAGCCGGTCGAGGCTCTGTGCCCCCAGATCGATCACCGGGATCGCCGGCAAGGACTCATCCGCCATCAACCGCTCCTCCAGCGCTCACTCCCGGGCCCGCGCTGGAACATCGGGGGCGGCCGCCCCCGGGTCAAGGCGCACTTGCGAAGACCGATTCACTTCGTTAGGTTCCGCGCCGATCAACCGGCCCGGATCCTCGCGAGATCCCCCTGCGGAGGGGTGCCAGAGTGGCCGATTGGGACAGTCTCGAAAACTGTTGTACGTGCAAGCGTACCGTGGGTTCGAATCCCACCCCCTCCGCCAGTTCCTTTATTTTAAGTAATCAATTTAGCGTGTTATTAGTTTGATGAGTTTTCAAACCATATTTTAAACCACATATGAGTTGCCGCTTGCGCCTTATGTTTCAAGGCGCCCGTAAGTTGCTTCATCTTTGTATCCGAGCGTTCCTTGAATGGCTAACCACCCTCCGTAGGTGAAGGTCGGGCGGTCGAATCGTCTGAGACGCGACGCTCGGTCGACCGGCGAGACAGGGCGACAGGAGTCTGAGTTCAGGCATTTCCTGCGACACACGCTGCCGTTGCGCTGGTCAGTGGCAGAATTGTCCCCGCAATCAGCGAAGACAGTGACCTGAGAAGAAACGGCGCGTTACTGCCCAAAGACCTTGTAGTCTCGTTGACCGTCTCCTTTGATGAATAGCAAGGTGCAATCTCCGTTGCCAGTGCTTTCGCAGTCTGCGCGGGCGCGTGTTTTTGCCTTCCCGCTGCCACTAGATGACTTACACTTCTCAAAGGTCGCTGCTGTGCCGGCTGACCAATTGCAGCCACTAAAACCAGAGCCGCGTCCGTTTGCCGATACATAGAAATAGGCCAAGAAGTCAGGTGAATTGGAACTGTATTTTTCTAGGTATGCGTCGAGCGCGGCTTTGATCTTCGGCGAGAGCACGATGGTGCCATCGGGAAGCGGGCTTTCGAATTCAGGGTCCGGTTCAGGCACGACCGAGGCGGTCTGCGGCGCATTATCGCCAATAGCACTTGGCACCGTGGTGCGACTGGCGTCCTTTGCTTCAAATTCTTCCTGGCGGCCTTTGGCAAGGTCGGCAAAGGTTCCCTCCGGGAACTTCTTGAGGTAGGCGGCATAGTCCCTGGAACTGGTACTGTTCTTGATGCTGTCCCAGAAGGACATTTCCGCGGCCGATGGTTCGGCGACCGCCGGTGCCGTCACGACAATTGGTTGGGGTTCAGGAACTGGTACTGGCGCGATGGCAGCAACCTGACTTACACCGGCAAAATAAAACGAACTCATCAAGGATGAACTGTCCCACGGGGTCTGCGCACCATCGGTCGCCTTGGAAACAGTGACGCGGACATTGCGGAAGGCCTCCTCGATGCCCTGGCCGGGCTTCACGATTTCGGCCGCAAGCGCCGCAGCAAAAGGCGAGTTCTTCCCCGTACCATCCGCCGCTGTCTGGCCAGGTGCTGTCGAATAGGCCACATAGGAACCGTTGGGCGCATCCATGCGGGCAAGACCGCGTGTGGCCGAGCGGAAGCCACGCGAGAGCGGGTTGTTGCGGCAGGCGTCAAGGATCACGATGCTAGTGCGCGGGGCCGCGTACTCCATCTGCTTAAGAACGGCATCTGCCGAGACGGCTTCGAGGTCGACGTCGGCTTCCTTGGCAATGGCTGCGTTGATTGGCACGAGATAGTTCTGCCCCTCTACCTGCAGGCCATGACCGGCGTAATAGAACAGAGCCGAAGCCGTTGGTCCGGCATCCATCAGCGCATCGCCGAACTCCGAGATCGCGCGCTTCATTCCCTTCTGGTCGACATCCTGGACCAGCGTCACCTCGAATCCGAGCTTCTGAAGAGTCGCGGCAATCAGTTTGCCGTCGTTCGCTGGATTGGTCAGCGGGTCCAAGCCGCCGACATAGGCGCCGTTGGCAACGACCAACGCCAAGCGCGGTTCCGCGCTGGCCGATGTTGGCGCTGCGGCGAGAAGGAGAAAACAGGAAAGAGCCGGGACAAGCCAGTGCATCTCAATCCCCCGTCTGGGTCTATGAACTGACGCCGGACGGATTTCAGCCTACCAGTTGGACTGAAAGCCTGCAATCGAGAATGAATTGACATGCCCTAGATGAACCACGATTACTGGCAACAAATTATCCTGGACCGTTCCACCCTGGATCAAAGTTCATCCATCATCCTCAGTAAAGCATGGAAAGCCATGCGCGCTGCGCGGCGCTGCGCCCGTTCCGCCTTGGTATAGAATCCATGCCGGTAGTTTCCGTTCCGCTCACCTTCTGGCGCGCCACCACCTGCACCGTGCATTCGGCAGACCCGCCACCCTTTAACCGCTGGAGCCTTGCAGGGCTTGAGGGTGCGACGGCATCTTGCCGTGCATCGCGGGCTTGCCCTTGCCATTGATAGCGCGCGGTCGCGGTCGGCTGCATCGGGTTGTTCCCTGCTTTTCATCGCTCACCCTCCCGCTTCCCCCCGCCTCGTTTGCATTTGATGGCGCCAGCGACCACGGCTTGCCCCCCGGCTTCAACGGCAACCTGCTGATGAATGTGGGTCACTGTCACCGATTGCCTTCCGCCCCCGCGCAGCTTTGCCATCGTCGCAACGGCTTCATTGAAGGCGCCCATCAGGCGTACAGCCATGTTTCCCAGGCGCGCAGCCTCGACGGCGAACCTGCCTATCGCGGAGCCTATGGCAAGGCATTCGACAGCCTGCGCCGGCGCGAAGACGAGATAAACCTGCTCGGTGAACGCCCCTTCGTCTCCGAGAATGCCCAGAGCCAGTGCATCACCGCCTACAATCAGGGTGTCGACGCCTGGAACATGGCACTGCGCGCTTGGGCGGCGGGAAGTCCGGGTGCGTCGGAACAATATGTCAACCAGGCGAACTACTACTGGATGGAGATCTGCCGGAAGATCAGCGGGTGCGTCCTCGCTACCCTGCCGGCGAATATCAGCGATCAGAGCGGCCCGTGGATGATGGACCCTTTCAACATGTGGGGGAAAGGACTTACCAGCCCGCTGCCCCACTACAAGCCAGAGTAGCCACCATAGTGGCGCCAAGTTGCGATCTTCATACACCCCCTCGCCGACGACCACCTGATCAGCTATGCATGAACGCACAACTTTGCTGTTCAGCAAGCGAGAGAGGTGCAGGATGAAAGCCTATTGCATCGTCTACGAGATCGTCGACGATCCCGCGATGTTCGAAACCTATCGGTCGCAGGTGATGCCCACCATCGAGGCCCATGGCGGCAAGTTCCTGGCGCGCGGCGGGGCGTTCACGGTGCTGGAGGGCGAGATGCCGTTCGAGCGCGTTGCCATGCTGGAGTTCCCGTCGCGCAAGGCCGCCGAGGACTGGTACCACTCGCCCGAATACCAGCGCATCCTGCCCTATCGGCTGAATGCTGCCCGCTGCCAGTTCATCGTCGCCGACGGCGTGGCCTAGCCGGCGCGCGCGGGCGGATCATCCGCCGGCGATGGCGTAGCCTAGCCGGCGCGCGGGCGGATCATCCGCCGGCGATGGCGTAGCCATTGTCCTGTGCCACCATGTCGCCGACGAAACGGAAATCCGTCGGATGGGCGGCATGGATGCGGTAGAGCGGCTCGCCCCGCTGCACCGGCTGGCCGACCTTCTTGAAGAGGTCGATGCCGGCACCCTTGTCGGTGGGTGCCCCCGCCATGCGGGCGAGGCGCGCGATGCGGTAACAATCGATGGCAGCCACGATGCCATCGGCATCCGCCAGCACATCCTGTTTGAGCTCACCCAGCTCGTAACGAACCGGACTCGGCCCCTGCGCCTCGATGATGGCCTGCATCTGCTTCGCGGCGGCGCCTGAGTCGAGAAGCTCGCGCGCGCGCGCATGACCCTGGCCCCCGCGCAGGCGCGGGTCGAATTCCAGGATGTGCCCAGCCAGCAGCAGCGCGCGGTCGCGCAGATCGCGCGGCGCCAGCGGATTGCCCTCAAGCACCCGCATCACGTCGCGTGCCTCCAGCACTGGGCCAACACCGTTGCCC
>JAEUKV010000179.1 GCA_016794165.1 Rhodospirillaceae bacterium
CAGATCGAACGTGGCAGAAAGATGGAAGCAGCGGTCACCGATTTTGACAAGCTGATCAGCGAAGTGGTCAATGCCGTCAGTTCGGCGGCGAACGAACTGCAATCGACCGCGCAATCCCTGTCGGCGACGGCGGAAGAAACGGCGCAGCAATCCAACACCGTGGCTGCGGCGGCGGAAGAGATGACCCAGAATGTGCAGACCGTGGCCGCGGCCACCGAGGAATTGTCGGCCTCGATCGGCGAGATCAGCAATCAAGTGACGGAGTCGACCCGCATCGTCGGTGGCGCCGTCGCCCAGGCCGAGGACACCAATGGCAAGGTCAAGTTGCTCGCGGAGGCGGCACAGAAGATCGGCGAGGTGGTGACGCTGATCAACCAGATCGCCGGTCAAACCAATCTGCTGGCCTTGAATGCCACGATCGAGGCGGCGCGGGCGGGTGAGGCCGGCAAGGGTTTCGCTGTGGTGGCTTCCGAAGTGAAGAACCTCGCCACCCAGACCGCCAAGGCGACCGACGAGATCGCTGCCCAGGTGCGCGCCATACAGGATTCAACCGATTCGTCGGCCAAGGCGATCGAAGAAATCAGCCAGACTATCAACCGCGTCAATGAAATCTCGACCGCAATCGCCTCGGCGGTGGAGGAACAGGGCGCCGCGACGCAGGAGATTTCCCGGAATGTGCAGCAAGCCTCGGCGGGCACGTCGGAGGTCACCTCCAATATCGTCGGCGTCACCCAGGCGTCGCAGCAGACCAGTGCCGGCTCCACCCAGGTTCTTGCTGCCGCGGATGAACTCAGCCGATACGGCGTCAGACTCAAGAACGAGGTAGACACCTTCCTGCGGACCGTGCGCAGCCTATGACCGGAGGCGGTGGCGCGTACCGCTTGTCGGTCACGCCACCGCGCGCTCGCCGCGGGCGAAGGGGCTGAGGCCGAGCCATTTTTGGATTGATTGCATGAGCTGCTTGTCGCCGGTGAGCTCGAGGCGGCCGGCATTTCGTTCGGCCTGGACAGTGGTCACCCCCATCCAGATAGCAGTCATCGAGCGGAGCGGGCATTCGACATAGAGGTCGACGTCAAACCCTGGATCGACCCCGCACAGATCGATTTCGCGCCCGTCAACCACCAGCCACCAGTTCTGCCGCGTCCCGGGAAGTTCCGGATAGCGGAACTGAATCGTGCAGCGGCGCGGGGGCATGGGCGTGGGGTCGAGATTCCGGCGCATGTCCCACATGAGCAGCGAGGGATCGAGGTTCTTGAGCGACTTCTGGGTATCCACCCAGGTCTGTCCCCAGAAACCAAGGCTCATGACTAATTCCCTCAAATCCTCACCGGCCGCGGTCAGGCGGTATTCCGCGCTGGCACCCGGCCCGGCACGGCTCGAGATCACGCCAGCCTGTTCGAGTTCCTTAAGGCGCTTGGAGAGCAACGTCGGCGAGATACGGGGAACGCCGCGACGCAGGTCATTGAAACGGGTGCTGCCGCACAGGAGTTCGCGCAGAATCAACGGGGTCCAGCGTGTGCAGAAGACCTCCGCCGCCATGGCGACGGGGCAGAACTGGCCGTAGCTCGCTTTTTGTTCCATGGTGAACCTCATTCGTCGGCGCCGGTGGTAACCAGAGCGACGGCTACGCTAATCGTAAGTTGTGACCAGCGCTAGTACAGATGCTGTATCGCCCTCGCAGCGAATTGGTTGCTCAGTTTTCCGCACAAAACAGCCAGAATTGCCGGATATGTGGCTGCCGTCGACCGGTCGGAATAATGGCACCGCTACACTTCCTGCACTAGAGGAGGCGACGCTAAGCAGGCAGTCTTGGCGCCACAAGACAATCAACCATCAGGGAAGCAATCATGACCCTTGTCACAGCGACTACCCAGACCAAGCCGGTCAACAGCCCTTCGCTATCCGATTTCGCTGCGTTGGCAAATCAACTTGGAACGGCCTTCGCGGCCCGCGCCGATCATGCCGATGGGTCGGATTCCTTCGTCGCCGAGAATTTCGCCGACCTCAAGAATGCCGGTCTGGTGGAGGCCGGGGTGCCGGCCGACCTCGGCGGCGCCGGCGGGGATCTCCCGGCGCTTTGCAGCATGATCAACGCGCTTGCCCATCATTGCGGCTCGACGGCACTCGCCTTTGCCATGCATACGCATCAGGTGGCGATTCCCGCCTGGCGCTGGATCCATCAGCAGGCAGCGCCGGTGGAGCCCCTGCTGCGGCGCGTGGCCAAAGAGCGCTTGATCCTTCTCTCCAGCGGTGGCGGGGACTGGGTAGCCGGTTCCGGACGGGCCGAGCGGGTGGAGGGCGGCTACCGAATTGTGGCCCACAAACCGTTCACTTCGGCGGCACCGGTCGGTGACCTGCTGATGACTGGCGCCGTGTTTGACGATCCGGCAGACGGTCCGATGGTGTTGCATTTCGGGGTGCCGATGAACTCGCCCCATGTCTCGATTTTGCCGACCTGGAAGAGCATGGGCATGCGCGGCACAGGTTCGCATGATGTCGTGATCAACGGCCATGTCGTGCCGGATGCGGGTGTCGCCCTGCGGCGCAAGGCGGGCGAGTGGCATCCACTCTTCCACATCATTGCCATGATCGCCTTTCCGCTGATCTACGCCGCCTATCTGGGTGTTGCCGAGAGCGCGCGGGACCTTGCGGTGGCGATGGCGCAAAAGCGCCGCGAGAGCCGGCATGTAACCGAGCTCGCTGGACGGATGGAGGTCGAACTGCGCGCCGCGCAATACGCCCACGGTGCCATGCTGGCAGCCGCACAACGTGGCAACCCGTCGCCTGGCACGACCAACGAGATCATGATCGGGCGAGCGCTGGTCGCACGGCATGCCATCGCGGCCGTCGACCTCGCCATGGAAACAGCCGGTGGCGCAGCCTTCTACCGCGACAATGGGCTCGAACGGCGTTTCCGCGACATTCAGGGCGCCCGCTTCCATCCCATGCAGGACGGTCCGCAGCAGGAATTTGCCGGCCGCATTGCCCTCGGCCTAGACACGGCGACGACGTTCTGACAGCGATCCGAAAGGACCCCGGATCGGTCTTCAACCGGCGAGCCATTCAGGCGGTGGCAGATGAGTTGAAGCCTCCCATCTGCGTTGCGCGCTAAGTGGCGCATGCGGGAGGGATGTCATTGCGAACCGCCGCTGCGAGAAGCGCTGATCTCCACCCTACCGATGCTCGACGGCCCCGCCTCCTGATCGGTGCGGGGCCGCCTTGCTGCGACCCGCATCTCGGGCTGGCCGCGGGCCGCGATCGACAGCCTGCGACCATCGAACCACAAAATGCCTTGCCAGCAGCGATCGATCCGTGTCGGAGTGGTTTGCCGCATCCGAGGAGCGAGGAGATCGCCATTGTTCAGTGTCATGACGCAGGATCAGCTCGTCATTATCCTTATTCTGTCTGTCACGGTTGCCATGTTTCTGTGGGGCCGCTGGCGTCACGATATGGTGGCACTGGCGTCTCTGCTGGCATGCGTGGCGGCCGGGCTGGTGCCGGCGGACGGCGCCTTTCTGGGATTTGGACATCCTGCCGTGATTACGGTCGCCTGTGTCCTCGCGTTGAGCAAGGGATTGCAGGTTTCCGGCGCCGTCGATGGAATGATGCGCATCGTGCTCCCCAAATCCGGCAGCCCATTCCTGTCGACCACCGTGCTGGTCGGTCTCGCAGCGCTTCTTTCCAGTTTCATGAACAACGTCGGCGCGCTGGCCCTGCTCATGCCGGTGGCGGCACAGATAGCTGCGCGTGAGGAACTTCCGCCAGGAAAGATCCTTATGCCGCTTGCGTTCGGATCCATCCTCGGTGGCATGACGACCCTCATAGGCACGCCACCAAACCTGATTATTGCCACCTTTCGCTCGAGCGACGGCGCGAGTGGATTCGGGATGTTCGATTTCACGCCCGTGGGCCTTGCGGTGGCGCTGACAGGCATCGCCTTTGTGATCGCCTTCAGCCGATGGCTGGTGCCGACCCGGCGACGAACCGGAATCGAGGGGTTCGAGACAGGCTCCTATCTTACCGAGGCGCGTGTCGGGGAAAACAGCAAGATTGTCGGCATGTCGTTGCGCGAGATCGACAAGATGCTGGAGGAGGCGGACGCTCAGGTGATCGGGCTGGTCCGTGATGAGCGGCGCATTCCGGCACCCGGACTGTTCCGTGAGGTGCGCAGCGGCGACATTCTTACCATAGAGGCCGAACCGGAAAGCCTTGCTTCCGTCCTGACATCACTGGGACTGAAGCTTGAGGAAGAGGTACACACTGCCGGCGAAAGTGCCAAGAGCGATGGGCCACTAGAGGACGGGCACAAAACGGAGTCCGTGGCCGATGCGCCTAAACCCAGCAAGGCCATACAATCCAAGGACATCGTTCTCAGTGAACTGGCCGTCCTGCCGGGCTCGCCATTCATCGGCCGCTCGGCGAGCGACATACGCTTGCGCAGTCGCTACAGTATCAACCTGCTTGCCGTCTCGCGGCAGGGTGAAAGATCGATGTCCCGCCTGCGCACCTTGCCCATTGCGGCCGGCGACGTGCTCCTCATGCAGGGGACCGTTGAGGCGTTGCGTGAGTTTGGCGCCTTGTTCGAATGCGTTCCCCTTGCCGAACGCGCCCTGCGCATTCCGAATTCGCGCAATGCCCTGGTCGCCAGCGTTATCATGATCGGATCCATTGCTGCGGCTTCGGTTGGCCTGGCGCCGGTCGCCATCTGTTTCGGCGCGGGGCTGCTGGCCTTCATGGTGATGAACGTGATGTCGGCTCGCAGCGTCTATGAATCGATCGATTGGCCGGTAATCGTGCTGCTTGCCGCCCTGATTCCAGTCGCCGGCGCGATGGCTACGACCGGTGCCGCCGACCTGATCGCCAGATGGCTTCTGGACGGAATCGCGCGCGGCAATGCGGTGATTGCCCTGGTGCTGATTCTGATCGTTACGATGACACTATCGGACTTCATGAACAATGCCGCGACGGCAGCGGTAATGGCGCCGATATCGCTCAACACGGCAAGTCAACTCGGTGTCAGTGGGGACCCCTTCCTGATGGCCGTCGCCATCGGCGCATCCTGCGCCTTCCTGACACCCATCGGGCATCAAAACAACACCCTCATTCTTGGGCCTGGCGGATTTCATTTTGGCGACTACTGGCGCCTTGGTCTACCGTTGGAGGTTATTGTCGTCGCCGTGGCGGTACCGATGCTTCTGCTGGTCTGGCCACTCTGACAGTGCAGCCGCGATGCTATCCTCGCCAGTCCGGGCAGGCACCGGCAGTCAAGACTGCGGCGCGCTGGGATACGAGATCGCGCCGATAGATGTCGGCTCGGAACTGGACGGTGCCGTCGGCATCGACCCAGGCCGTATCGTAGACCAGATGAACAGGGATCGGCTGGCGCAGGGTGATGCGCTCGGTGTCGCCGGAAGCGAGGTGTGCATCCAAACGCACACTCGGCCAGGCCGGGTCATCCCGCAGCAGATATCCTGCCAACTCGACCGCGTTGGAAACGCGCACGCAGCCATGGCTGAGATGGCGCGCGGCGCGCGCAAAGAGAGCCGGGTTGTTGGTATCGTGCAGATAGATGCTCTCGTCGTTTGGAAAGATGAACTTCACCTTGCCGAGTGGATTGCCGGGACCCGGCGCCTGGCGGATCATGCCGTCAACGATACGCATGTTGTGCTTTGACAGGTAGTTGGGATCGCTGCGGACACGCGGCAGGATTTCCCGGCGGGCAATGTTTGGCGGCACCACCCAGGCCGGGTGCAGTTCCAACTCCCGAATCACTCCATCCAGACGCGGTGTCGGCCAATCGGGCCGGCCCACGATCACGGGCCGGTCGAAGATGACGACGGCGCCATCGACCAGACGGTACTGGGCGGCGGCCGTGTTGACGACGATGAAGCGGTCGCCCCATTGCCGCCGTTCGCGCTGCAACCGCTCTAGATTGGCATTTAATGTATCCAGTCGTGCCAGGACTGGAACGTTGAGAGCCGCCAACGTCTCCTTGCCGACGATGCCGTCGACTTCCAAACCGTGGCGGGTCTGAAATCGGCGAACCGCTTCCGCAAGTGCTGGATCGAAAACCTGCTGGACGGCAGCTTCGGGTACTGCGTTCTCGGCTGCGCTGTCACCGGTGATCCGCAGTCGTGCCCGCAATGTGACAATGCGCGCGTCGCTCATACCGGGTCTCAGCGCCGGACCCGCAGGAACGATGGGCCAACCACCCGCCGTCGCAATTGCGCGATAGGTGGCGACGGCTTCCTGAAGGCGCGCAATCTCGGCATCGGCGGAATGCCTCGCGGGCGCCACCGGCGGTGGGGCGGCCGGGGCACGGTCCTCCGCTGTCGTTGTCTGATCGCCGGTGCTTGTCACGCCCATGGGTGTCGTCGGCTGGGCGATCGATTGGGTGCATGCCCCCAAGACAGCCAGCAAACACGACAAGATCCAGCGATGGCGAGATGGCACGGTCATGGCTTCGATTTAGTGCTGTTGAAAGATGCGCGGGACCGGGATCGCGACTCGAACAGGCGTCGGTACAACCAGCCGGCAGACATTGCAGTGACGGCGCCCAGGAAGGCCAGCGACATGTCCTTCTGTGCATCCCAGACATCACCCTGGGCACCCACGAATGCGATGCCGGCATCCTCATTGACGATCTCGGCGGCAATCCATTCAACAAGTTCATATGTGGCAGAGAGCAGCATGATCAAGGCAGCTGGCAGCAAATAGGCCCATCTGCCGCGGGCCGACCAGTTCCGGATCAGCACGTCGCGGACCGGAAAGGTCAGCAATAGGCCGTGCAGAAAATGCGCGAAACGGTCGAACTGGTTCCGGCCAGCGCCGGAACCATCACCAAACTCGGGCCAGTCAATGACCCGGAGCCAAGTGTCATACGGGACCAGCGAATACGTGTAGTGGGCGCCGACGGCATGCACGACCATGAAGATGAAAAGGCAGCAGATGGAGAACGTTGACAACTGGATACGATGGCGGCCGAGATAGAGGCCAAGGCCGAGTAGGAACACCAGGAGGTTCTCCAGCAGCCAGTCGAATCTGTTAACCGGATCAATGGCCAGAAGGCCCCAGATGCCAAGATAGGCCGCCAAAAGGACGCGGGCGAGAAGGCTGATCCCAGCAGGACTTGGCAAGCCAGTCTCCTTTCTGTTCCGGTGACCTGTTCGGAGAACAACTAATGCACCGACGCCGATTGCGGGCGCCTTGATTTAGATCAAGTCCGCGGTGTTCATTATTGGCTACCCTGCAACCAGCCAATGAGAGGAAGTCGCATGGGAGGCAACGGGCACGAACTTCAACCCGCAGCTGCGATGGTGACGCTGCCAGCCGATCTGGTGAGCGAAGCAGCTCGGCTTGCGCTGCTGCCCGCTGCGGCGCTCTATCGCTCCTGCAGGGTCGATGATCTGGCAGCTTCGGCAGGCAGCGAGGAAATGCCTGCGATGACCCCGCTGGCAATCGGCCAGAGCCGCGCCATCGAGGCGCTGCAATTCGGCATCGGCATGCGTCCTGCAGGTTTCAATATTTTCGTGCTCGGCCCCGCCGGAAGCGGCCGGCACACCCTGGTACAGAATTTCCTGCACCAGGCAGCAGCCGGCGCGCCACGTCCGGACGACTGGTGCTACATCAACAACTTCGCTGAGCCGCATCAGCCGACGATCCTGCGGCTCCCCGCCGGTCGTGGCGTCACCTTGCGCCAGGACATGCGGCACCTGATCGAAGACTTGTCCATTGCCCTGCCGGCAGCTTTCGAGCGCGAGGACTATCGCACCCGCCGCGACGCGCTTGAACAGCAAATGAAATCACAGCACGAGGAAGCTTTCGAGGATCTGCGCCAACGGGCCGAGGCGCAGGATGTCGCGCTGCTGAGAACGTCATTCGGGCTGACGCTGGCGCCACTCAAGAACAAAGAGCCGATTCGGCCATCGGATTTTCAGGCCTTGCCTGAAGCTGAGCAGGGAAAGATTCGCGAAAAGATCGAGAAGTTGCAGGCTGAGCTTGAGACCATCGTGCGGCAGATCCCGACCTGGGAGCGCGAGATGCGCGATGCCATGCGTCAGCTCAATCGCGAGACCGTCGCAGCCGTGATTAGCCTGCCCATCAACGAAGTGCGCGCGCGCTATCAGGACCTGCCGCCGGTGCTTGACTATCTGGCGGCGGTGGAGCGGGACATCCAGCACAATGCCGACGACTTTCTGACGGCAACGCGCGGCGAACGCGGGGCCCCCGATGCCCTGGGCGACGGCGCGCCGGCCGCAGCACCGACCTTCCGGCGATACCAGGTCAACGTCATGGTTGACAACGGCGCTATCGAAGGCGCGCCCGTAATATATGAAGATAACCCGACCCACCAAAACCTGGTTGGGCGGATCGAGCATGTGGCTCGCATGGGGACGCTGCTCACCGATTTCAATCTGCTGGTGCCGGGCGCCCTGCATCGCGCCAATGGCGGTTATCTGATACTGGACGCGGAGAAGGTGCTGCTAAACGGGTTTGCCTGGGAATCCCTCAAGCGAGCCCTGCGTGCCGGCGAAGTGCGGATTGAATCAATTGAGCAACTGCTGAGCCTGGCCAGCACGGTCTCGCTGCAACCCCAGCCCATGCGGTTGGACGTCAAGGTGATCCTGATTGGCTCGCCGCGTCTCTATTACCTGCTATCCGAGCTTGATCCTGACTTCGCCGGCCTGTTCAAGATCGCGGCCGATTTCGAGGAAGAGGTCGATCGCCGGCCGGAGGAAATCCGGCAGTATGCAGCCCTGGTTGCGTCGATCGTCGAGAAGGAGAAGCTGCGCCCCTTTGACAGTGGCGCCGTCGCGCGGGTGATTGAACATGCTTCCCGATTGTCCGGTGACGCGCAGAAGCTCTCGACCGGCATTGGTTCGCTGTCCGACCTGGTCCGGGAAGCGGATCAGTTCGCGCTGGCTGCCGGCACGGCGGAAGTCGGTGGGGCGTCCGTGCAGGCGGCGATCGACGCCCGGCGCCGGCGTGCCGACCGACTCTACCGGCGATATCATGAAATGGTCGCCCGCAAGACCCTGCGCATCGAGACCACCGGCGCGCAGGTCGGCCAGATCAACGGCCTGTCGGTGGTCTCGATTGGTGGCGTCGAATTCGGCCGCCCGAGCCGCATCACGGCGCAGATTCAGCTTGGCCGTGGCCAGGTGATTGACATTGAGCGGGAAACCGAACTTGGTGGCCCGCTGCACTCAAAGGGTGTCCTTATCCTCTCCGCCTTTCTCGGTGCCCGCTTCGGCTATCGGCAACCGCTGGCGCTCAACGCTAGTATCGTCTTCGAGCAATCCTATGGGGAAATTGAGGGAGACAGTGCTTCTTCGGCCGAACTCTACGCCCTGCTCTCGGCCATCGCCGATTTGCCGATCAAGCAATCCATTGCCGTGACCGGATCGGTGGACCAGCGCGGTCAGGTGCAGGCGATCGGTGGCGTCAACGACAAGATCGAGGGGTTCTTCGACGTCTGCCAGCTTTCCCCGCTCACCGGTTCGCAGGGCGTCATTATCCCGCGGGCGAATGCGGCAAATCTCATGTTGCGAAGCGATGTCGTGGCGGCCTCGCAGGCAGGCAAGTTTCACATCTTTGCGATCGATACGATCGACCAGGGGATCGAGATATTGACGGGCCTGCCAGCCGGCGAGATGTCGATCGCCGGCGAGTATCCGCCGGACAGTGTCAATGGGCGCGTGGCCCGACGCCTTGCCACACTCGCGGCCAGTCACCGGCGCTGGTCCGACGATGGGACCCGCAACGGTCGGGCGCCAAAATGAACCCTCCGGAGTTCAATCGCGTTGTCCTGGCGCTTGATCCTGGTGGCGATCACGAGGCGGCGATTGCCGCGGCGGCAGAACTCGCGCAGGGACTTGGCTCCGGATTGCATGTGATCTTCCTGGAGGACGAGTCGCTGCTGGATCTGGCCGACCTCGCTCTCGCGCCGCATTGGGAACTCGGCAACCTTGCCACGCGATCATTCGATCGCAGGCTGATGCAGGCGTCGTTCCAGGTACAGGCGCGGCGGGCGCAGGTCTGGCTGAAGGAGGCTGCCGGTCAGCGCGGCATCGTTGCAACCTGCGCCACCGGGCGCGGTGGGTCGAAGCCGGGTGAGCTGGGATTGGGACCAGGCGACCTACTGGTGCTTGAAGGGGCGTCGCGACCGCTTGCCGGAAAAATCCAGTTCGGTCTGCGCTCCTCTTCCCGCTATGGCGCGAGGGAGCTGTCGGCCGGCAGTTCCCTCCTGATCCTGCGTCGGCGCTTCGCGATGCATGGCGTGATCGGCAGTGTGGTGGACGGCGGCATGGGTGGTGCCTTGTCGATCCGCCTGGCGGCTAGGTTGGCGTCGCCCCGCGACGGGTCGCTGGTGATCCTGCGGCGCCACCAGGCAGGCGGACCGCTCGATCCTTTCATGTTGCCCGACTTCGCGGCGTCGCGCGTTCGCTGCGAACAGCTCATCGCTCCGGAATCGGGCCACGGCATCGCGCAGCGCTTCACCGAGTTGCAGTGCGAACTGGTCATTCTGTCCGAGGATCTGGTCGATGCCGCCACCGCCTCTGTTGTCCTCGCCGAGACGCGCTGCAACGTGATGATCCTGCGTCAGTCGGCCAAAGAGGCCTGACGCTGGGTCAGAGCTGGGCTCAGGTCAAGAAGGCGTCATCCGCCCTGAGTTCGATCACGGTCGGTATGCTGCGAACATTGGCGGCCTGCATTTCCTCGCCCAGTTCGGCATAGCTGGCCGGTCGGCGGGCTTCGCAGCCGAAGCCCCTGGCGATGGCCTGAAAGTCAGGCGTGAAGATATCGACGCCGATGGGATGGATCTGGCGGTCGACCATGTAGTTCTTGATCTCGCCATAGCCGTCATTGTTCCACAACAGGATGATGAGCGGCACGGCGGCCTCGACGGCCGCCGCCAGTTCCCCGATGGTGAATTGCAGGCCGCCGTCGCCCACCAGGACCACCACGGGGCGATCCGGTGCGGCCAGCTTGGCGCCCAGCCCGGCAGGAAGACCATACCCCAGCGTTCCGTAACCGGTCGACGAACTGAAATACGAGCGTGGGCGAGGTGCCTCGTAGCTCTGGTTGAGGGCGTAGACGGATTCGGCGGAGTCACCGACCAGGATCATGTCGGGAAGAGCGGTGCTCACCACCTCGATGATCCTCTGGTGGCGGTGCACAGCAGGCCACCAGTGCTTCTTCGATTCCGTGCGGGTCGTGGCGGCACGTCTGGCGCCGGGTGATTGGGGATCAGCTTTGGTCTTGCCGACGCCCAGCGCCCGGGTGATGTCCTCAAGCGCTGCCCTGGCATCGGCGACGATAGGAAGATGTGCGTCGAAGCCGCGCACCAATTGTTCCGGGTCAATATCGATGCGGATCAGCTTGCCGGTGAAAGTGAGCGGGTCGTTTTCGGGATACATTTCCGTCTCGCCGAATTCGGTGCCAATGGCCAGCACCACATCGGCCTCGCGGATGGCGCGGGAAACCGGTGGATTGGCCATGTTCTCGCCGGCGCGGAGCGGATGGCCCGGCGGCAGGATGCCCTTGGCATTGGCGGTATGGATGACGGGGGCATCCAGATGTTCCGCGAGAGATCGCGCTGCTTGCGCCGCATCGGTGGCACCGCCACCCAGCACCAGCAGGGGAGACTTTGCCCCGCGCAGCAGAGAGACGGCCGCGTCGAGATCGGCATGGCGTGGGGCAGGGCCCGCAGGGACGTGACGCGGGGCGACGATCGCCTTCGCCTCGACCTGCATGGTAATCACGTCGATCGGAATTTCGATGTGGACCGGGCGGGGGCGGCCGCTGCGGAAAATGGCAAAGGCGCGCGCGATCACCTGCGGCAGCTGCTCCGGACGCAGCAGCGTATGGCTGAAGGCAGCGACGCCAGCCACCATGTTGCGCTGCGAAGGAAGCTCGTGCAGGCGGCCGTCGCCCATGGCCAGCTGTTCGGTGCGATTGACCGACGAGATCACTAGCATGGGCACGGAATCGCCATAGGCCTGACCCATTGCGGTGAGGATGTTCGTCATGCCGGGGCCGGTGATGATGAAGCAGACGCCCGGCTTGCCGCTGACCCGCGCATAGCCGTCGGCCATGAAACCGGCGCCTTGCTCATGGCGTGGTGTTACGTGGCGGATCCTGGTCTGGGGAAGGCCGCGATAGAGTTCGACCGTGTGCACTCCGGGGATGCCGAACACCATCTCTACGCCATAGGCTTCCAGCAATTGCACCAGAAGCTCGCCACATGTCGCCATTGAATTATCCTACTCATTGATCGAACTGGGTACTTGCCAGCCTTCGCCCGATAGAGCCATGAGGCATCGCCGGGTTCAACCCCCGAGTTGCGGGCCTTTCCGGCAATCAGGTCCGAGCCGCGCCTGTTCCGGGAAAGCTTGGCGCTGCAATGGTGCTGATTATTGGCACAGCACAATTGGGGTGGCGCGGCAGCGCTTCTGGCCTGACAAAACAGGAATTCTGGTCTTGCGAGTTCCGCGATGCCGAGATCGACCTGGGTCAGGCGCCACGGTCACGGTGCCATGCCAGCCTCGCTGAGGTACGGGCGCCGGCGACCTGACAGAGGTGCGCTCCTCCCCAAAGCCGCCTTGACTCCTGTCCCCGGGTTGAGGCAATAAACATATTGTATGACAAAAAAAGCGAGCGGCCCTGCGACGCCGTCCGCCAAGAACAATAACTGTCGCTGCCGCGACGCGGACTCGGCCTAGGGTATGGCTACCCGGCTCGCGATCGTCAGGTGGGAGGGGCCCGTGCTGTCAAGGCGCGATCATCGCGAAGCGTTCGTGCGACGCAGCACGCATCGCCAGATCCTGCATGAAGTCGGTGGTCGCATTCTGTGCGGTGTCTTTGCGCCGGGCGAAATCATGCCGAGTGAATCGACCTTGTCCGATCAATTGCAGGTCAGTCGCCCAGTGCTGCGCGAGGCTATCAAGGTCCTGGCCGCGAAGGGACTGGTCGACTCCCGGCCGAAAGTCGGCACGCGCGTGAATCAGCGCGAAGACTGGAATATGCTCGACCCGGACATCCTGGCCTGGGGCATCGCCTCGCCGGATGCCGAGAGTTATGCCGTGGCCCTCTCGGAGTTGCGGCGAATAGTCGAGCCGGCGGCGGCGGCCCTCGCCGCGCAGCGCGCGACGCCTCAGCACCTCATCCGGATCGGCGAGGCCTACGACCGCATGGCGCTGGCCGAGGAAGACAGCCCGGAAAGCCTCGTCAGCGATCTGCGGTTTCATCAGGCAATCCTAGCGGCCACGGGCAACCCGTTCCTGGCCTCCACCGGCCATGTCATCGAATCCGCCTTGATGTTCAGCTTCAGGATGTCGAGCCACAAGAAAGGGGCACGCACGCAATCGCTGCCGCGACATGCCGAGGTACGCGATGCGATCGCCTC
>JAEUKV010000197.1 GCA_016794165.1 Rhodospirillaceae bacterium
GTCATCACCACCGACTTCTCGGACTGGGCGACCAATTGTCCGGAATACAAGGTAACGGCGGTGGAAGTGCGCCTCTCCAACCACCAATCGGAATGGCAGCGCGAATACGCCCTGTTCCGCGACGCCTCGCGCCGCATCGCCACGGCAGCCGAATGACGAAGTCACGACCACGCCGGGATGACGAAACGCCGACGGCGGCAGAGATGCCGCCGGTGACGGCGCCGGTCAATCTGCGGCAGCTTGATTTCGACGGCAACGAGCTCGACCGGCTGGAGATGCTGGTCGAGGAGGTGCCGGTGGCGCTGGTCTATAACGGCGTCTCTCACGCCGTGATGATGGCGAGCCCCGCCGATCTTGAGGATTTCGCCCGCGGCTTTTCCCTGAGCGAAGGCATCATCGAGCGGGCGGACGAGATCCGCGACGTGGAAGCGGTGCCTCATGAAAAGGGCATCGAGCTCAAGATCGATCTCGCCCCGGAATCCTTCTGGCGGCTGAAGGAACGACGCCGCACCATGGCCGGGCGCACCGGATGCGGCCTCTGCGGCATCGACAGCCTGGAACAGGTGGCGCGCGATCTGCCGCGCCTGCCGGGTTCCCATTTGGCCGATGGCGGCCGGGTGGCGCTCGCGGCAATCCAGCGCGCGCTTGCCGCGCTGCCAGCGGCGCAGGTTCACAATGCCAAGGCCCGCGCCCTGCACGCGGCGGCCTTCTGCGACGGCGACGGCGCGCTCCTGCTGCTGCGCGAGGATGTCGGGCGCCACAACGCGCTCGACAAGCTGATCGGCGCGGTCGGGGCGGCCGGAATCGACCCCGCCCGCGGTTTTGCCGTGATCACCAGCCGCTGCTCGGTCGAGATGGTGCAGAAGGCGGTCATCGCCGGCTTCCATGTGCTGGTCGCGGTTTCGGCGCCCACCCTGATGGCACGGCGCCTCGCGGAGTCCAGCAACCTCACCCTGGCGGCCCTGGCGCGCAGCGATTCGCTCCTTGCCGTCAGTCACCCGGAACGCATCACAAGGGAGTCTGGCGCGTGAACAACGATCGCTTGGTCTCGATGGCGAACCAGATCGCCGATTTCTTCCAGAGCTATCCCGAGGCCGAGGCCGTCGAGGGTGTCGCCACCCATATCAGGAAATTCTGGGACCCGCGCATGCGCCAGGGCATCTTCGAGCATCTCGCCGCCGGCGGCGCCGGGCTGAAACCCCTCGCCCTCGCCGCGCTGAAGCAACTGGCGGCGCAGCAGTCGAATCTGCAGAAGAGCGCGTGACCCCGAGGCGTCCAAATCTGTCGTCAGGCCCGCACTTGGTGCGGACGTGACGACAAGATAGAGGAACGCCATGCTGGTCCGGCAGCTCGTCTATCTGGTGGCCCTTGCCCGCGAGCGGCATTTCGCCCGGGCGGCCGCCGCCTGCAACATCACCCAGCCCGCCCTCTCCACCGCCCTGAAGCAGCTGGAGGAAGAGCTCGGCGTGCCACTGGTGGAGCGCGACAAGCGCTTCAAGGCCTTCACGCCGGAAGGCCAGGAGGTGCTGCTGTGGGCGCGGCGGATTCTGTCCGATTACGATTCCCTGCGCCAGGGCATCCAGAACGCCAAGCGCGGCCTCACCGGCAATCTGCGCATCGGCGTCATCCCCTCCGCCCTGCCCCTGGTGCCGCTGGTGACCGATCCGCTCTATGACCGCCATCCGCAGGTCAAGGTCACGGTCTGGTCGACCAGCTCGGCCGAGATCCAGCAGGGCCTCGACCATTTCGAACTCGATGCCGGCATCACCTATCTCGAGAACGAGCCGATGAAGGGCGTGCTGCAGCGCCCGCTCTATGCCGAGCGCTATGTGTTGCTCACCCCCGAACACGGACCCTTGGGTGGGGCTGCCAAGGCCACCTGGCGCGAGGCGGCGGATCTGCCGCTCTGCCTGCTTACCCCCAACATGCAGAACCGGCGCATCATTGACGGTATCTTCAAGTCACTGGATTGCGCGCCCAGGCCGCAGCTGGAGACCAATTCGGTGGTCAATCTCTGCGCCCATGTGCGCTCGGGCCGGCTGTCCTCCATCGTGCCCAAATCCCTCATCCAGGTCCTCGGCATGCCGTCTGGCGCCGTTGCCCTCGATCTTACCGAGCCCGACGTCAGCCGCCAGGTTGGCCTGGTGGTGCCCGATCGGGAGCCCCTGCCGCCCATCTGCCTCGCCATCTTCTCGATGCAATTCCAGGGGTTCGACGCCTGAGTCCCGCGCCAAACTGACGCGGGCTCCTGGCCAAGATCCTTCTTGTCATCGCCTGCATTTCTGCAGATATATGCAGGTATGCAGATGGAAGCCATGCTGGAAACGGCGCAGACCGTCAGTGAACTGATGAAATCGCTGGGCAACCCCAAGCGGCTGCTGATTCTCTGCCAGCTGGCGGAGGGGGAGAAGCCGGTTTCGGAACTGGCGCGGCTGACCAGGATGCGCGAGCCGGCGGTGTCGCAGCAACTGGCCCTGCTGCGCAAGGACGGCATCGTCTCGCCAAGGCGGGTCGGGCAGAACGTGCTCTACGGCCTTACCCGGGACGATGTGCGGCGGTTGATCGAGTTCCTGTACGCCGCCTATTGCGAACCAGCCTGCGCCGAGGACGGCACCCGATGATTTGACCCCGCGCAACGGTCCCCCGTGACCGACAGGAAAATTTCACACCGAATCAGTGCCCTTAGAGTCCGCCAGCGAAACCGAAGAGGAACCAGACCATGAGCCAAGCCAATCGACCCGATATCCGCGGCTTCTTCGACCCGGATACC
>JAEUKV010000207.1 GCA_016794165.1 Rhodospirillaceae bacterium
CGCACCGCAGGTTCTCCACTACGGCAAGCCCGGTACCGGCGTGGTGCTGGAGCCTGGCATGATCTTCACCATCGAACCGATGCTGAATGCCGGCAAGGCCGAGGTGAAGATCCTGGCCGACGGCTGGACCACGGTGACACGGGATCAGTCCCTGTCGGCGCAGTTCGAGCATTCGGTCGGCGTCACCGAGACCGGCGTCGAAATCTTCACGCCTTCGCCCAGGGGCATCGAGTGGCAGCAGGCGGCGTAAATCGCGCTCAGCAGCGGCCAAATGGTCGCAGGAAGTCGATTGTGCTGAGGGCCTCGGCTTCCGCTTCAGCCAGTTGTTCGGTACTCAGCTTGCTCTTGATCCGTTCCAGCGTCGCCTGAGCGCGCGCCATGTCCTCTTCTTCCAAGTGCTCCATGGCGACCCGCGTCCAAACATAGGGATCATAGGGATTGTCCGGATCGCCGTAGCCGAGTTCGGCCAGCTCCGCGTAGCGCAGCTGCGCCTGAGCGATGCCCTTGTCGGCTGCCAGAAAGTAGAAGCCGGCGGCTGTCTCCAGGTCCTGCCGGCCGTATTTCGGGTCGTCATGCAGGCGCGCATAGCCGAAGTAGCCCAGCGGGTACTGCAGTTCGTCGCCGGCAAAGTCGTAAAGCCGACAAGCCTCCTCGATATCCTGTGGCACACCCTTTCCGTCGGCGAGCAATCCTGCGAGACGGTAGTGCGCCGTATCATGACTCTGCTCAACGGCGCGGCGATACCATTTGACCGCTTCGGCGTAACGGCCCTCCATCTCCAACTCCAGGGCATGGTTGAAGAGGCCATAGTAATCATCGGCCTCGGCTGCCTGCCGGAAGTAGTCGCGCGCTATGGCCATATCGAAGGTCGGAAACTCCTTCAGTGAGTAGAGTATTCCGAGCGTGTTCAGGGCGTCTGTGTGTCCGAGGGAAAGCGCCCGTCGCACAAGTTCCAGGCCGCGCTGTTGATCTGCCGGGTAGTGGCGGCCGTGAAAATGCATGCATCCCAATTCAATGAACGCCCGTGCAAAGTTCTGTGCCGCAGCTTGCTCCAGCCAATGGGCACCCTTCGCAATATCCGGTTCAACGCCATAGCCATAGATCAAGTTGCGTCCACGGTTGAACTGCTCCTCGACGGTTGCCGGAAATTGCTCAGGCATGGCGCGCTCACCCATACATTTAATCGTAAAATTTGTAATCGCACAAAATTGTATCGGCTGCAACCACGAAGTAGGGGACGAACTAAACCCGCCGAAACCTGAAGTAATGCGGCGTGCGGCCCTGGCGGATCGCCTTTTGCTCGTAGCGGGTGGGGGGCCAATCGGCGGGGCGGACGAGCCAGTCTGAAGCACATTCCGCCAGCCAGACGAAATCCTTCCGCCGCGCCATGTGCATCATTACCCAGGAAACATAGGTGGGATCGTCGCTGCCGATGCGGAACTCGCCGCCGGGCTTGAGCAGGCGCGCAACGATGTCGAGATTGGCCTGGTTGACGAAGCGCCGGGCGGCATGGCGCGCCTTGGGCCAGGGATCGGGAAAGAGCAGGAAGATCCGCGCGAAGCTCTGCGGCTTGAGTACACCGAGGAGGTCGCGCACATCCTCGGGATAGATGCGCACATTGGCTAGCTTCTGCTGGTCGATATGGGCGAGCGCCGAGGCGATGCCGTTGAGGAAGATCTCGCAGCCGATATAGCCGATCTCGAGATGGTTCGCGGCCTGCGCGGCGAGATGCTCGCCGCCGCCGAAACCGATCTCCAGCCAGATGTCGCGGCGCTCGGGTGGAAATAGCGTCGCGGGATCGAGTTCCTTCCCGTCCAGCGAGATGGCGATGGCTGGCAGCAGCGTCTCCATCAGCCGCCTGCGGTTATCGCGCAAGGGGCGGCCCTGGCGGCGGCCATAAAAATTTCGCCGCGGCGCCGTTCCATCCGGCGCCGCGG
Organism: Rhodospirillaceae bacterium; assembly: GCA_016794165.1. GTDB lineage: Bacteria > Pseudomonadota > Alphaproteobacteria > Dongiales > Dongiaceae > Dongia. The sequence continues at coordinate 1,938 of JAEUKV010000207.1, forward strand.
CGTCTTTGTCGCTCATCGTCGGGACCGGCTTAGCCGAGGGCCGCCCGCAGCCCGTCGACGAGGTCGAGCTTCTCCCAGGAGAAGCCGCCATCAGCTTCCGGCTCGCGACCGAAATGGCCATAGGCGGCGGTGCGCGCGTAGATCGGACGGTTGAGGCCGAGATGCTGGCGGATGCCGCGGGGGCTGAGATCCATCAGTTCGACCAGTACTGGCACGATCTTCTCTTGGTCCACCGTGCCGGTGCCGTAGGTGTTGACATAGACCGAGAGCGGTTTGGAGACGCCGATCGCATAGGCGACCTGGATCGCGCATTTGTCGGCAAAGCCGGCAGCCACCACGTTCTTGGCGAGATAGCGCGCGGCATAGGCGGCGGAGCGATCCACCTTGGTCGGGTCCTTGCCGCTGAAGGCGCCGCCGCCATGGGGAGCGGCGCCGCCATAGGTGTCGACGATGATCTTGCGGCCGGTAAGGCCGGTATCGCCGTCGGGACCGCCGATCACGAATTTGCCGGTCGGGTTGACGTAGAACTCTTCTTCCTTTGGGAACCAGCCCTTGGGCAGCACCTGCTCGACGAAGGGGCGCACCAGCTCACGCACCTGCTTCTGCTCAAGCTCCTCGGCATGCTGGGTGGACACCACCACCGAGGTCGCCTTCACCGGCTTGCCGTTTTCATAGAGCAGCGTCACCTGGCTCTTCGAATCCGGGCCGAAGCCCTTGACCGCGCCGGAATGGCGCGCATCGGCCATCAGCTTCAGGATCTGGTGGGAATATTGCAGCGGCGCCGGCATAAGGCTGGGCGTTTCCTTGCAGGCATAGCCGAACATGATGCCCTGGTCGCCGGCACCTTCGTCCTTGTTGCCGGCAGCGTCGACGCCCTGGGCGATATGGGCGGATTGGGCATGCACATAGCAATCGATGTCGGCGGTCTTCCAGTGGAAGCCTTCCTGCTCGTAGCCGATGGCCTTGATCGCCTGTCGGGCGGTCTCTTTCAGCGTCTCATGGGTGATCGAGGCGGGACCGCGCACTTCGCCCGCCAGCACCACCTTGTTGGTGGTGGCGAGGGTCTCCAGCGCGACGCGCGCCTCCGGATCGGCGGCGAGGTAGAGGTCGACGATGCTGTCGGAGACCCGGTCGCACAGCTTGTCCGGATGGCCTTCGGACACGCTTTCGCTGGTGAAAAGATAGGAGGATTTGGACACGAGGCTGTTTCCCGCTCAATTAAGGTTCGGCACGTTCACATTGGCTTCAGCGGGTGGGGTGGGTCGGGTGGGGCACCTAGGGTCGCTCCGACTGGAGTTGCCCCGATTCCCGCCTCGATTCCTAGGAAAATCCCGGCCGCGGCGCGGCCGGGATCATGGTTGAGGGGGATTCCGGGGTCAAGCGGGTTTTGCCTGCGCCAATGCGGGTCCCCCGGGGCTCGAATCGGGCCCCTGCGAGCCCGGCGCCGGCGGATCAGTCTTCGTCGGCGCCGGCGCTTTTGGCCAGGGTCTTGGTCAGTTCGAAGATCCGCTTGCGCACGGAAGCCTGGGGAATTTTGTAATAGGCGCGCACCAGTTCCAGGGTCTCGCGCTTGGCCATCGGGTCCGGCTCGTAGTCGACCGGCGCCGGGGTGGCCACGCCCATCAATTTTGAGGGGCTCTTTTCCTGGACGCTGTTGGGCATGTCCTCGAAGAAATAGGAGATCGGCACATCGAGCACGCGGCCGAGATCGAACAGACGGCTGGAACCGACGCGATTGGCGCCGCGCTCGTATTTCTGCACCTGCTGGAAGGTAAGGCCAATCGCCTCGCCGAGCTTTTCCTGGCTCATCCCGAGCAGTGTCCGGCGCAGACGGATGCGCTGGCCGACATGCACGTCGATCGGGTTGGGAAAGCCCTTGCTGGCCATGCGGCCCGACGATTTGCGTCCCTTGGTGGCGGCTTGCTTGGTAGCTTTTGCCATGTTTTCGTTTCTCCTCATGAACCGCTCCGCATCGGATCGGCGATGGGGCGCCGCGATGGGATGGCCGCTGCCTCAGGGTGATGCCGTCCCTTCACCCGTCAGGGGTGCAACTCTCTTGTCATATGGCCTTAAAGCGGTCAATTGCTTCCGCTGACAACTGCATACGGGTGCAAAAATCAGCCACACGCGAAACAAGAAAAACCGGCGATCTTTATTTCGACCGGGGTCGCAGCCACATGGGAATAACACTAATAATTACCAGAATGACCGCCAGCCAGAGTCCTGACCGGACGAACAGTGTTGGCACCAGTGCAACCGGCAATAAACCATCCAGAACGGCTTCGGTTCCCAGTTCGCTGCGGGATTCGACACGACCATAGGCATCAATGATTCCCGACACGCCCGTATTGGCGGCACGGATCAGGGGCAACCCCTCCTCGACCGCGCGAAAGCGCGCCGCGGTGAAGTGCTGATAGGGACCGGGACTGATGCCGAACCAGCCGTCATTGGTAACGTTGACCAACCAGTCCGGCCGCCGCGCCGGATCGGTAACGGCGCCGGGAAAGATCACCTCGTAGCAGATCAGAGGACCCGCCGGCGGTGCCCCCGGCACGTCGACCGTCTGGGGGGTCGGTGCCGCGGAAAAATCCATCGTGCCGGGTGTCAGCTTGTTGATGAAGGGAAAAAATTCCCGAAGCGGCACGTACTCGCCCAGGGGCACCAGATGGGCCTTGTCGGCATGGGCCAGAACCTCGCCGGCGCCGTTCACCACCACCAGGGAGTTCCAGATCTCGTCGAGTTCGCCCGTTTGAGGCCAACCACGGATTGTACCGGTGAGCAGCGCACCACCCAGGGGGACGGCGCTTGCGATAAACTGTCGCAGGTGGGGCTCCCGGTCGAGCAGGAAATTGGCGGCCGATTCGGGCCAGATCACATGAGTGACCCGGTCGAGTCCGGGCGTCCCTCGGGTCAGTGCCACGTGCCGTTCGAGATGCTGGAGGCCGAGGCCGCCCTGCATTTTCTCCGCCTGGCTGACATTGGCCTGCACGATGCGGAGCCGCACATCGGGAACATGGTCGGCGCTGGCCGTCGCAAGGCGCCAGGCACCCCCCGCCCACAATCCCGCCAGCAGGACCAGTCCGGCGATGAGCGCGGCAGCGCCGCGGCGTTCGATCTTCGCGCCGAACATCGCCGGCAGGGTGAAGAGAAACACGGTGACGAGTCCGAGACCCCAGGATCCCCAGAGTGCCGCCGATTGCATCATCGCCGGGCTCACTTCCCAGACATAGGCGGTAAGGTTCCAGGGATAACCGGTGAAGACATGGCCGCGCGCCCATTCGCCGATGGTAAAGAGGCCGGCGAAACCGAGGATGCGTTGCGGGCCGAGATCGTGACGCTGCCAGACGACCAGGCCGACCAGGGCCGGATAGAGCGCCAGGAAGGCGGCGAGGCCGCCGATGATCGGCGGGATCATCCAGCCGAATCTGGCGGCGTCGATCAGGAACGAATTGGCGATCCAGAAATTGCCGGCGGCGAAATGACCGAAGCCCCAGAGCCAGGCGACGTTGAAGGCGCGCCGCCGGGTGGCGGCGTGCTGGATCAGCCAATAGAGGCCGATGAGCGAGACGGCCATCGCCGGTACGGCATGAACGGGCGCGAAGGCGAGCGCGCCCAGCGCACCGAGAAGCACGGCCGCGAAACGGCGCCGCCAGGGCGAAAGCGCACCCAAGCGCGCGCAGAGAGCGACCAGCAGATGCACCGGAATCAATCCTTGTCTTGCGGCTTCTGGGCCGGAAGGTTGCGCACCCTGAGGCGCTTGATGCGCCGTGGATCGGCATCCAGCACCTCGAACACGATACCGGAGGAATGCGTCACCAACTCGCCGCGGATCGGCACGCGGTCGGTAAGCGACATGACCAGCCCGCCCAGCGTGTCGATATCGGCCTCGCGCTCCTCCTCGGTCAGCACCGGGCCAACCTTCTCCTCGAAGGCCTCGATCGTGGTGCGCGCATCGGCGAGCAGAGTTCCGTCGGGGCGGCTCACCAGATGCGGACCCTTGACGACGTCATGTTCGTCCTCGATCTCGCCGATGATCTCCTCCACCAGATCCTCGATCGTAACCAGGCCGTCGATGCCGCCAAATTCGTCGACCACCAGCGCCATATGGGCGCGGTTCTGGCGCATCTGCAGCAGCAGGTCGAGCACACGGATCGAGGGCGAGATGAACATCGGCTCGCGCAGGATCTTCTTCAGCTGATAGGATTCCGGATCGGAGAACGCCGTCAGCACATCCTTGACATGGACGATGCCGATGATGTCGTCGAGATCCTCGCCATAGATCGGCAGGCGGGAATGGCCGAACTCACGCACCGTCTGAAGCAGGCCCTTGAGATCCACCGTCGCCGGCAGGGCGCGAATGTCGGCGCGCGGCACCATCACGTCATAGGCGGTGAGATCGCCGAGCTTGAGCACATTGAGCAGCAGCGAGGATTCGTTGGAATCGAGCGGCGTTTCCCGGTCGTCGCCGGACTCGCTTTCCTCAATCAGTTCCTCGATCGCATCGCGGAGCGCGCTTTCGCTGGGCGCCTTGCGGCGGAACAGCTTCAGGAGATTCTTGAAGCCGAGGCGCGGCTTGCCATTGTCGTCGGCCGCGCCGTTTCTAGACGGTATGTCGCTCATCTCTCTTCCAGTTGTGATCGATAGGGGTCGGGCCAGCCGAACCCGGCCAGCACCACCCGTTCCAGATCCTCCATGACGCGGGCGTCCTTGTCCCGCACATGATCGAATCCCAGCAGATGCAGCACCCCATGCGCCACCAGGTGCTGGAAGTGCTGCGTGAATTTCTTGCCCTGTGCCCTGGCCTCGGCCTTCAGGGTCTCCAGTGCCAGGACCACATCGCCCAGATGATACGGCATCCCCGCCGGGTGAGTCTTGGGCAGGCCGCCATCGATGGCGGCGAAGGAAAGGACATTGGTCGGCCGGTCCTTGCCGCGCCAGACGCGGTTAAGCCGGCGCACGCCCCGATCGCTGTCCAGCACCAGGGTAAGTTCCAGCCGGGCGAGAGCGCCGAGACGGCGCGTCGTGGGATTGGATTGGCCAAGCCCGGCCTTCAACCCGCGCCGGGCGGTCAAGCGGCCGATCCGGGCCGCTTCCGGCAATGCCTTCTCCCAGCCGCCCGCATTGACGGCGACGCTGATGCCGAGCGAGGGGATCACTTCCCGCTGCGGGATGACGGCTCCCGACCTCCCGGATCCTTGCCCTGCTGGCGGTCGCGCGAGTCATAGGCGCCGACGATGCGCGCCACCAGCGGATGGCGCACCACGTCGACCTCGTTGAAGCGCGCAATGCCGATCGCGTCGATGTGCTCGATCGCCTCCAATGCATCCTTGAGGCCGGATTTGGTGCCGGTGGGCAGATCGATCTGCGAGAGATCGCCGGTCACCGCCATGCGCGAGCCTTCGCCGAGGCGCGTGAGGAACATCTTCATCTGCATCGGCGTGGTATTCTGCGCCTCATCGAGAATGACGAAGGAATGGGCAAGTGTGCGGCCGCGCATGAAGGCGAGCGGCGCCACCTCGATCTCGCCAGAGGTCATGCGCTTCATCACCTGATCGGCCGGCAGCATGTCGTTGAGGGCGTCGTAGAGCGGGCGCAGATAGGGATCGACCTTCTCGCGCATGTCGCCCGGCAGGAAGCCGAGGCGCTCGCCGGCCTCGACCGCGGGGCGAGAGAGGATGATGCGGTCGACCGCTCCCTTGGTCAGCATGGCCACCGCCACGGCCACGGCGAGATAGGTCTTGCCGGTGCCGGCCGGCCCCAGGCCGAACACCATCTCCTTTTCGTGCAGCATGCGCATGTACTTGGCCTGCATGGCCGAGCGCGGCGTGATGTGGCGCCGTGCCGTGCGGATGGCGGTGCCGTCCTTGGCGCCGTCGAAGAGATTGGGCTCCAGCCCGTCCTCGGCGCGCACCAGGCGCAAGGCGGCGTCGATTTCGCCGCGATCGACATCAAGGCCGCGTTTCAGGCGTTGGTAGAGTGAGGTCACCACCTGCTTGGCCAGCGCCACGGTCTCGGCGTCGCCGGAGATGGCGAGCTGGTTGCCGCGCGAAACCATGGAGACACCGAGTTCCTGCTCGATCCGGGCCAGGTTCTGGTCGTGCTGGCCGAACAGCAGCGGCAACAGGCGATTGTCTTCGAATTGCAGGTGCAAGGGTGGGGCGATCGGGGCGAGGGGAGTGGCGCTCACGCGATGGCTCTCTCCGGTTGGTCGAACACGGCGTGGCCCGCCGCCGGCTGGTGATCTGTAGGCTGGCCGCCCAGGCTGTAATGCCCAAGCTCGGTGATCTCGATCTCGATTTCCCGGCCGAGGCAATCGGCCGAAAGGTTGGCATGGACCGGCTGCAGCCAGGGCGACTTGCCGGTCAGCTGGCCGGGACGCTTGCCGGCGCGCTCGAAGAGGACCGGAACCCGCTTGCCGACCGTGGCGCGGTTGAAGGCCATCAGCTGGGATTCCAGCAGCGCCTGCATTTCCTGCAGCCGCGCATCCATCACCGCGACCGGCACCTGCTTCTCCAGCATCGCCGCCGGTGTGCCCGGCCGCGCCGAATATTTGAAGCTGAAACTCTGGGCGAAACCGATCTCTTCGATCAGGCGCAGGGTGGCGCGGTGATCGGCATCGCTCTCGCCCGGGAAGCCGACGATGAAGTCCGAGGAGAGGGCGAGGTCGGGCCGTGCCTTTCGCAGCCTGTCCACGATGCGGCGGAAATGATCGGCGGTGTGCTGCCGGTTCATCTCGGCCAGGATGCGGTCCGAGCCGGACTGCACGGGGAGGTGCAGGAACGGCATCAATTGCGGCAGCTCACCATGGGCGGCGATCAATGCGTCGTCCATGTCGCGGGGATGCGAAGTGGTGTAGCGGATGCGCAGCAAGTCGGGGACCTCGTCGGCGAGATACCGCACCAGGCGCGCGAGGCTCCACGTTGCGCCATCCGGCCCTTCGCCGTGATAGGCATTGACGTTCTGACCGAGCAGCGTGATTTCGCGCGCACCCCGGGCCACCAGATGCCTCGCTTCCGCCGCGATCTGCGCCACCGGCCGCGAGAACTCGGCGCCGCGGGTATAGGGCACCACGCAGAAGGTACAGAACTTGTCGCAGCCTTCCTGGATGGCGAGGAAAGCGGTGCTACCCTCGGTCGTCGTTTCCGGCAGGAAGTCGAATTTGGATTCCGGCGGGAAATCGGTGTCGAGAATACCGGCGCCGAACTTCCGCTCGCCCCCGAAAGCCGACGGCTGCATCAGTTTCTGCGCCCTTGCCCTGGTCGCCCGTGCCACCATCTCCGGCAGGCGGTGATAGGTCTGCGGACCCAGCACGATGTCGATGTCCGGCACGCGGCGCATGATTTCGGCGCCCTCGGCCTGGGCGACGCAGCCGGCCACGGCGATGATCGTGTCCTTGCCCGCCTGCTGGCGCTCATGGCGCTGCGCGCGCAGGCGTCCCAGCTCGCTGAAGGTCTTGTCGGCAGCCTTTTCGCGGATATGGCAGGTGTTGAGGATGACCATGTCGGCATCCGACTGGTCTTCGGTGAGGCCATAGCCGAGCGGCGCCAGCAGATCCGCCATGCGGGCGGAATCATAGACGTTCATCTGGCAGCCATAGGTCTTGATGAAGAGCTTCTTGCCCAAGGTCGATTCTGTTCCTCTAACCCTTGGCGGCGCTCGGGATTGGGTGGGATCGCATCATTGATTCAGAATACCACGCCATCCGGAGCGCGTGTAGCGCAATCCGGGGAACATGGAAATGTCATATAAGGTTTTGAAATATATCATTTATGTTGATCGCAAGCGAGGGCGTCGTCGGTCGAATTGCGTCCCCTCGGCGCTCTCGCTACTCTCCGCGCCACCATGACAGACAACATCCCCTTTCTTCCCGCCGCCCGGGTCGATGCGCTGCTCGACTACCCGGGTCTCGTCAACGCGCTGCGCGAGGCCTTCGCCGGCGACTGGACCGTGCCGGTACGTCATCACCATGGCATCGCCATGCCAACGGCGGATGGCCGGCCGCGCGAACCGGACCAGACCCTGTTGCTGATGCCGGCCTGGGAGGCCGGGAAGTCGATCGGGATCAAGATCGTCACCATTACGCCCGGGAACGGCGCC
>JAEUKV010000220.1 GCA_016794165.1 Rhodospirillaceae bacterium
ATGCTGCCACAAGGGTTGGGGCGTCTCGGTCATCATCGGCGTGGCCGGGGCGGGGCAGGAAATCTCCACGCGTCCCTTCCAGCTGGTCACGGGACGAGTCTGGAAAGGCACCGCCTTCGGCGGCGCCCGCGGCCGCACCGATGTGCCGAAGATTGTCGACTGGTACATGGACGGCAAGATCAACATCGACGACCTCATTACCCACACGATGCCGCTCCAGGACATCAACAAGGGTTTCGATCTGATGAAGTCCGGCGCCTCGATCCGCGGCGTGGTGGTCTACTGATGGCGATCAAGGAGCTATCGCGTCATCGCTGCTTCGGCGGCTGGCAACTCTTCCTCCAGCATGACAGCGCCGAGATCGGCCTGCCGATGAAGCTGGGCGTCTTTCTGCCGCCCGCGGCGGAAAGTGGGAAGGTGCCGGCGCTGACCTATCTCGCCGGCCTCACCTGCACGGAGGAGACTTTCCTGATCAAGGCCGGCGCGCAGCGCGTGGCGGCCGAGCTCGGCCTCATGCTGATCGCCCCGGATACCAGCCCGCGCGGCACCGATTTTTCCGGCCAGGCGGAGAGCTGGGATTTCGGCTTGGGTGCCGGCTTCTATCTCGATGCGACCGAGGCGCCGTGGAAAGCCCATTGGCGGATGTATTCATATGTGACGAAGGAATTGCCGGCGCTGATCGCCGCGACATTTCCGGTCGACACGACCCGGCGCGGCATCTTCGGCCATTCCATGGGCGGTCACGGCGCCCTGGTCTGCGGCCTGCGCAACCCGGATCTCTACAGGTCCGTCTCCGCTTTCGCACCGATCTCGCATCCGATGGGCTGCCCCTGGGGCGAGAAGGCCTTCACCGGTTATCTGGGACCGGACCGGAAGAGCTGGGCCGCCTATGACGCCAGCGAATTGATGACGGCGAAGGCGCATCCGGGCCCGATCCTGGTCGACCAGGGCGAGGCCGACCAGTTCCTCGAGGTGCAGCTTCATCCCCACACCCTCGAAGCGGCGGCGAAGGCATCGGGCCAGAAACTCACCCTGCGCCGGCACGATGGCTACGATCATGGTTATTATTTCATCCAGAGCTTCGTCGCCGATCACCTCCGCCATCACGCGAAACTGCTCGGCTAGCGCCGCCGGAAAACGAGGCTGAGATTGTTGGCGGGCATTGGGGTGATGTCCGGCGCGGCAAAGCCGGATGCGGCTGCCAGGGCGGCGACGGCATCAAGATCGCGCAGGCCCCAGGCCGGATTCTGCGCCCGCAGGCTGCGGTCGAAGGCGAGGTTGCTGGGCGCGGTCTCGATCCCGGCGCGAAGATAGGGCCCATAGAGATAAAGCGGCGCCCCGGCCGGCAGGATCCGCGCGGCACCTTTGATGAGACCGCTTGCCGCCGCCCAGGGGGCGATATGAATCATGTTGCAGCAGATGACCGCATCGGCGGCGGCGATGGGCCAGTCGGGTGCCGCGGCATCGAGGGCGAGCGGCGAGAGGACGTTGGGCAGCGCCTCCGCCCGCATCCAGGCCGCGATGCTGGCGCGGCAGGCGGGATCGGCATCGCTCGGCTGGAAGCAAAGGCCGGGCAGGTGCCGGGCAAAGAACACGGCATGCTCACCGCTCCCGCTGGCGATCTCGAGCACGGTCCCCGATTCGGGCAGGCATTGGCGCAGCACATCGAGAATGACCGCGCGGTTGCGCTGGGTGGCTGGCGCGTAGAGCCGGTCGTCGGTGTCGCTCACCCGGACCTCACCTGATCGACAGCGAAGCCGGCGGCGAGCTTGTAGCGCTGTGCGATCTCCTCCAGTTCGTTGCGCGGGATCACATCCTCGATCGACTGGAAGCCGGCGGGCGCCCGTTCCTCGGCCAATTGCATCACCTGCTCCGGCCCATTCTGCCGGTTAAGGCGGACAATGGCGGCCGTCGCCGGCAGGCGCACCGCCTCATAGGCTTGAAGCGCCGCCGGTACCGGCCCGCCCTCCGCCACACAATCAGCAAGACAGCGCGCATCGAGGATCGCCTGGGAGGCGCCGTTGGAGCCGATCGGATACATGGGATGCGCGGCATCACCCAGCAATGTCACCCGGCCATGACTCCAGCGGGGCAGCGGATCCCGATCGACCATGGGGAATTCGTAGATCGATTCCGCGGCGGCGATGATCGCGGGGATATCCAGCCAGGGAAATCGCCAGGCCTGGAACGGGCCGTCGAAGACGGATTGCGGCACGACGCGGTTCCAGTCCGACCGCGGCGGCGTCGTTCCCGGCACCGCCAGTTCGGCGATCCAGTTGGTGAGCGACTGGCCGTCGAGATAGGCACTCTGCGAAATCGGATAGCAGACGAATTTCTGGTTCTGGTGCCCGGCCATGATCATGCTGCGGCCACCCAGGAACGGCGCGGTGCGCGAGACGGCACGCCACAGCATGCGGCCCGAAAAACTGGGTGGCCCTTCCTGTGGAAAGAACTGCCGCCGCGTCACCGAATGGATGCCGTCGGCGCCGATCAGAATTCCTCCCGACACATGCCGCTCGCCGCCACCGGCATGACGATCCTCGAAGACCGCCGCGACTCCATCCGGGCCCTGCGTGAAATGCCGGAGCGCCATGCCGGTCCGCAGATGACTGGGTCCCAGCGCCTTGGCAGCGGCTTCATGGAGGATCATCTGCAGGGCGCCGCGATGGATCGAGAATTGCGGCGCCGCATAGCCCGCGGCCCGGCCGCGCGGTTCGCGCCAGATCGGCTGGCCCCATTTGTTGAAATAGGCAAGCTCGGCCGTTTCGATCCCGGTCTCGGCCAGCGCGTCGAGGAGACCCAGTGCGGCGAGTTTGGCCACTGCATGGGGCAGCAGGTTGATGCCGACGCCGAGCGGCTTGATCTCGGTTGCCGCCTCGAAGACGCGGACATCGAGACCGCGCTGTCGCAGCATCAACGCGGTGGCGAGGCCGCCGATACCGCCGCCCACAATGATCACCTGCGCGGTCTCGCTCATGCTCTTTCAGCCCTGGCGGCCGCGACACCGTGCACCGGCATCATGCCGCGATAGATCAGCGTGGTCATGCGCCGCACCTCCCGGGCATGGGCTTCCATGTCGGGATCGTCGCTTTGTACCAGCCGCAGCATCTGCAGATGCGAATAGTCGTTGAGCAGGAAGGCGATGCCATCGACATCGAGGTCGGCGTGCAACTGCCCCTTGGCCTGCAGCTCGCGCAACAGGGCAGCGATCTCCCCTTTCAGCCGGTCGTTCATGCGCCGATAGGCGGCGGGGAGACCGTCCGCGCCGCCGGCCAGCACCAGCGGCAGCAACTCCCGCCACAGGGCGGGCGGCATCACCCTGAAGGATTCCGCGATGAGGTGGTTCTCAAGGTGGCACAGGGCATCGACCGGATCGGCGATGTCCGGCAGAGAGAGGCGCGCCGACAGGATCGCCTGCCGGTCGGCGGCCGCCAGCATTTCCAGCAGGATCTCCTGCTTGCTGGCGAAATATTTGAAGATGGTCGGCACCGAGACCCCGGCCCGCGCCGCGATCTCCTCCAGGGTCGTGCCGGTGAAGCCGCGCCGGGCAAAAAGCGCCGTGGCGGCCGCGGCAATGGCGCGGCGCCGTTCTTCCTTCTGCCTTTCGCGCAAGCCGCTCATGACGTTCCACATTCTGCCGCCGGGAAATCCAGCCTAGCATAAAATTCCATAGTGAATAAAAACATTTATTGACTAAAATTTTTATGAGCCGCAGGGTGCCAGCTTCGCAACCCGAGCCGGACACAGCCCATGACCTCGCTCTATTTTCCCCCCGCCGATGCCGCCGCCCATTACGCCGAGGTCAGGGCCGCCCCGCCGAAGACCGTCGCTGACCTTGGGTTGATGGCGGGTTTCCCGGCCCCGCCCGCCCAGCGCGTTACCTGGGAGAACTGGATCCGGCCGCCTTTCAACCGTTGGGGCTTCCGCAACCTTGCCGCCTTGCGCCCCAGCCTGCGGGTGCGCCGCGGTGACGGCCCGGTGGCCGACCTGGTAGCGAGTCCACGCGATCTCACCGGCTTCGCCTTCGACAGCATCGCCGGCCGCGCGGTCACCCTCTCCGAGCATCTTCTTGCCAGCTATACCGATGCCTTCCTGGTGATGCAGGACGACCGAGTCCTCCATGAGAGCTATCACAACGGCCAGCGCCCCGATGACCGACACATCATGTTCTCCTGTACGAAGTCGCTGATCGGCCTGGTTGCCGAGTATCTGTTGCTGCAGGGCACGCTGCGCGAGGACGATCCGGTGGCGCGCCATGTGCCGGAACTCAAGGACAGCGCCTTCGGCGACGCCACCGTGCGGCATCTCCTCGATATGGCGGTCGGCATAGACTATGTCGAACAATATGACGACCCCGATGCCGGCTCCTCGCATTACGGCTATGCCGCCGGTTTCATGCCGGCACCCGAAGGCCTGGCGCGCTATGCCTCGCTCTATGAGTACCTGCCGTCGCTGAAGAAAAAGGGCGCCCATGGGCCCCTCTTCCACTATGTGACCGCAGTGACCGAGGTGCTGGGCTGGGTGCTCGAACGCGCCAGCGGCCGCGCCGCGGAAGCCTGGGTCGAGGAATTGCTCTGGTCGCGCCTCGGCATGGAGCAGGACGGCGCGTTCCTCGCCGACCCCTGGGGCCGGGCCGTGGTGGGCGGCGGCTTCAGCGGTACCCTGCGCGACATGGCCCGAATCGGCCGGCTGGTCCTGGGTGAGGGCCGCGTCGACGGTACGGAGATCCTGCCCCAGGCCGTCATCCGCAACATCGCGCGCGGCAGCGACCCCGCCTATTTCGCCGCGGTGCCCGAATTCTCCGACTGGGCGCCCGGCGCCTCCTATCGCAGCCAGTGGTACATGTGGAACGACGCCGGACCCGAACTGATGGCCTGCGGCATCCACGGTCAGTACATTTAT
>JAEUKV010000242.1 GCA_016794165.1 Rhodospirillaceae bacterium
GATTCGCGAGATCGCCGAACAGACCAATCTACTCGCGCTCAACACCACCATCGAAGCCGCGCGCCGGCGATGCCGGCAAGGGCTTTGCCGTGGTCGCCGGGGAAGTCAAAAGTCTTGCCAACCAAACCGCCGGTGCGACCGACGATATTACCGGCCAGGTCGGGGCCATCCAGGGTGCCGTCGACCTCGTTGCCACGGCGATGCGCACGGTTAAGGAGATCTTGGGCAGCATCAATGACGCCTCGGCCGCAATCGCTGCGTCGCTGACGGAGCAGTCATCGGCAACCGGTGAAATTGCGCGCAATGCCGAGCAGACCTCGGCGGGCGCCACCGAAGTCGCCCAGAATGTCGATGACGTCCGCCAGGCGATGGCCGAGATCGAGCGGTCGGCCCGGGAAATGCTGGAGGCGACACAGGACCTGGAAAGCCAGTCCGACCATCTCGGCGCGGAGTCGGGCAGCTTTCTCACGGAACTCAAGAAGGTCGTCCAATGGATTGCGGCAAGTGGCCAGTAGAGGCGTTCTACCGGGGCATTTTCCGGCCAAATGGCTGCGATATCCGGGAAAATCCGACGCTGGCCGCTTCTCAGGCCACCAATCGGCCGCTAAACTGCCGTCATCGGCCCGCACATGATGGGCCATGAGGCGTTGACGAGTTCCGGGGGAGACTGACTATGACAGCACGCGGCCTGCTCATCTCTGCGCTGATGAGCGCCTCTCTCCTTGCCGGCTGTCAGCCCTGGGCGGGCGGCGCCAGCCAGCCCGTGCAGCCGTCGGACAGCGGACCCGTACCGGCGCACGGGGTCATGGCCGACCCCAAGGCGAGCGAGACCACGGCCGCCCAGCCACCGGCCCAGGCAGATGCACCGGCGATGATGAACCCCGTCCAGCCGAATGATATCGTGGGTTCCTGGCAGATGGTGCAATTGCCTCCCAGTTTCCTGCAGCCGACCCAGCCCACGGCTCCGTTCAACAATCCGTGGCAATGGTTCATCTTCAGCCCGCTGGACGCGACCGGAACCGGTCGCGTCGGGATCGTCAGTCGCGTCGAACCACCCCAGGGTACCGTAACCGACCAGGCCCTGGCGGATGCCTGGGCCGCATCGCCGATGTTCGACACCTACCGGATGAATAACGGAACCATGGCTGTGACCCCGGTGGCCATTACCGGCTGGTCGGCGCAAGGTACCCAGAACTGGCGGGTTTACTCGGTGACCAATGCCGGACTGATGTTGGGCATGCGGGCAATCCCCGGGGACGTGCTGATGATCCTCACCTCGCCCGACAACCGTCCGCTTTATTATCGCATGCTGCGGCGAGTTCAGCGCGTTCAGCCCTGAAGGTAAAGGTCAGCTTTTCTTGGGCGCGGCGCGCAGCAGGCGATCGGTCAGGGCCGGCGACAGGGCCCCGATCGCCCAGGCCGCAACCGCCATGGGCAGTGGGAAGGCAATGCGGGCGCGGTTGCCGGCAAGACCGCGTCGGATGATCGCCGCGGCCCGCTCCGGGGACATCAGGAACGGCATCGGGAACTCATTCACCGCCGTCATCGGGGTGGTGACGAAACCCGGCATGATGACGCTGACGCCAACGCCGGCCGATGCCATTTCCCCACGCAGGCCTTCGCCCCAGACCTTGACCGCGGCCTTCGAGCCACAATAGGCCGGCGCGCCGGGAAAGCCGCGATGCCCGGCAAGCGAGGCCATGATGCCGACCTGACCGGCGCCGCGCTGCGCCATTCGCGGCAGGACCGGCAGGACCGTGTTGAGCACCCCATCGAGGTTGACCCGAAAGATCGCTCGCGTCTGCGCGGCGTCTTCCCTGCCCCCGGAAGTGCCTCCGGAAATTCCGGCATTGGCGACAATCAGATCCAGCGGATGCCCCTGATCTGCACCGGCGATCCAGGCGTCCATGGAAGACGCGTCGCTGACATCGATGGTAGCAATGCCGACCTCGGCACCGCGCGCGCGGCAGGCGGCCGCGACCTCCTCCAGGAGATCGCCACGCCTGGCGCCCAGATGCAAAAAGACCCCGGGCGCCGCATAGGCGAGGGCCAGCGCGGCACCGAGTCCCGAACTGGCGCCGGTGATCAAGATGGAGCGAAAATTCCGCATGGCGCGATCCTTCCCGGCCCCATGGCCTTGTTTTCCGGGCAGAATCCACCCGGTCCTTGACTTGCCAGCGGGCAGAGCATCCTTGATGATGGCAGCCCATTGCAACAGGGACCATCGGGGGAAGATTTGTCGATCGCCAGCATGACCGGGTTTGCGCGGACCAGCGGCGCCGTGGGTGATTTCCTGTGGACCTGGGAACTGAAAAGCGTCAACGGCCGCTCGCTCGATGTTCGCTGCCGCGTCCCGCAGGGCTTCGAGACACTAGATGGCATGGTGCGCCAGGCCGCAGCCGAACATCTCAAGCGTGGCAACCTCGCCGCGACGCTCAGCGTCGACGACGTCTCGAGTCGCGGCCGCCTCAGCGTCAACCGCGCCGCGCTGGACCAGGTCCTCGGCCTGGTCGACGAATTGAAGGGAAAGCTCGCTGCAGCGCCAGCAAGCCTGGACGGCATCCTCGGCCTCAAGGGCGTGCTGGAGATCGACATTCCGGCACCCGAACCGGAGACCATGGCTGCCCGCCAGAAGGCCATCGAGACCGGCCTCAAGCAGGCCATGATGGAACTGGGCGCCATGCGCCGGGTCGAAGGCGGACGGCTGCGCGAGATGGTGTTCGGCCATCTCGATGAGGTCGAACGGCTGCGCCTGGCCGCGGCGGCATCGGCGGGCGCCCAGCCGGTCAACATCCGCAGCCGTCTGGAGGAACAGTGGCGCGAGTTGATGCCGGAGGGCATCGCCGTCGATCCGGACCGGCTGGCCCAGGAACTCGCCATCATGGCCGGCCGCGCCGATGTGCGCGAGGAGATCGACCGCCTTGCCGCGCATGTCGGGGCGGCGCGCGATCTCATCGCCGCTGGGGGTGCCATCGGGCGCAAGCTCGACTTCCTCTGCCAGGAATTCAATCGCGAGGCCAACACGCTTTGCTCGAAGGCCGCCGACCTCGCCTTGACCAATATCGGAATTGAGCTCAAGGCCGCCATCGAGCAATTGCGCGAGCAGATTCAAAACATCGAGTGAGACCAGACCTTGCCAGATCGATCCAATGCCAACCAGGTGAAGGCTACCGGCGGCTTCATCGACATCCAGCGTCGCGGCCTGATGCTTGTCCTGTCATCCCCATCCGGCGCCGGCAAGACCACGATCTCCCGGCGCCTGCTGGAACTTGAGCCGCAACTGGCGCTCTCGGTCTCGGCCACCACGCGGGCCAAGCGACCCGGCGAAGTGGCGGGGGTCGACTATCACTTCGTCGACCTGACCGAGTTCAACCTGATGATCAACCGCGGCGAATTCCTGGAATACGCCAAGGTGTTCGAGAATTATTACGGTACGCCAAAGGCGCAGGTCGCGAAGGAACTGGCGCGGGGGTGCGACATCCTGTTCGACATCGACTGGCAGGGAACCCAGCAACTGGCCCACAGCGCGCGCGAGGATCTGGTGAGCATCTTCGTTCTGCCGCCCTCGACACAGGAGTTGGAGCGGCGGCTGCACGCCCGCGCCCAGGACAGCGCCGAAGTCGTGGCGCGACGCATGGCCAAGGCTGCCGACGAGATGAGCCACTGGGCCGAATACGACTACATCATCGTCAACCACGATATCGAGTCGAGCGTAGACAATGTCCGTTCAATCCTGCGCGCGGAGCGGTTGCGGCGTCAGCGCCAGATCGGCCTTACCGAATTCGTGAAGGGCTTGCGCGAAGGGCAATGAAGCGGCCGCCGCACCGCTAGCGACCGCGAAACGCGCGCGCCAGCGCGCAGAACTGCTCGATCGATAATTCCTCCCCGCGCGCCGTCGGAGCGATGCCCTGGGACTGAATGATCTCCTCGGCCAACGGCGATAGTCGCCGCAGGGACTGGCGCAGCATCTTGCGGCGCTGACCGAAGGCCGCGGCGGCGACTCGCTCCAGCATTTCGGCATCGGCTGGATAGAGCGGTTCCTGGCGGGGAATCAATTGAACCACGGTGGAAGTGACCTTGGGCGGTGGCGTAAAGGCGCGGGGCGGTACATCGAACAGGCGCCGGACCTCCGCCCGCCATTGCGCCGCGATGGCGAGACGGCCGTAATCCTTGCTGCGCGGCTGGCCGAGCAGGCGGTCGGCGACCTCCTTCTGGAACATCAGGGTGAGACTGGCAAAGGCAGTCCCGGCCGAAAGCCAGTTGAGGAGCAGCGGCGTCGCCACATTGTAGGGCAGATTGGCAACGATGCGGCGCGGTTTGGAGCCGAGCTTCGCCGCATCGATCTTCAGGGCATCGCCTTCAATGACGTTCAATCGGCCGGGATAGGCCGCGGCGATCTCGGCCAGCACCGGCAGGAAACGCCGGTCGCGCTCGATCGCGATCACCTCGCGCGCCCCGTGATCGAGCAGGGCCCGGGTCAGGCCGCCCGGACCGGGCCCGATCTCGATGACGGTGCCGGCATCCAGCGGCCCAGCGGCGCGGGCAATGCGACCGGTGAGATTGAGATCGAAGAGAAAGTTCTGGCCGAGGCCGCGGTTGGCAGAAAGACCGTGACGGGCGATGACGTCACGGAGCGGCGGCAACGCCATGGCGGGTTTGCCGGCGCCCTCGGCCGCATCTTTGTCATCTTCCGTCATGGACGCCCTTCAAAGGCGGATGTCGATCACCGCAGCGCGGCGCAGGTCCGACAGATAGCCTCGGGCCAGCGTCTCCAACCGCTCTCGCCCCAGTCGATCGGCAACGCCGACCCGTGACAGCGCGGAATCTTCGCCAGTGCCCCGGCCACAGATCACGAAAATGCCGATGCCGCGATTGGTCCGCAGCGGCGGCGTCGGTTCGCCGATGGGCTGGTTGAGCGCATAGGCCTGCAGGTTCTCCGGCAGGTCGTTCACCGGCACATTGCCAAGATTGCGATAGACGCCTGGCACGGCATCGCCGGCGACATTGGCCATGTCGCCACAGGCCTGAATTCGGGGGATCAGGGTGTTGGCATGCGAGGTTGCATTGACAACCTCTGACTCTGCGGCGTTTTCGGGTAGCGACCACAGAATCTGTTCCATGGCGACGGTGCCGGCGGAAACCGCGCGCGCATCGATGATGCGCGAGGCGCGCACCAGAACAATGTAATATCCGCCGGTGCCGCGCACGGGCCCGCCGACTTGCCCGGCCGGCAGTGACTGCACCAGCTGTGCCACCTGCGGATCCAGCATGTCGAGCCGGACCCATCCCCAATCGCCGCCACGGATCGCCCCTTGATCCTGCGAGAACTCGGCCGCCATGGCGGCGAAATCGGCCCCCTGGTCGAGCTGTTCCTTGAGTCGCTGTGCCGATTGCCGCAAATCCGCTTCGTCGCTGCCGCTGCCCGCAGCCAGAAAAATCTGCGAAAGTCGATATTCGGTCTGTCCCTGAGCCGCCTGGATAGCAGCCAGTGCAACATCGATCTCCTCATCAGTGATGTTGACCTGCGGGCGCAGGCGACGTTGCACCAGGCGCGCCCAAGCCAACTCCACCGCGATCTGTTCCTCCAAGACATCAAGCAGAATGCCATTCTGCGCCAGGACCTGCCCGAACTGATCGACGGTCAGGTCATTGCGTCGCGCCAGATCGGCTACGCGCAGGGAAATTTCGTTGTTGGCGACGGTGATATTCTGCCGACGTGCTTCCTGAGCACGCAGCCGCTCGTCAATCATCGTCCGTAGCAGCGTGGGCAGCAGACGTTGACGGGTTTCGGGAGTATCGTTCAGCCGCGCTGTCATCATGGCCAGGCGCAGCCGCATGAAAAGGTCCAGTTCGGTGATGACATCCTCGTTGACGACCGCGACAATTTTCAAGGCGTCCTGCGCCCGAACGGACTGCGACGCGCCCACGGTCAGGGTGGAGACCAGCAGCAGCAGCAGCGCCAACACGCGCAAGTTTCCACGGGTTATCATCATATTTCGTACAATCCTAACCACACTGCATCCGAGCTGTCGCCAATCGGCCTAGAAGTTCGACCCGATATTGCCGAGGTTGGTGAAACGGAACTGGATCATCGCGGTAAAATCCCCCGCTGAGTCCTCCTCATCGTCGTCTTCGGGCGCATAAGACGTATTGAGCGTCAAGCCAAAGCACTCGTCCTGATATTCCAGGAGTGAGTTGAAGCCGATGAAGTCGTCGTCGCGAATGTCATAATAGGCCTGCGCACCGACGGCCCAGTATTCACCCAGTTCCAGCCTGAACCCGCCGCTGATCTGCTCTTCCTTGTCGATCGAAACGTCGTTTTCAAGCTGTATATAGTGGATGTTGGCACGGAATTCATCGGGTCCGGCGACTATGCCCAGATCCTGACGCTTCATGTCGAAATCGTCGGCATCGAGACGAAACCGGTAGTTGAGGTCGAGCCAGTCCGCCGGCACCAGGGTGACCCGGCCGACCAGATCGGAGAGATCCTCGTCGATACCGCTGCCCCTGCGCACCTCCTTGCCATCCTCCCAGAAGCGGACACTCTGCCCGAGGAACACATCGGCATAGCCCCCATCGGCGACATAGCCGGTCCACTGCACGCCGTAATTGAACCTCGATCCCGAATCGACCCGGTCGAGACCGGCAAAGCGATCGGTATCGAACACCTTGGTATCGTCCCATTCGAAAGTGCGGCTGTCTTCATTGGGGATCTCACCGGTATTGCAGCAGTCGGGCGCCAGTACCAACTGCGCGATCGGCTGAAAGATCTGGGTTATGCTCTCGCCGGGCCGCACGAAGGGATAACGCCACTTCAGGCTGGCCTCGGGAAAGAAGCGACCAGAGACTCCGTCGAAATCTCCGGCACCGCCCGGATCCACGCTGTCGGAATCCGGATCGACATCGTTGACGACATAGAGATCGCTCTGAAAGGCGAGTTTGAGTTCATAAATGTCGCCCATGGAGCTGGTATAGGGCAGCGTCCAGCTCGGCCCTACCGAAAAGCGCAATGAATCGCGCTCTTCCTCGCGCACGATGTTCATGACATTGGCGTTGATTCCCCAGATCGCACCGTACTGGCTGGGCTCGCTGACAAAATTGTAGCTGATGGTCGGCAGCACCATCGGCGCATTGTCGCTGTCGAAGTCCTTGTCGGTAGTCTGAAAGCCGTAGGCGCGCGCGTCGAAGTAGGAACGGCCGAAGAAACCCTCGGCCCAAAGCGTATTCTCCAGCCAATCCGGCGAACCGAAGTGATACTGGCTGAGATAGGTCTTGTCGGTCGTCAATTTTGAATTGAAACCCCAGCGCCAGTCGCGGTTGATCTCGAACAGACCGTCGCCCTCGAAATGTCCCCTGAATTCATTGTTCTTGACGATCGACCGATCCTCGTTCCCCAGCCGGTCCTCATAGGTGCCGGAACCCTCCACGCGCAAGGCGCCATCACGGAAGCGCTGGCGGTATTCGACGTCGCCCACGCCGGCCGCGGGGTCGGGCCCCCCGTCGACACGCAGGATCGGCGTCACGGTGACATCCTTGTCGGTCCCGAGCGTGAAGAAATAGGGCTGTGCGTATTGTACGCCGGCTCGTCCAGAAGACACGCTGAAACGCGGCTCGAGCAAGCCGCTCATGCGTGCCACACCCGGCTCGGGGTGCTGAAAGTACGGCGTCCAGAAAACCGGCACACCGAACATTTCCATCCAGGCATTGTGATAGGTGATCGTCTGCTCGTCGCTATCCTGCACCACGTCGCGCGCCTTGACCTGCCAGAGCGGCTGCCGACTGGGGTCCGTCTTGCAGGGCAGGCAAGGTGTGTAGACCGCATTCTTCAGGATCATCTGCCGGCCGCCGATGCGTTGGGCGCTGGCGGCCGCCATGCGGGAATCGTCGCTGAGCAAGGCGCGAAAACCCTGCACGATGCCGTCGTTGAAATCCTCGGTCACGTCGACATAATTGCCGAACAGAGTATCGCCGTTGGGCATCAGCAAGGCCACGTTGCCGCTCGCCGTCACCGTCTTGGTTCGCTCGTTATAGGTCAGGGTATCGGCCATGATGATCTTGTCGCCGCGCTGCGCCTCGACATGACCGCGCGCGACATAGAGGCCGAATTCCTCATCATAGCCGACTTCATCGGCCACCATGTGGACCGGCACTTCCTGGGCAATGGCCACGACCGGATTCACCGAGAGGGTCGCGGCCGCCACAAGGCTGCCGAACAGGGTAGCGCCGAAGGCTGAACCCATCAGATCGAAACGCGGCAAAACCACTACCCCCAAACCACCCTGTTGACCGTTTTGCGCCGGGCCTTGGGCGGCGCCGACTTGGGCGCTAAAGTATCATGCTGTGGTCATTCGTCCACAGATTTCAGTGGCTTGGCTCTTGTCTGCCATTGGCTACCGATAATGGCGGCGAGTCCGTCTTTATGCTAAGCGTGAGGTGATCGGGCCTAGCCGAATCGCCCATCTTCCGTGGCGAGCGAACTTGGTTACCGCAGCTGATTTGTCGTGCCTGAAGCGGGCGCAGTCTCTGCCGAGACATGAAAAAAAGTGGGAGAAATCAAAATGAAGGTCGCGTTTGCTAAGCCGGAACTGCCGGAACAGGGCGCTTATGCGGTTGGTGTGCTGGAGGGGCGTAAGCTTTCTGCCGCAGCCAGCCAGGCGGAAAAAGCCACCAAGGGCGCCGTCGCGCGGGCCCTCAACGCCAGCCGGTTCAAGGGCGGAAAAGACGAACAACTTATCGTGCTGGCACCGCAGGGCCTCAATGTCTCGCGCCTGATTCTGACCGGCTTCGGCAATCCGGCCAAGCTGACCCCGCAGGATTTCGAGGCCATCGGCGGACGCCTGGTCGCGGCGCTGAATGCCGCCGGCGACCGTGAGGGCACGATCGCGATCGAGGCGTTTGCCGGCGCCCAGCTGAATGAAGCCGAAATCGCCGCCCGGATCGCAGTGGGCGCACGCCTGCGGTCCTATCGCTTCGACAAGTACCGCACCAAGGAAAAGCCGGAACACAAGCCAACGCTGAAAAAGCTCACCATCACGCTCCAGGACCCTGCCGCCGCCAAGAAGGTCTTCGAGCCACTCGACAAGGTTGTGGATTCAGTCATCGTCACCCGGGATCTGGTTTCCGAGCCCGCCAACATCATCTATCCCGAAACGCTGGCGCGCGAGGCGAGCACGCTCAGCGGACTCGGGGTCAAGGTCGAGGTGCTGGGCGAAAAGGAGATGAAGCGGCTTGGAATGGGCGCGCTCCTCGGCGTCGGCCAGGGATCCGAGCGGGAAAGCCAGCTCGTCACCATGCAGTGGAACGGCGCCCGGGATCCCAAGGCAAAACCTGTCTGTTTCGTCGGCAAGGGAGTGACCTTCGACACCGGCGGCATCTCGATCAAGCCGGCAGCCGGCATGGAAGACATGAAATGGGACATGGGCGGCTCTGCCGTCGTCATCGGCGTCATGCGCGCACTCGCCGCCCGCAAGGCCAAGGTCAACGCCGTCGGTGTCATCGGCCTGGTCGAGAACATGCCGTCCGGGACCGCGCAGCGGCCAGGCGACATCGTCACCTCGATGTCGGGCCAAACCATCGAGGTACTCAACACCGACGCCGAAGGGCGCCTCGTGCTGGCCGATGCCCTGTGGTATGCCCAGGAAAACTTCAGCCCCGGCGTCATTGTCGATCTGGCGACGCTCACCGGTGCCATCATGGTGGCCCTCGGGACGGAGCATGCCGGCCTGTTTGCCAACGACGACACGCTGGCCGAGCAGCTGACCGCCGCCGGCAAGGAGACGGGCGAGTTGGTCTGGCGCATGCCGCTGGCGCCCGCCTATGACCGCTTGATCGATTCGCCCGCTGCCGACATGAAGAATATCGGCGGCCGCTATGGCGGGTCGATCACGGCGGCGCAGTTTCTGCAGCGTTTCATCCACAAGGGCACGCCCTGGGCGCACCTGGACATAGCCGGCGTTACCTGGAGCGATAAGGACAAGCCGACGATTCCAAAGGGCGCCACCGCGTTCGGCGTTCGTCTGCTGGAGCAGTTCGTGGCTCGCGGATACGAAAAGAAGTAACGCCACAGCGCTACCGCCATGGCCGAGATCCGCTTCTACCACCTCACCCGGTACCGCCTGGAGGAGGCGCTGACGCGCCTCCTCCGCCGGGTGGTGGAGCGCCGCGACCGCGCTGTCGTTTTGGTCGGGACGCCGGAGCGCCTGGAGGCACTAAACGCGTATCTCTGGACCTTCGATGCCGCAAGTTTTCTGCCGCATGGTTCGGCCCGCGACAGCCACGCTGCCGAACAGCCAATCTACCTCACCGCGACGCTGGAAAATCCCAACGGGGCCAAACTGCTGATGCTCTGCGATGGCGCGCCGGCCCCTGATCCGGAGGCGCTCGCGGCCCAAGGCTACGATCTTGTCTGTGTTATATTCAGCGGCCATGACGAAACAGCCCTCGCCGAAGCGCGGGCGCACTGGCGCAGCTACCGGGACTCCGGCCACAAACTCGCCTATTTCCAGCAAGGCGAGGACGGCGCGTGGGAAGAGCGGGCGCGCCAATAGAACCCTGATCCAGGGATCAATATTGATACAACATCGTGTGAGCTTTTTCGTTCTGGGCGCGCCTCCACTGGACTTCCGGCCATATTGCCATAAGCTCTAAAGGTATTGTTCCAGCAGTGCGTTGCGCCGTCTGTTATGCGCTATGAAAACGCCTGGGACGAGGAAAGCCGGTCAAAGACATGAATTGGATCAACAACATCCGACGGCGACGCCGTGGCCTCGATGATCGAGGCAGCACAGCGATCGAGTTCGCCTTCATCATGCCCGTCCTCCTGCTCCTGACCTTCGGCGTGATCGAGGTCGGGTTGATCATGGCGACACTGGCCTCGCTGGAAGGTGGTCTCAAGGAAGCATCGCGCTACGGCATCACAGGGCAGAGCCCCAGTGACGGCACGCGCATCGACAAGATCCGCGCGGTGCTCGACAAGCACACCTTCAACCTGGTCGACATGAACACCGCGAATTTCTCGGTCAAGACCTATCCGAGTTTTTCCGGCGTCGGCCAGCCTGAGCCCTATACCGACGTCAACGGCAACGGCAGCTACGACGAAGGCGAGACCTATAGCGATCTCAATGGCGACGGCAGCTGGAGCGCCGACCAGGGCGCAGACGGCGCCGGCCTCGGCGGCGAAGTGGTTGCCTATTCCGTTACCATCTTCTGGAACATCCTCACCCCGATCGTGGGGCCCATGATTGCCTCGGACGGAGTCCTGCCGCTCTCCGCGACCATTGTCGTGCGGAACGAACCCAATCTGTACGAGGAGTGAGCGATGCCCGTGGTGACAGCACCGCTGAAGAAGTTCGCGAGACAGGAAGACGGTGTCATGGCCATGGAAATGGCCTTTGCTCTACTATTCCTGACCGTTCTCATCCTCGGCACCTTCGAGGTGCCGCGCTTCCTGCTGCTTGGCCAGAAGATGGAGCGCGCGGCGTCGTCGATGTCGGATCTCGTCGCCCAGATCGATCCGGCTGACGGCAATGTCCAGGCGAAGATCAACGATCTTCTGGAAGCAGCCAATGGGCTGATGGCGCCCTATGATCTGGGCGTCGGCGGGCGCGTGATCATCAGTTCGATCGCCAACCCCACCGGCGACCAGGAAACCATTGTCTGGCAGCAACAGAGCCCGAGCGGCATTGCCGCCACCAGCAAGATCGGCGCGCAGGGCGCCGCGCCGGCGCTGCCCGGCTCCATGGTGGTTCGGGAGGGCGAGAACATCATTGTGGCGGAGATCGTGTTCACCTACGAACCGCTGTTCGCCTCGTTGATCTACGATACCCGCACCCTCTACAGCCGGGCCTTCACCCGCCCCCGCTTCAGCAACCTGACCAATCCCCCGAGCTGATCAAGCCCAGCAGAGCACGCGGGGCTGACCGGGCCGAACTGATCGGCCTAACGTAGTCGGCCCGGATCGACCATCCCCGGGTCGAGCGGCCGGATTGGCTGGCTTGGCGTATCGCGCGCAGCCTCACTGCGAGAGCCGCAGGACCGAGAGGCTGGCCGCAATTTGCTTGAAGGCGTTCTGCAGTTCGGTGGCACCCGGCGCATAGAAGTAGTAGGGCGCGTTGGGTTCCGTCGCCACCTGCTTCAGCAGCGTCTTCAGATTGGGATCCGATTCTTCGTACTGCACGACATAGATCTTGATACCCTGTTCCGGGTTGGCGCCCTTGATACTGGCCGCCAGCTGCAACAGCTTGTTGTTGAGATTGTTGCTGGCGCCGTTGGACAAGGTGCCATGCAGCGTCGTGGTGCCGGCGCCATTGCCGGGCCCATAGACACCGCGATAGGCGTCCCCATTCATCCCGGTCATCTGACCGTCCGTCAGAAACACGATCGCCTGAACGCGTTTGAAGGGGACCGATACCTTGGCCTGGTTGAAGGGCGCGCCAGGCATCAGAACTTCGTAGCCCCAGAACAAACCCTGCGGCCCATTGGTATAGGCGTTAGAGGGCAGTGATGTCCCAGTATAGAGATTGGCGATCGTATCGAGTACCACCTGCTTGTTGTCACTGTCCTGCAGCGGCAGGATGCCCTTGATTGACGTCGGCGTGCATTCGTCCGGATCCGAAGTGCTCGCCGTGTTGCCGTAGTTCGGATTGGCCGTGAGCCAGTAGCTCGGCTTGTTCGACACGCTCAAGGGATGATTTGGATCGGCCTTGTTGTCGTTCCAATATGCGCCATGGCAGTGCCTTCTCTTGTCGGTCCAGACTGTTCCTGAAACGGTGCCCCCGTCGGTCGAGTTCCAATTGCCTGCGATGGGCTCCCCCTCCAGCGGCGGGATCGGTTCATAGGCGAACCACTGCTTGCCGCCGACAGTGGGGTACCCGAGCGTCAGATCGGCATCGTTGGACTGATTGCCGTCCGGCATATAGCGCGCGTAAACACCACCGGTCCAGCCCGCCGGCGGATTGCTGAGCAGCAGGACCTCGGAAATATTGGTGGAGTAAAGAACGGTCTGAGGAAGCCCGGTAACGGGATTGGTGAATTCCGGCACCGTATGCGCGACCGTCGCGGCTGGATTATATGCCGCCGCATTGATGATGTTGTTGGTACGAACATTAACCTTTGCTGCCCACGGCACCAGACCGATGTTCAGTAGGCTGTAGGTCGTCGGCCCGATCGTGACCTTCTTCGGGTTGGGGTCGTTGTAGAGCGTCTCGACCAAGGTCTTGGCTGCAAGCTGCGCCGCCTGAATCTTGCTGCAGGGCATGCACATCGACCCCGACATATCGATCGACACCACCAGATCAAGGCCATTGATGGCACGAACCGCCGTCGCTTCGGCGGCAACTGTCATCGTGGTAAAGCCGAGCACGCTCATCAGGGTCGTGTCGATGGTTGCTGTCGCGGCGACGCGAACCGTGTTCGTATCGGTGTTGGCGAAGATGTGCGGACCATCAATCACCGCGCCCAGCCCTGCCGCCTGGAAGTTCGCGTTGAAGAACATGTTGATGTCGGCGTCACGCGTATCGGCCAGCAGCGACTTGGCGCCGGCAAGCGCGGCGGCGTCCAGTGCCTGGGAGAGTCGGGCCTTGACCAGGTAGCCGCGAGCGGTGTCGATGCCGATGCCGGCGCACCCCATGAAGACAAGCAGCGAGAAGCCGACCCAGATCGCAACCGAGCCGCGCTGATCACCGGCCAGCCCGCTCAGCCAGCCGCGATGCCTGGCCTGCACTTTTTCCGGCGATTGTTCCCGCGACAACTTACCCATCTTCCCGTACTCCGATGAGACACGATCTTCCTCGCGCGCGACCGATCAGCCGCGCGGAATGCACTTCGCGTTACCAATGACCTACCCTTGAACCTCGGCCGCGGCGCCACTTCGGACCGCCATGGCCGGTTCGCAGACAACACGCCCTAGGGCGTGACCAGCGTGCCCGATTGATCGCCCACGGCCGACGCCCCGGCGCCGGCATCCTTATTCATCGTGCCAACCCCTTCGGCCGTCTGCTCGCCGCCGGCTTCGCCGCCCGGCGCCATTCCGACCGCCGCGCCGCCGCCGCCAATGGCCCTGACCGGCTTGTACTGGATGCCGCCGGGGCCGATCACCTGGACGCACCGGCTGTAACAATTCCAGCTCCGTTCGGTGATCGACGTTTCGACCGGGGAAATGATCGAAACATGCCGCGCCGTTTCCGGTGCCACGACCACCGCCGCATTCAGCAAGACGGTGCCATCAGAACCGATGATCATTATGTTGGTCTCGCCCGGCTGTTTGCCGAACAGCACGACCTGGCCGCCGCCCTCGATCGTGACGTCGACCACACTGGGATCGCCGATCACGATGCTGCTGGCCTCGCCCTCCAGCGACAGGAACTGTGCCTTCCGCCAGGTAACCGGGAGGACATCCTCGGCATTGGCGACGGTGGCCAAGGGTACCGATGCCATGACCTGAAGGCTAAAAACGGCCGCTAACAATGAGCGCATCAAGCACCTCGACAATCTGCCCGGGCAGGTTTGATTTCGAACTGCATCTTACCTTCAAACGCCGCCATCCTCAATGAAATTTCCTATGTAGTAGTTGGATTTAGTCGGTATTTGTGCCAAAATGGTTTAGTTGCCGACTCGACCTTACAGGCAAGGGGCAGGATCCAGATGTTGCTACGCAAGAGCTTGTTCACCACCACCGCTTTGATCTGCCTTTCGCTGGCAGTCGGTGGCTGCGAAACGCTCGGCGGGGAGAGCGAGACCGCCAGCGCCGCTGACAGTTCCAACACCCCGTCGATGTTCGACCCGGAAATCTACCAGGCGGCGCTCCGGGCCGAATCCCAGCACAATTACCTGGAGGCGGCGCAGCACTATCAATCCCTGCTGGCACGGGATTCCGCCAATCTCGAACTCGCGGTCGGTCTGGCGCGCAACCTACGCTATGCCGGCAGCGGACAGCAGGCGGCCGAGGTCATCAATTTGCTGATCGCCCGCGAGGGGCGCACCGGACCCCTCCTCACTGAGCTGGGCAAGGCGTATGTCTCAGCCGACCAGATGAATATCGCCATCCCGGTCCTGGAAGAAGCCCGCACCCTGGCACCCGACCAATGGGACACTCACTCGACCCTCGGTGTCGCATATGATTATGAAGGGCGCTTCGACCAGGCGCGCGAGGCCTATGCCGCGGCGTTGCTACTGTCGCCACAGAACCCGGACATTCTCAACAACATGGCGCTCTCGCAGGCCCAGTCCGGGGATCTCGAGGGAGCGATTGCGACCATGAGCCTGGCAGCTGATCAGCCGACCGCCTCCTCGCAGGTCCGGCAGAACCTCGCCCTCCTGCTGGCGTTCAATGGCGATGTCGCGAATGCCGATCGGTGGGCGCGCAAGGATCTGCCGCGCGAGATCGCGGAGGCCAACAGCAAGTACTATCGCTATCTGGCAAGTCCCCAGTAGGCCCTCGCCTGACCGCATTCGGTCGCGGGGCTAGTCCTTGAAGAACTGTTCGCTGACCTGAATGGCAATCGGCCCGATGATCACGATGAACAGAACCGGAAGAAAGAACACGATCATCGGCACGGTCAGCTTGGCCGGCAGTGACGCAGCCTTCTTCTCCGCCGCCATCATGCGTTCGTCGCGATTCTCCTGAGCGATCACGCGCAGGCCAACTGCGATCGGTGTACCGTACTTTTCCGACTGTACCAGGGTGGTCGCCAGCGATTTGAAGCCGCGCAGGCCGACCCGCTCCGCCAGATTGGCGAAGGCCTGGCTGCGGTCGCCGAGAAAGGCCAGTTCCGCGGCGGTCAGGCCGATCTCCTCGGCCAGTTCCGGCGCGGTTTCGGCCATCTCCTCGGTCACCTTCTGAAACGCGGCCTCAATCGACATGCCCGCTTCGACGCAAATCACCATCAGATCGAGCGTATCCGGAAAGGCGCGCCGCAGCGCCGCCTGACGCTTCTGAATGGCATTCTTCAGCAACAGGATCGGGAGATAGTACCCAAACGCGGCAGCCGCCAGCGTGATCGCCAGGTGCTGCTCAATCGACTCCTCCGGCCAAAGGAACCGCTGATAAAAGTAAGCCGCAATCGGCAATACAATAGGCCCGGCGATGCGTGCGAAGATGAACTTCACCGCGGTCGACGGATGCCGCCAGCCGGCCTGCAGCAACTTCCCACGGAGATCCTTCGCCTGGAGCAGGTTTTCCATCTTGAAAGCGTTGATGATCGCCCGCATGAGGCCTTCGCGCCGCGACGGCGCCAACCGCTTGCGCTGCTGAAACTGTTCCTGCTGCTTGGCGCGCAATTCTTCGCGCCGTGCCGCAACCGCCCGCAGGCGGTTGGCGAAGCTGTCGCGCACCACGAACGGCAGAGCCACTGCCAGAATGGAAGCAAAGGCCGCCAGAAACGCGACCAGCGCGATGACGGTAGGTAGATTGGCGCCGATCTCAATCTGATCCATCTTCGGCCTCAGATATCGAAATTGATCATCTTGCGCATGACCATCATGCCCAGGAGCATCATGCCAGCGCCGATTCCGAGCAGGAAATGCCCGGTCGGATGCGTGAACATCAGGCCAATCAGCTTGGGCTGCATGACGCTCATGCCGGCAATCATGACAAACGGCAGCGAGCCAATGATGGCCGCCGACGCCTTTGCCTCGCTCGACATCGCCTGCACCTTGTCGCGCATTCGCTTGCGCGCGCGCAGGACGTCCGACAGCTTGGCCAGGGTTTCGGCGAGGTTGCCGCCGGTGGTCTGCTGCGTGATCAGCACGATCGTGAAGAACCGTACTTCCGGCGTCGGCACCCGATCCGAGAGTCGCTGTAGCACTTCGGCCGTGGTCATGCCGAGCCGGATGCCCTCGTTGACCAGGGCGAATTCCGGCCCCATCGGTGCCGGCATTTCCTTGGCGACAATGCCGAGACATTCGCCCACGGTCAGCCCCGAGCGGACACCGCGAACGATGATGTCGATGGCGTCGGCGAACAGCGCCGTGAACTTGCCCAGGCGCCGCTTGACCAGATAGGACAGGAGCATCTTGGGTAGGCCAAAGGCGCCAATCGGCGCGGCTGCCAGCAGGAAGATCGGCGGGGCACCGGACGCCCAGACGAGGAGCGTTACCACCACGCCGGATATACAGGAAAGGACGACGAAGCGCTTCGGCGTCATGGTGAGTCCAGCGTGAATCAGGGTCTGGTTCAGCTGCGCACCGCGCCGGCGGCGCCCTTCCGTTTCCGCTTCCTTGAGCTTCTCGGCGACCTTTCGCTTGCTGCCCTGCAGTTTTTTGGTTTGCGCCGTGACGTTGGGATCGACCGCCACGCTCGTGCCGTGTCCCACCACCGAGGCGATGCGCT
Source organism: Rhodospirillaceae bacterium (assembly GCA_016794165.1). Classification (GTDB taxonomy): domain Bacteria; phylum Pseudomonadota; class Alphaproteobacteria; order Dongiales; family Dongiaceae; genus Dongia. The sequence goes on from JAEUKV010000242.1 coordinate 17,327, forward strand.
TCTTCATCCGCGCTCTTGGCGCCCCAAACACGGCAAGCGCCGCAAGAGTCACCAGCAGGATGACGACAAGGACCATGAACGCCAGGAGCAGCACTTGCGCATTCATGCCGGCGATCTGGCTAGGCACTGGTCGATTCCATGATCTCGGCGAGATCACGCTCCTTGCCGAAATAGCGGACACGATCGTAAAAGCCTGGCCGCAACCCCGTGAACCGGTGGCGGCCGACGATCTTGCCTTGCGCATCCTCCCCCTGGATCTCATAGAGAAACAGGTCTTGCAACGTCACCACGTCGCCTTCCATGCCGACCACCTCGGTGACATGGGTGATCTTGCGCGAGCCATCGCGCAAACGCGATGCCTGCACGATCACATTGACGGCCCCGGCGATCTGTTCGCGAACGGTCTTGGCCGGCAGGCTGTAGCCACCCATGGCAATCATGTTTTCGATACGCGAGATGCACTCGCGCGGATTGTTGGCGTGGATCGTGCCCATGGACCCGTCGTGACCGGTGTTCATCGCCTGCAGCAGATCGAATGCCTCGGGGCCGCGCACCTCGCCGACGATGATGCGTTCGGGCCGCATACGCAGGCAGTTGCGGACGAGATCGCGCATTGTGACCTGGCCAACTCCTTCGAGGTTCGGCGGGCGGGTTTCCAGGCGCACGACGTGGGGCTGCTGCAACTGCAGTTCAGCCGCGTCCTCGCAGGTGATGACGCGTTCACCGCGATCAATGTAGTTGGTGATACAGTTGAGCAACGTCGTCTTGCCAGAGCCGGTGCCCCCGGAAATGATCACGTTGATGCGGCAGTGACCGATGATCTCCAGCAGCTTGGCACCGGCCGGGGAAATCGTGCCGAAGCTCATCAGCTTGTCCAGCGTCAGCCGATCGCGCTTGAACTTTCGAATTGTCAGGGCCGGGCCGTCGATGGCCAGCGGCGGCGCGATCACGTTGACGCGGGAGCCGTCGGCAAGGCGCGCGTCGCAGATCGGGCTGGCTTCGTCGACGCGCCGCCCCACAGCCTGAACGATGCGCTGGCAGATGTTCATCAACTGCTGATTGTCGCGAAACTTGATGTCGGTCAGCTGGATGATGCCATTGGTCTCGATATATACCTTGTTGTAGCCGTTCACCATGATGTCTGCGATATCGTCGCGGGCCAGCAACGGCTCGAGCGGCCCCAGCCCCAGGATATCGTTGCAGATTTCGGTGATCAGGGATTGCTGTTCGGCCGCCGACAGCATCAGGTTGCGCATGTTGATGATCTCGGCCACGATCTCGCCGATCGCTTCGCGCACTGCCTTGTGGTCGAGCTTGGCAAATTCGCCGAGATCAACCGTCGCCATCAGGTCGTTGAAGACGCTGAGCTTGATCTCCGTCAGCCGCTGGTCCATTTCGCCGGATCGCGCGCCGGTCTGCGCCGCGGGCGCGGCCGCGGTCGGTGCGACGGCGACGACCGCGGTCGATTCCGCCTTCTGGGCGGCCACTTCCTTGGACGTTCCGATGGGTGTGTTGCGCTTGCCGAACATGCCAGACTTCCCGGCTCGCTTTCTACTGCAACAATGTTGCGTTTATTGCTTCACGAGGCCTTGGGCCGCTTCAGCCAGGACATGAACTTGGGTGTCTTGCCGGCACGGGTCGCCACACCCTTGCGTGCACCCAGTTGAAACGCGAACTGGCGGAACTGCTCATTGAGCTTGTGATTCCTTGCGCCCTCGCCGACCATCTGCCCATTGTTCGCCAACTGGGCGAACAAGGTGGCATCAAAGCCAATATTGAGGCTCGGCGCAACACCCAGCGTATCCTGGAAATCCTTGGCCGACAATTGGTTGCGTTTTGCCGCATCCGCCTTGCTCAGCACCAGTTTCGGCGTGGCAGTCCCGCGCCGGCTTTTGTGCCATTCGAACAACTGCTTTGCGTCGCGCAGGTTGGCCAGGTCGGGGCTGGCGACGACGATCACCTCGTCGGACTGAAGGAGCGTGTTGCTGACCCAGGTGTTCCAGCGGTGCGGAATATCGATCACCACGAAGGTCGCCATTGTCCGGCAGATATCGATCAGTCGCTCGACTGCGTCGGGGCTCGGCGGCGTCAGCTCCTTCAGCGATCCGGTGGTGGAGAGGACTGACAGGTTCGGTCCATGCTCAACCATGAACCGTTCGACAAGAACTGTATCGATCCGGTCAGAATCCGTAAGGGCCTCCGAGACCGATTGCTTCGGGTCAAGATTGAGGGAAAGCGCCATGGTCCCGAAATTTAGGTCGAGATCGATGCCGATGACCGGCTCCTGGGTCAGGTCGACGAGAGTCCAGGCCATGTTCGCTGCCAGAGTGGAACTGCCGACGCCACCGCGTGCGCCGATGAATGAAATGACGCGACCGCGCGGCGTGGAGCCTGGGTCCTTCATGCAGCCGACGATCGCGGCGGCAATGTCCTCGGTACTGACCGGAGCCACCAGATACTCGCTGACGCCCTGACTGATCAGACGCCGATAGGCCTGAACATCGTTGATCCCGCCGATGACAATGACCTTGCGCCCCGGCTCGACGACTTCGGCCAGGGATTCCAGACCCTTCTGGATTTCCTCGGGGCCGCCCTCATCCTCGACGAGGATGACCTGAGGGCTTGGGTTGTCGACGTAGTGCTTGGCTGCCCGCGGCAGCCCACCGACATGGACGGCGACCTTGCACCTGGAGAATTCTCGATGCGAGGTCAACCCCGCCAGAGACTCCTCTGTCTCCTTGGAAAGCGGAAACGCCTCGATACTGAAACGGTAGAGCACTTAGAGCCCCCCGGTGGTCGTCATCGGGGAAATCGCCGGTACCTCTCGCGCCGCGCCGATCGTGCCGCCGATAATGTATTTGCCGACGATCACGTTGGAACGCGCCGCCATGCGGCCGGTCGGTGCCTGTGCATCGACAAGGTCGCGTGGATTGACCACCATGGCGGCCAGGTTGCGCTGATTGGCACAGCCGAACCCGTAGGTGCCTTCATTGAGTGGCGTGAAGGTGGTCTGATCCTTGAAAGTCCCGCATTCGTCGGCGAGGGCGACATAGATCGGGAACTCCATCACCGCGCGCCCGTATTTGGCAGATTCGGGATCGGTGGCATAGGTCGTCTGCACCGCCGCGGACGGGATGCCGCGCGCCGCCAGAATTTTGCCGAGGTCGCTGGCAAAACTGGTTGCCAGGGCGTCACTCGGCGTGTTGGCGCCGATCTGGATGGTAATCCCGCCGGCAGCCCGATTCTTGAAGTCGCGGGCAAACTCCTCGATCGCCGCGGCATCGACGGCCTTGACGCGACCGCCCGGGCCGGGCTCCAGGATCAGCAACGCGGTGCGGGTTTCAACCTTGATCGGGTAGCGTTCGCGGTAGTCGTAGTTCGCCATATCGGCCTCACAGGCGGCAAGACCCATGAGGCAGGCGATGGCAATGGCAAGACGAGGCAACATGGCACGACCCTCCTAGCGAATGATGTAGCCGACCGGCCCTTGCAATTGCGGCACCTGATCCTGCGCTGATCCTTGTCTGTTCGTGTAGATGTTCTGAAGGTGGCCCAACAGGTAAAGATCGAGATCGCTGGCCGGCGCGAACCCGTCGGTCGGCAGCGCGAGCACGCCCGGATCGGTCGGCTGCACCAGATACGCCCGCGCCACGATGACCAGTTCTGATTCATCCTGCTGGAACGAGGTCGAGCGGAACAGCGCACCCAAAATCGGAATATGCATCAGGCCCGGTACACCGCGCAACGATTGGGTGATGTCATTGTTGAGCAGGCCCGCCATCATGATGCTGCCGCCGCTGGGCAGTTCGACCGTCGAATTGGCACGGCGGACGACAAAACTCGGCACTGAAATATCGGTGCCGAGAGAGACCAGGTTGGAGAGGGTCGGCGCGCTGACTTCGGTGGCGATCTTGAGACTGATCCGCCCCTTGTCGAGCACCACTGGCAGGAAGGTCAGCGAGACACCGAACGGCCGGAACTCGATGGTGATGACACCGTCTTCCTGGGACACCGGAATGGGAATCTCGCCGCCGGCCAGCATGGTTGCGTATTCACCGGACACGGCAACCAGGTTCGGCTCGGCAAGTTTCTTGGCGAGGCCGTGCTGCTCCAGGATGCGAACCGTCGTGTCGATGGCGCCCGGGCCGTCGATGAACAGTGCGCCGGCGGGTGCCGCTGTCAGCGTGCTGCTGGAGTTGAGGATGTTGGCGATCGAAGTAATGCCGCCGCCAATCGCACCGCCACCGACGACAGCGGAAGCGCCACCGGTGACGCCAGCGATCGCCAGATCGCCGATTGTCGTCGGGCTGATCAGATTCTCCAGGCCCAATTCCTTGAGGGCCGATTTTTGCACTTCGGCCACGGAAACCTTGATCAGAACCTGCTGTTCGGCGTCGAGACGCATGGCGTTGATGATCTGCGCATCTCCACCCACGAATCGGCGTACGATGGTTGTGGCCTGCTGCGAAATGGCATCCGACGATACCGAGCCGCGCAGCACCAGCGCATCGCCGGCACCGGCCACCTCAATCTGCTCGTCGGGAAACGCCTTGCGAACCGCGTCTTCCGCGGCGGCGGCGTCCGGATGCACCGACAGCTGAAAGTGATCGATCATCCGGCCGCCGCTATCGAGCAGGAACAGATTCGTCGAACCCACGCGCTTGCCGGCGATGAAGAGCTTGGTCGGCGAGCGGATGATCACATCTGCGATATCCGGATTGCCAATGATGATGTCGCGTACAGGCGCCACCAGCGTCAGTTCGCGAGTCCCGTTGATGGGGAGTTCGAGGCGCTGGTCGGGCGCTGCAACCTCGCTTGCTCCGCCCAGGCCGGGCACGCTCTGCTGCAAATCTGGCACATTCTCTTGCGCCATGGAGTGTGCGGAGCTGATTGCGAACAGCGCTGCGCAGATACCCACAAGCAGGCCAGCGCGCCTGGCAAGGCTCATCCGGCGGGTGTCGGCCGCGATGCTGCGATGGTGTGTCATGCTTGCCTGTTCATATTGTTATTGCCCCAGACTCTGGACGCTGACGGCGCCGCCGCGATTGATGCGCACGGATTTCACGGTCATGACCGGACGCGCGACCGGCAGTTCTTCGCTCATCTCCTCGGCCACCGGCATCTCGAAGATGCCGCTCTCCAGATCCCCCTGCATCAATTCGTCGAGCACGCGACTGGTTTCGCGGTCGGTCACATAGACCGGGGCCTTGGCGTCAGCCTCCGCGGCCTCCTCGTTGCGGGCCCAGCCGCGCAGTGACAGCACCAGGGTCCCGATCTGGCTGGCCACCAGGATCTTCTGCGCATTCTCGGAAGTTACTTCGAGCGTTACGGTCTGGCTGTTGATGCCCGGACCCGTCCCCGGCTCCTTGGCCAGCAATTGATTGATGGCAATCACCTTGACGTCGCGCAGAATGGCCTCGGCGGCGAACCGGCTGAGGCTGTCGCGACCGACCGTTTCGGGCACACCGGCCAGGTCGCGCGCATTCGTGATCAGCATGATGTCGACCCGATCGCCGGGCAGGATCAGGCCGGCAGCGCCCGATCGCGCGGAAACCTCGATGGTGACCGAGCGCATCCCCGGCGCCAGTACCGCCGAGGTAACGCTGGCATCGCCACGCTTGATGATGGCAGCGGTCGTCATCGGTTCGCCCAGCATGATCGAACGGCGCGCCATGGTGTCACGAAATCCGGCCAGCGGATCGTCCCCGGCGGCGCTCTTGACGACAAAACGTTGATCGACTGCGGCTTTCGGCCATTGCTCCCAGCGCAGATCGTTGTCGGTGAGAACCTCGCCGGGGCCAATGTCGCGGCCGGCCACCAGCACTTCTTCGACGCCCGTGATGGTCTGCTCGGGCGCTGCCTGTTGCTGCTGTTGCTGCTGCAGGTCTGTGAGAAAGCGCGACGCCAGGAACGCGGTCAAGCCGGCCGCCCCCAGAGCCACCACAATAAGCACGATCACAATCGGTCGCATTAGGCCCCTCTTTTCCCGGCCTGCCGACAAGACCCGGAAAACCCAAAACGACGAATCACACAAGGCCCGCCAATCGGGCGA
>JAEUKV010000252.1 GCA_016794165.1 Rhodospirillaceae bacterium
CGCTCAGGAAGCTGCGGCACCCGGTGAAGACCTGGCGCGCCTTCCGCCGCCTCACCGGCCTCTAGCGGCCGCTTCGATCAGCCCACAAACAGTTCCAGCTGCCATTCCATCTCGCGCTCGGTCAGCGGATAGTCGGTGCCGCCGCGCGGATTGAGGGCCTGGTGCGGGGGGATGCCAGCGACCTTCAATTGCAGCTGCAGGGCCTGGCGCATGCTGAGCTTGGCCTTCCAGGCCAGCGCCGTCACCGCCTTGGCGCTCATCGAGGCCAGGATCTTCTTCACCACCACATGGTTCACGGCGGCATCGCGTGCCAGGGCGAGGGCCACCTGGTCCGCCTTGCCCGCGCCGATTGCCGCCGACATCGCCTCGGCATCGCCGGGCGGGGGCGGCCCGGCGCTCTCGCCGACGGCGCGTTCCCGGGCCTCGGCGGCGAGGCGTTTCTTGACCAGCTTCGCCACCGCCTTGGCGGTTGCCTTGTCGAGGTCGGGACGCGCCTGCAACAGGTCGAAGAGCGACGTGGAGACGAATTCCGCCAGACGTTTGAGCGCGTTCATCGGCAGCAGCGGTCGTTTCACCAGGGGTTCCTGCCAGGCCTCCACCGCCGGCGCCTTGTCGAGGATGAGGTCGAGGGTCTCCTCGCGGATCTGGGCGCTCTGATTGCTGAGCAGCCCGGTGATGGTGTCGGTTTCTTCCGGCACCTCGATCGCAGCGGTGACGATGGCATCGGCCAGCCGGTCGCCGATGCGGCGGCGCTTGGCGATGGCGGTGAGCGCGCCGCGGATCGGCCCGCTGCTGATGATCTCCAGCAGATCCTCGTCGGTCAGGATCGGCGAGAACTGCAGGACCGGACCGGCCACCTTGATCTCAAGATCCCGCGCCAGATCCTGGATGATCTGGTGCGGTGCGTCGGTCAAATCCTTCAGCGCCTCCGCGACGATGCGGCGGACCTTGACCGCCTGGTCGCGCGCCAGGGTCTCCAGTACCTCGATGGTGAGGTCGCGGATCTGGGTGCGTGTTTCCTGGGAGAGGTCCGGGGCGAGGCGCGCGATCTTCTGCGCCAGCAGTTCCCGCACGCCGTCGTCGCGGTCACGGGCCAGCAGCAGATCGGCCTGCCGGGGTGTGGCTTCATTGCCGGCGATGGCGCGGCGCACCACCGCGGATTTGTCCTCGGCCAGGAAATAGAGGATTTCCGGCCGGAGGTCCTGCCGCCGCGCCAGTGAGCTGCGTTCGCTTTCGTTGCCGGCGGCCGCCAGGCGCTTTGCCTCTTCGTATTGCATCATTCCACCAGCACGAAGCCGCCCTTGCCGCCGTGTTTGATCCGGTACATCGCCTCATCCGCCCGCGCCATCAGGGCCTCAAGGTCGTCATCTTCCGGCGCCGCACCGGGCGCGCGCAGCATGGCGATGCCGATGGAAAAACCGAGCGGCCGCTGCGCGCCTGGCGCAAAGCGGCCAAGCGCCGCCGCCGCGAGCTGCAACTCCTCGGCCTTCGCCCGTGCCTCGGCGGCAGTCACGCCGTCGAGCCAGGCCACGAATTCGTCGCCGCCGAGACGGCCCACCGGATCGCGGGTGCGCAGGCGATCGCGCAGGATATCGGCGGTGGCGATCAGCGCCGCGTCACCCTGGGCATGCCCGAACTGGTCGTTGACCTGCTTGAAATTGTCGAGATCGACATAGATGAGCGCGCCGCCATGGCCGCTTGCCCGCGCCCGCGCCACCGCCTGTGCCAATGTGGTCTCGAAGCCGCGGCGATTGAGGAGACCGGTCAGGGTGTCGGTGGTGGAGAGGTGACGCAGCGCCTGCTGTCCCTTCAACTGTTCGATCAGCACGGCCAGTTGCTCGGCCAGTTCGCCCAGCAGGAAGAGGTCGTCGGCCAGCCAGTCGCCGCGGGTCTCGTCGCGCCAGAGAATCAGCAGCCCGACCGTGCGGCCGCCATGTCGGCAGAGCAAGGCGAGGCCCAGGCGCTGTCCGGCAACCGCCATGGCCGACCCATTGTCGGATTCGAGGGCCGTGGCGATGAGATCGGCATCGGCCGGCAGGGCCTCGCCACCGAGGCATTCGGCGGGCGCGCCGTCGGGATCGACCCGCCGGACACTGCCCAGCTCGGCCCCCACGGCCTGGGTCGCGGTCGCCAATGCCATGGCGATGGCGGCGTCGGGTTCGATCGTCCGGCGCAGCGAGCGCAGCAAATGCAGCACCAGGCGCTCGCGGTGGCGGGCCTCGGCAAGCTCGGTCTCGCGCGCCTTCTGGGCGGTGATGTCGCGGGCAAGGCCGCGGGCGCCGCGGAACGGGCCGTCGGCGGCATCGAGCGCCTGACCCTGGACCAGCAGGCAGACCGGCCGGCCGTCAGCGGCACGGACCCAGATCTCGCTGCCCTGGCGCGGGCCGGCACCGGAAAAAACCGTCGCGGCGTCTTCGGAAATGGCGATGTCCTGCGGCCGGCGGCCGATGAGGGCGCCGGGGGGCTGCCCCAGCACGTCGCCGCGCGGCTGGTTGCCGGAGACGAAGCTGAACCGGCCCTCGGCATCCAGCTCCCAGGTGAAATCGGCGGCGCGGTCGACCAGATCCTTGAAGCGCTGGCGCGAATCGATGAGTGCCCCGCGCAGCGCCCGTTCCAGGCTGATATCCCGGGCGAGCAAAAGGACCGCATCCCCGCAGGGCAGCAGGGTGAGGTCGAACGAGACCGGCTTGCCAAGCGCATCCGTGCCGCTGAGGGCGGCGAGCCGACCGGGGCTGCCTTGTCGCGCGGCGGCGAGGGCGGCGGCGAGATCCGGCGCTGGCGGCGCCAGCAGGGCGCGCAACGGGGCAGCGGCCACGTTGGCCGCGAGATGGGCGTCGTCCGGCCCCAGGAGCAGGGCCGGATTGTTGTCGGCGGTGAGGGGTCCGTCGGCGGCGAAAAGGCGCAAGGCGGCCGCGCGCGGGGATTCCCGCGCCTGCACGGCTGTCGATGCGGATGGGCGGCGGCCCGCCTTGCTGCTCATGGCGGGAGCTTGCCAGCGACCTGATTAATTCCGTGTTAATCCTGTCTCGCCGCCCTTGCCACCCCGGGACCCAGGCCATAAGGTCCCCCGCGCCGGCGCCCCAACCAAAAGGCAATCCAGCCAATCGGTGATGGGGGTGCCCCGGGGAACGTCACGGACGGGAATCGCTTACGGGGCCGAAATGTCATCTGCTGGACAAAAAGCGGTCGGTACCTGGATTTTCGACCTCGACAACACCCTCTATCCTGCCTCGTGCCGGCTGTTCGACCAGGTGCAGGTGCGCATCCGGCAGTATATTCGCGAACAGCTGGCCCTCGACGATGCGGCAGCCCTCGCGCTGCAGAAGCGCTATTTCCAGGAGCACATGACCACCTTGCGCGGACTGATGATCAATGACGGCATCGACCCGCACGCCTTCCTGGATTTCGTGCATGCAATCGACATCGCCGGGCTGGCGCCGGATTCGCGCCTCGACCAGGCCATCGCCGCCCTGCCCGGGCGCAAGGTGATCTTCACCAACGGCTCGGTCGCCCATGCGACCCGGATTCTGGCCCAGGTCGGGATCGGCGATCATTTCGAAGGCATTTTCGACATCGTCGCCTCGGACTTCCTGCCCAAACCCGACATCTCCGTTTATCGGCGCCTGTGCGAAAGCTATGCGATCGACCCCGCCGGCGCCGTCATGATCGACGACATGCCGCGCAACCTGGTGCCGGCCCATGCCCTGGGCATGACCACGGTGCTTGTGCGCGACCCCGATCCGGCGGCGGACAATTTCTGGTCAGACGACGCCGAGCTGGCGGCCAGCATCCATCATGTGACCGGCGATCTGGCCGGGTTCCTGACCGGCTTTGCCCAACCTTCCTCAGCAGATCAGACCGTGGAGAAGAAAACATGACCGACCTTGCCAGCGTCATCGACGCCGCCTGGGAAAACCGCGCCGAAATCAATGCCGGCACCAGGGGCGCAGTGCGCGACGCCGTGACGGCGGCGCTGGCCCGGCTCGATGACGGTTCGCTGCGCGTTGCCGAGAAGATCGGCGGCAAGTGGCAGACCCATCAATGGCTGAAGAAGGCGGTGCTGCTCTCCTTCCGCCTCAACGATTCCTGCGTGGTGCGGGGCGGCGGTGCCTTTCCGGAGGGCGAGGCCGCCTGGTTCGACAAGGTACCCTCGAAATTCGCCGGCTGGGACGAGGCGCGCTTCAAACAGGCGGGCTTTCGCGCCGTCCCCGGCTGCGTCGTGCGCCAGAGCGCCTATGTGGCGCCCAGCGTCGTGGTGATGCCGAGCTTCATCAATGTCGGCGCCTATGTCGATAGCGGCACCATGGTCGATACCTGGGTGACGGTGGGTTCCTGCGCGCAGGTGGGGAAGAACTGCCATATCTCGGGCGGCGTCGGTTTGGGCGGCGTGCTGGAGCCGCTGCAGGCGGGCCCCGTCATCATCGAGGATGATTGTTTCGTCGGCGCTCGCTCGGAAGTGGTCGAGGGCGTGGTGGTGGAGACCGGTTCGGTCATCTCCATGGGCGTCTTCATCGGCGCCTCCACCAAGATCATCGACCGGGTGACCGGCGAGGTGCATTATGGCCGCGTGCCGGCCTACTCGGTGGTGGTACCGGGTTCGCTGCCGGGCAAGCCCTTGCCCGACGGCACGCCGGGGCCGAGCCTTTATTGCGCCGTGATCATCAAGCGCGTCGACGAGAAGACCCGATCGAAGACCTCGATCAACGATCTCCTGAGGGACTGACAACTTGCACCCGGCCGCCCACCCCGTCGAACTGGACCCCGTCGAACTGGCCCGCGACCTCATCCGCCGTCCCTCGGTCACGCCGCAGGACGCGGGCGCCATCGGCGTGCTGGAGGCGGCGCTGAAGCCGCATGGCTTCGAGACGCACCGCCTCGGTTTCGCGGCGCCAGGCACCGAGCGGATCGAGAATCTCTATGCCAAGGTGAGCGGCGCAGAGCCGGGGCGCAATCTGTGCTTCGCCGGGCATACCGACGTGGTTCCCCCGGGACCCTCGGAGGCCTGGCAGGTCGATCCCTTCGCAGCCGAAGTGATCGGGGGCGAGCTCTATGGCCGCGGTGCCGCCGACATGAAAAGCGCCATTGCCGCCTTCGCCGCCGCTGCCGCGCGCTTCGTCGGCAAGCGCCAGGGCAAATTCGCCGGGGCCATCTCGCTTCTCATCACCGGCGACGAGGAAGGTCCTGCCGTCAATGGCACGAAGCCGGTCCTCGTCTGGCTAAAGGAGAAGGGCGAGAGGCTCGATGCCTGCATCGTCGGCGAACCGACGAACCCCACGCGACTGGGCGAGATGGCGAAGATCGGCCGGCGCGGCAGCTTCACCGGGCGCCTCACCGTGCGCGGCGTGCAGGGGCATTCCGCCTATCCGCATCTGGCGGATAACCCGATCCACCGCCTCGCCGCCATGATCGCGGCGCTGACCCAGCCGCTCGACCATGGTTCGGCGCATTTTCCGGCGACGACCCTGCAATTCGTGACCGTCGATGTCGGCAACCCCGCCACCAATGTCATTCCCGGCGAAGCCCGCGCCGTCTTCAACGCCCGCTTCAACGACCTCCACACGGCCGCGAGCCTGGAGGCGGAGATCCGTCGCCGCCTCGATGGGGTCGGCGGGCGCTATAGCCTTGCCTGCGAATGCTCGGGCGAATCCTTCCTGACACCGCCGGGGCCGCTCTCGGACATCCTGGTGGCAGCGGTCGCCGCGGAAACCGGCCTCACCCCGGAGCTCTCCACCACCGGCGGCACTTCGGATGCGCGCTTCATCAAGGATTTCTGCCCGGTGATCGAGTTCGGCCTTGCCGGCTCGACCATGCACAAGGTCGACGAGCGGGTGCCGGTGGCCGACATCGAGGCCCTCTCGCGCATCTATGAGCGCCTGCTCGATCGTTACTTCGATGCCTAGCTGGGAGGAAGCGCTGGCAGCCGTTCAGGGGCTGAAGCGCCTCATTCGTTTCGATGCCGGCTTTGCCGCCTGGTTCGACCGTTCGGCCGCGGGCGCCTTGCGCTCTTTCGGCCTGATGCTGCCGATGCTGCCCTGCTTCCTGATCCTGCGCTTCGTCAATGTCGAACTGGTCGAGGATGTCTCCACCTTTCGGCTGGCGGGCGCCACCGCCGCCAACTTCGCCCTCAGCTGGGTCATGTACCCGCTGTTCCTGATCGTGATCGGCCGCGCCCTGGAACGCGAGAACCAGGCGATCGGCACCATTACCTTCTATAACTGGTTCAACTTCTTCCTGGTGCTGGTCGCCACGGCGCTCCACCTGCTGGAATACAGCGGCATGCTGGGCGCTGTTCCACGCGCCCTGCTGGTCTTCCTTGTCTTCGCCTCGCTGATCCTGGAGGGTTTTGCCTTCCGGATCCTGCTCGGCGTCGGCTATGGCGGCGCGGTGCTGCTGGTCTTCCTCGATTATGTGCTGACCCAGAGCCTCTACATCCTGCTGATGTCGCCGCTGTTCCAGCCACAGGTGACGTGACGCCCTCGGGCCGCCTATGCCGCCCGAAGCTGCGCCCGCTTCATCCGCAGCACCCGCAGGCGGCTTTCCACGTCTTCCTTGTTGAGATAGGCGCCGGCGAGGCGGCGGACGCCGCTATAGGCGTCGCGGGCATGCAGCAGGCGCCAATTGTCGAAGAGAGCCAGCGAGCCGGGGGCGAGGCGGCGGCGGTATTGCAGGGAGCGGTCATTGGCGAGGCGCGCGAAGGTGGCATAGGCCTCGGCAAAGAGAGCCTGGCGCTTCGGCTCCAGCGCGAAGGGGGCGCGGTCGTGGTTGTTGAAGCTGATTTGCGCCAGACGGCCGCTGCAATCGAGCCGCAGCAATGGCCGCCGCGCCACCAGATGGATGCCGCGGTCGAGGTCGATGTACTGCCCCGGCACCTCGACCTCGGTCAGCACGCGGTAAAGCTCGGGCGTGTCCCGGCGCATGATCTCCGCGATGCGATAGCCGTCGACAAAGACATTCTCGCCGCCCACGCCATCGAAGGCGAGGACATGCAGCATCTGATAGCCCGGCGCATCGAAGCTGTAGGTGCCGTCGGTATGCGGGCCGATGGCCAGCGAGGTATAGGCCGTGTCCTTGTGCTGGAGGTTCGCCGTGAAGTCCCAATAGCCGCCGAAGATCGTTTCGCGGATATAGGCGATGCGCGTGGCAACGCCCTGGGTCCCTGCGGGTGTCGCCGGGGTACCTTCGACGAAGCAGAAGCCGAATCGCTCCAGCTTGGCGAGGCAGGATTCCAGCGCCGCATCCTCGGCCATCATCGCGTCGAAGGAGACCTGCGGAAAATCGGCTGCGATCTCGGCATCGTTCCAGGTGGTGATGTCGGTGGTGAGGCTGCCGACCGGCGACAGCGCCTGATGGAGCTCCGCGGCTGGGTAGGCGCTCTCATGCCCGTCCGACCAGGAAACCCCGAGCAGCCGGCCGCCGGCGCCGAGTTCGATCGCAGTGGCGGCGAGGTCGGCCGGCAGGGCAAAGGTATCGAGCAGCCGCTGCTGGGTTTCGGGATGGCGGCAGGCCGGGCAGGTGCAGTGATCGCGCAGCCAGGCCAGGCTGAACAGATGGCTGGCGCCATCGGCGAAGGCGATCTCGATGCCGTGATGCCCGCTGGACTCACGGGTGGCGGCATGGGTGATATGAATCATGGCGACGGCTCCCGAAAAATTCTCGCCGGCATCTTTATTGAACAACTGTATAATACACAAGTGCGTTTTATTCCGCTATGGATGAAGATGATTCACGCGGCGGCGATCAGCGGCGCCAATCAAGCGACAGAGGATCGAAGCGTTTGTCCGAGAGAGCCCCGAAATTCACCCGCGACCTGCCGGAATCGAGGCGCAAGCAACTGATCGAGGCCACGGCGCGGTCGCTCGCTCGCCACGGTCTCGACGGCACCACGGTCCGGGTGGTGGCGGCGGAGGCCGGGGTTTCGCCGGGCCTGGTACGGCATCATTTCGCCGGCATGCACGACCTCATCGCCGAGACCTATCGCTGGACGGGCAAGGAACTGGAAAAGGTCCTGCGCGCGGCACTGGCCGCCGCGCCACCGACACCGGAAGGCCAGTTGCACGCCTTCATCGATGCAAGTTTCCTGACGCCGACCCTCGATACCGACCTGCTCGGTGTCTGGCTGACTTTCTGGAGCCTCACCCGGACCGATCCCGAGATCCATGCCATCCACCAGAAAGTCTATGCCAGCTATCGCCGGCGCATCGATGAACTGCTGAGCGCGCTTGCAGCCGAAAAGAAGCTGGCGCTCGACACGCGCCTTGCCACCCTCGCCTTCACCGCGCTGCTTGACGGGCTGTGGCTCGAGCACTGCCTGGATGCCGCCACCTACACGGCGGAGGATGCTGCCACCATCGCCCATGACTGGCTGGATTCCCTTGTGGCCGGGAATTTCATGGCGACGCCGCGCGCCGCGATCGCCCTCAACGCGAAATAGGGTCAGCCCCTCCTAATAGACCACCCGGGTGAGATAGAGCCCGTCGGCGGGGGCCGTGGGGCCGCCGGCGGCACGGTCACGCGCATCGAGTGCCGCCCGCACGTCGTCCGGCGACCACTTGCCATCCCCCACCAGGCGCAGTGTCCCCACCATGTTGCGCACCTGGTGATGCAGGAAGGAGCGCGCCTCGGCGACGATGCGAATCTCCTCGCCCTCGCGGGTGACATCAAGCCGGTCGAGAGTCTTTATCGGCGATTGCGCCTGGCACAGCGAAGCGCGGAAGGTGGAAAAATCGTGGCGTCCGACCAGAATCTGCGCGGCCCGGTGCATCGACGCGGCGTCGAGCGGTGCGACCACCCACCAGACATGGCCGCGCTCGATCACCGCCGGCGCGCGACGGTTGACGATGCGATAGAGATAGGCGCGGCCGATCGCGGAAAAGCGCGCGTGAAAATCCCCCACTGCGACCGCGCATTGCGTGACCGCGATGGGGTTGGGCTTGAGGTGGAAATTGAGCGCGGCCATCAGCCGCGCTGGTGCGATCGCCTTCTCGATATCGACATGGGCGACCTGGCCGGTCGCATGCACCCCCGCGTCGGTGCGACCGGCGCCGTAAACGGTGCGGGTTTCCTGCACCGTGGCGAACACCGCCTCTTCCAGGCATTGCTGGATCGAGCAGCCGTTCTCCTGGCGCTGCCAGCCGACAAACGGTCCGCCATCATATTCCACCGTCAGCCGGAAGCGGGTCGTGCCGGCGGCCCTTCTGCCCGCCGCGATGGCCTCCGGTCCAGTGATTTCGACCTCGTTCATGCCAGCACCGTGCCGGACGCCAGTGGCCGGCCGCGGAGGAAATCCCCCGCCGCCATCGGTTTGCCACCGGCCTTCTGCACCAGGGTGAGACGCAGCGCGCCCGAACCGCAGGCGATCGTCAGGCGATCGTCCAGCACCTCGCCCGGCACGCCGGGGCCCGGCACCAGTTCCGCTGCCAGAACCTTGAGGCGCTGGCCGTCCGGAAGCTCGCACCAGGCTCCTGGCACAGGCGCGAAGGCGCGCACGGCGCGCTCGAGCAGCGTGCCGGACTTGCGCCAGTCGAGGCGCGCCTCCGCCGGCGATATCTTGGCGGCATAGGTGACGCCGTCCGCCGGTTGCGGCGTCGCCGGCAGCGGCAGCGCCGCCAGCGTCTCGACAATGAGCGCGGCACCCACTGCCGCCAGCCGGTCGTGCAACCGGCCCGCCGTCATGTCGGGGTCGATCCCGACTTGCGCCGCCTTCAGCATCGGCCCGGTGTCGAGCCCGGCGTCCATCTGCATGATGGTGACGCCGGTTGCCAAATCGCCGGCGAGGATCGCGCGCTGGATCGGCGCCGCGCCGCGCCAGCGCGGCAGCAACGAGGCGTGGATGTTGAGGCAGCCGAATTTGGGCACCGCCAGGATCGCCGGCGGCAGCAACAGGCCATAGGCCGCCACCACCGCCACGTCCGCGCGGTGCGCGGCGAAATGATGAGACGCCTCCGCGTCCTTCAGCGAGACGGGAGTGAGAACCGGCAAGCTGTGCTGCTCGGCCAGCAGTTGCACCGGCGATTTGCGAAGATCCTGGCCGCGGCCGGCGGGGCGCGGCGGCTGCGCATAGACGGCGACGATCTCATGCCCGGCGGCGATCAGCGCAGCGAGGGCGCTGGCCGCGAAATCCGGCGTGCCCATGAAGACGACGCGCATCGGGGTCTCCCTCGCCGTCAGGCCGGCGCGCCGGCGCCGAGCTTCTTCGCCTTGACCAGTTTGCGGAGGATGATGTTGCGCTTCAGCGCAGTGAGGTGGTCGATAAACAGCACGCCGTCGAGATGGTCGATCTCGTGCTGGACGCAGGTGGCGAGCAGGCCCTCCGCCGTCAGCTCCCGCACCGCATTGTTCTCGTCGAGATAGCGCACGACGCAGGAGGCGGGCCGCACCACGTCGGCGTAGTGTTCGGGTACCGACAGGCAGCCCTCGTTGTAGGCGGCATCGTCGTCGGACACCCAGACGATTTCCGGGTTGGCCATCTTGAGCGGTGCCGGCGGCGCATCCTCCGGGGCGATGTCGAGCACGATCACGCGGCTCAGCACGCCGACCTGCGGGGCTGCGAGGCCGATGCCCGGCGCCCGGTACATGGTCTCCAGCATGTCGGCCATGAGCTGCCTGACCTCGGCATCCACCGCCGCGACGGGGGCCGATTTCTTCAGCAGCCGCGGATCGGGGGCGGTGATGATCGGTAACTGGGCCATGATCGGATCGTTTGCTCCTCGCTTTCGGGCTTTACCTATGGATTCCCGGGGCTATCGTCAAGCGATGCGGGCCGAATCGGACCCCCGCCCCCTTCTCCCCGAGAGGAAACCGCCATGGATAGCCCCCTCCTGCTCGCGGCGCTGGTCATCATCGCCCTGTTGGTGGCGGTGCTGGTCGTCGTCCTGCGCCGCGGCGAGGCGCCGGCCGTGCCAGACCCCCGGCTGGACCACTTGACCGGCCAGATCCAGACCCTGGCCGCCGCCCAGGCCGCCGCCCAGGCGGCGATCGACCAGCGTCTCGATCAGCGCCTCAACCAGCTGTCCGACCGGGTCCATGAGCGGCTTTCCCTGTCCGCCACAGAGGCCGGGCAGTCCCTGGGCGAGTTGAAGGAGCGCCTCGCCGTGATCGATGCGGCACAGAAGAACATCGCCGAGCTGTCGACCCGCATGGTGAGCCTGCAGGACATCCTTTCCAACAAGCAGGCACGCGGCGCCTTTGGCGAGGTGCAGTTGGCCGACATCGTGCGCACCGTGATGGCGCCGATCAATTACGAGTTCCAGGCGACGCTGGGCGGCAGCAACCGGGTCGATTGCCTGCTGAAACTGCCCAATCCACCGGGGCCGATCGGCATCGATTCCAAATTCCCGCTGGAATCCTACCGCGCCATCCGCGACGCCCAGGACGACGTGGCGCTCAACCAGGCGCGGCGCGACTTCTCGACCGCGATCCGCCTGCATGTGAAGGCGATCGCCAGCAAATACATCGTCAACGGCGAGACGGCGGATTCGGCCCTCATGTTCGTGCCCTCGGAAGCGGTCTATGCCGAGATCCACGCCAACTTTCCAAATCTGGTGGAGGAGGCCGGGCGGGTGCGGGTCTGGATCGTCTCGCCCACCACGCTGATGGCCACCCTCACCACCATGCGCGCGGTTCTCAAGGACGTACGCATGCGCGAGCAGGCCCATGTGATCCAAGCCAAGGTGGGCGAGCTTGGCAAGGATATCGAACGCCTGGACGATCGCGTCGGCAAGCTGCAGCGGCATTTCGACCAGGCGGTCGACGACGTCCGGCAGATCCGCATCTCCACCGACAAGGTGGTGAAGAAGGCCGACGACATCGAGAAAGTGGGGCTGGAAGAGCCGGTTTCCTTGACCGAACTGGACAGCCCGGTCCCCAAAATTCCCACCAGCGGGTGATGCTCAAGCGCCAGTTTCACTTGCAACGGCGCCAAAGCCCCCTACATTCTTGTGACATTCTTCTGTCGTTGGTCGTGTTCGGGGCGGCCGCCTTTTAGCTGGGGGGTTCAGGTCATGAGTACCTTTGCGATCTTCGTCATCGTCCTCCTGGTGGTGGCGGTGCTGCTGGTTTTCATGGGCATCAAGTCGGTGCCGCAGGGCCGTGAATGGACGGTGGAACGTTTCGGCCGCTACACCCAGACCCTGCGTCCCGGCCTGAATTTCCTCGTCCCCTTCATCGACCGCATCGGCGCCAAGATCAACATGATGGAATCGGTGCTCGACGTGCCGACCCAGGAAGTGATCACCAAGGACAACGCCATGGTGAGCGTCGACGGGGTCGTGTTCTACCAGGTGCTCGACGCCGCCAAGGCGGCCTATGAAGTGAACGATCTCGAAAATGCGGTCCTCAACCTCACCATGACCAACATCCGTACCGTGATGGGTGGCATGGACCTCGACGAGCTGCTGTCGCTGCGCGACAAGATCAACGCTGCGCTTCTGCATGTCGTGGACGACGCCACCCAGCCCTGGGGCATCAAGGTGACGCGCATCGAGATCAAGGACATCGCGCCGCCAAAGGACCTCGTTGAAAGCATGGGCCGGCAGATGAAGGCCGAGCGCGACAAGCGCGCCGCCATCCTGGAAGCCGAAGGCCTGCGCCAATCTGCCATTCTGAAGGCGGAGGGCGAAAAACAGGCGGCGATCCTGCAGGCGGAGGGCCAGCGCGAAGCCGCCTTCCGCGAAGCCGAGGCCCGCGAGCGCCTCGCGGAAGCGGAAGCCAAGGCGACCGATGTCGTTTCCGAAGCGATCGGCAAGGGCAGCGTGCAGGCGGTCAATTACTTCCTCGGCCTCAAATACACCGAGGCGCTGCAGAAGATCGCCAGCGCCCCCAACCACAAGGTGATCCTGATGCCGCTCGAGGCCAGCAACGTGCTGGGCGCGCTGGGCGGAATCGCCGAACTCGCCAAATCGGCGCTGGGTGATCGCGGCGCGGGCACCGGCACCGGCCCCTGGCAGAAGCCCTGACGGTTTCAGGCACCCTGACGATTCACTAAACCTGGCGGCGAGGACTGATTCATGGGCGACATCGGCTTGGGCTTTCAGCTGGAGTTCTGGCACTGGATGATCCTGGCGGCGGTGCTGGCCGGGCTCGAGATCCTGACGCCGGGTTTCTTTTTCCTGTGGCTGGGCGGGGCCGCGCTGCTCACCGGCATCGTGGCGCTGGTCGTTCCCGCCCTTGGTTGGGACGTGCAGGTGCTGATCTTCGCCCTGCTTTCGGGCATTTCGGTGCTGGCCTGGTACCGTTTCCGGCACCGGCTGGTGATCGCCAGCGACGACGTCACCCTCAACCGGCGCGGCGAGCAGCTGATCGGCCGTGCGGCGATCCTCTCCGAGCCGATCGCCAACGGGCGCGGCCAGATCCACATCGACGACACTGTCTGGCGCTGCGAAGGGCCGGACCTGCCGGCCGGCACCCGCGTCAAGGTGACCGCTGTGCGCGGCGCCATGTTGTCGGTAGAAAAGGTTGAATGAAGTCGATCGGCCGATGGCGTCGGCAATGCGCCCGTGAACCTGAAGTGATCGTTGAAGTGCAGAGGAGTTGAACGGTATGCGGATTCTTGTGGCAACGGACCTTTCCCCCCGATCGGACCGGGCGCTGGCACGCGCCTACGGCCTGGCGCAGGAACTGAAAGCCGAGCTCGAGATCCTCTATGTCGCCGATGCCGACCAGCCAGCCGAATTGAAAACCCATGCCATCGAGTGGGCCCGTGCGGCGTTGGAGAAGGAGACTGCGGTGCTGGAGGCAAGCACCGGCGTCAAGGCGCATGCCGAGGTCCTGGCCGGCCATCCGAAGACCGACATCGCCATCCAGGCCAGCGCCCGCAAGGCGGATCTCATCGTTCTGGGCACCCACAACCGGGCCGCCATGCCGACCAAGCGATCCTTCGCCGCCACCACGGCGGGGCAGATCGTCAAGGCCAGCCGCCTGCCGGTCCTGCTGGTTCGAGAGGACGCAACACGTCCCTACCGCGAGGTGGCAATCGGTGTCGATTTTTCGGTCTATTCCCGCGCCGCCCTGCGTGAGGGTTTCAGGCTGGCCCCAGCCGCGCGCTTCCACCTGATTCACGCCTTCGAGGTGCCGTTCAAGGGTTTCATGTCGAGCGAGAGCTCGGCCCAGGAGATTGCCCTCGACCAGCGCCTCGAGTTCGACGCCTTCCTCAAGGAGGAAATGGATTTGCTGGCCAGGCGCGGCATCGACAAGGGCATCCCCGCCGATCGCCTGGAGAAGATCGTGCGCGAGGGGGATGCCCGCATGGTCGTGCCGGCGGAGTGTGAACGCATCGGCGCCGATGTCGTGGTCATCGGCACCCATGGCCGCACCGGCGTCTCGGCGGCCATCTGGGGCAGCGTTGCCACCGATCTCCTCAACAACCCGCCCACCGACGTGCTGGTGGTCAAGGCGTTCTGATTCGCGCGGGAGTGCGGGTTCATCATCGATTAACCATCCCGGCGCCGCGCGCTTTCAGTCTTTCTTCACCTTCCTGCCGGAAACTGCCGGCAAGAGCCCGCGGCTGCAAGGCCGCGGCGTGGCCGCCGTTCGGCTGCCACCGTAAACAGGAAGGATGCGCAAGCGTGCAAGTGATCGGAGCCAATGCCGACGAACTGGCCCGGCGGGACGAACTCGAATTCCATGACGAGGCGACGCAGCATGTGGCGGAGATGAATCGCCTGCTGGACGCGATCGCCGCGGAAGGTCCGCAGGCGGCACTGCTGGAAAGCTTCCGCCGCCACGGCCATGAACTGAAGGGCGCCGGGCGCAGTTTCGGCTATCCCGTGCTGACCCTCATTGCGCACCGGCTCGAAAGCTATCTCGACGACATGACCGATTGGCAGGCGCGCAGCCAGGCCGATTTGCAGGCCTTCGTCGACAAGCTCGGCGAGATGCTGGAACGCAAGGCCCAGCCGACGGATGAGGAAATCGCCGCCATCGTGCGGGCGCTGCCCTCGCTCATCAACCAGTCGTTTTCCGAATCCGACGTCGACATTCGCAATGTCGAGATCATGCTGGTGACGCCGACCCGCGCCATCGCCAAGCTGCTCGCTCAGCAGATCAAGGCCTGCGGCTTTCGCGTCACCACGGTGGCCGATCCGGTCGAGGGCCTCACGATGGCGCTGCGCCTGCGCCCCGACATGGTGCTCACTTCCCAGGTGATGAAGGGCTTGAACGGCGTCGATCTCCTGCGTGCCCTCAAGGCCATCGAGGGCACCGAGAAGATTCCCGGCGCCGTGCTCACCAGCCAGGAACTCGACGCCGCCGCCTTCGCCCGCCTGCCCCAGGGCACCGCGATCGTCCGATCCGGCGGCAACTTCGCCGACGATTTCGCCAAGGTGGTGACCCAGTTCGGGCTGGGGTGAAGCCGCACTCCGCACTCTGCCCCGAAGGCGGATGTACGTCTCCTCACCCGTACCCGCCTTCGACCACATCCTGGTCATGGCCAGCGTTGAGGCAAGTCCGGTCGGCGGCCGCAAGGACACGAGCGCCCTCGCCGCCTTCCACAGCCTCGTTTCGGGCGAGGCCAGATTCGCGCGCTGCCTCGGCGAAGGCCATTAGTTGGTGCCGGTTGAACTTCGCTCCGGCCGTCACTACTCTCACGAAAGACGATTCTTAGTATCTCCCCCAATTCCTTCCCGAGCGCGATTCGCGATGATGCAGAATTCCGACTGGTGGAAAATTGGTACGCTCGCGCTTAAGACCCCGCTTGAACGCTGGCACCTGCTGCTGCGCTGCTTGCCGGGGGCTGGGTTCATTTATCTCGTGCTGGTGGGGATGTCGTTCGCCGTAAGTGAAGATTCATGGCTGAAGCAGTGGCCAGTCGACGATTTCGCAATCTTGCCACTGCTATGGGAAGTGCCCGCCCTGATGCTCAAATGGGTTTGGATGAACGCCCTGTGGCACGGGAACGATAGCCGGGCCTTGGCATCGCCGAGAACACCCATGTTCTGGCAATTCTTCGGTCTTTTTTTCCTGGTGGACTTGGCATATCAGGCGTTTTTCTGGCTGGTTGATTTTGCTCGAGCAAAGATGGCCGATTTCGCTTCGGTGGCCGATCATATGCCTGTCATCGGCACATTTGCGATGACATTGGTGCCCTTCATTATTTTCGGTCTGTTTCTGTTCGCCATGTGGATCTCGGTTAGACTGGTGATCTGGAGCGCCGTGGTCATCGACCGGCGGCGGATCGTCGGCCCCGACGTGATTTGGCACCTGACGCGAGGATATGATGGGCTGATATTCATGGCCTTCTTGGTTGTCATCTTCGTGGCAGGTGGTGCGGCCGCCATCACCAGCGCCATGATCGGCCAGTTTGATATTCCGGATACCGACATCCTTTGGCATCTCCATCCGATTTCGATCCTGTCGCGTGTATACGGCATTGCCGCCATGAGCGCGGCCACGCTGCTGGTCTACAGACGGATTCTGGATGGACCGATTGCGGTCGGGGCATCACCTAAAGCCGAATGACCCAGATCCCATCAATGTCTGCTGCGGCAGCTTCGCTGCCCTAATTCCCGCAATCATCGGCCGCCCGGCCGCCGTTAACCATTCCTTTGCCTAAAAGGTCGGAGAATGCGCTAGATCGTTGGGACGCAAGTCCAGGATCGGCGAAAGGGGCCCATGGAGACCAGTCTGTCAGGGGTTGGAGCGTCTGGGGCGGGGGCGTCCGGAGCGGGCGACCATCCGTGGCTGGCCTCCTATCCGCCCGGTGTCGACTGGGCCGAGCCCATCCCGCCGCAACCGGTCTTTACCCTGCTCGACGAGCAGGCGGCGCGCCACCCGAAGCGCGACTGCGTCGACTTCCTCGACAAGCACTATTCCTACGCCGAGATGAAGTCGCTTTCCGACCGCATCGCCAAGGGGCTGCAGCGGATCGGCCTCAAGCCCGGAATGAAGCTCGGCCTCTTTCTGCCCAACTGCCCCTATTTCGTCGCCTTCTATCACGGCGCGCTGAAGGCCGGCGCCACGCTGGTGAACTTCAACCCGCTTTACGCCGAGCCAGAAATCGAGCGGCAGATCGCCGATTCGGAAACCGATTTCATGGTGACGCTGGACGTGGTGCAGCTGCTGCCCAAGCTCGACGCGGTGCTGCCGAAATGCCGGGTGAAGTCGGTCATCGTCTGTCCCATGGCCGACCAGTTGCCCTTCCCGCAGAACCTGGTCTATCCCTTCGTCATGCGCTCGGCGCGGGCGCGCATGCAGGTCGACAGCCGGCATCTCGCCTTCAAGGACCTCATCGACAATGACGGCGCCTATGCACCGGTCGAGATCGACTGCCGGCGCGACGTGGCGCTGCTGCAATACACTGGCGGCACTACCGGCGTGCCCAAGGGCGCCATGCTGAGCCACGCCAACGTCTATACCAATGCGATCCAGGCCAAGCGCTATTTCTATACCGTCGACCGACCGGAATCGAAGATGGTGGGCGTGCTGCCGCTGTTCCATGCCTTTGCCATGACCTGCGTCATGAACTGGACCCTCTCGGTGGGCGGCTGCATGATCCTGGAGCCGAAATTCGACACCCAGAAGCTCCTGCGCCTCATCCACCGCAAGCGGCCGACCTCGCTCGCCGGCGTGCCGACCCTGTTCAACGCCCTGCTGAGCGCGCCCAATCTCGGCGATTTCGACCTGTCCTCCCTCGCCTTCTGCATCTCCGGCGGCGCCGCCCTGCCGGCCGAGATGCGCAAGGCGTTCGAGGGGCGCACGGGGGCGCGGCTGATCGAGGGCTACGGTCTTTCCGAAGCCTCGCCGGTCTGCTGCGCCAACCCGGTCCATACCGGCGGCAAGCCGGGCTCGATCGGCCTGCCCTTTCCGAACACGGTCTGCGAGGTGGTCTCGCTCGACGACAAGCACCAGTTGGTCGCCACCGGTGAGAAGGGCGAGATCTGCTTCAAGGGTCCGCAGGTGATGCTGGGCTACTGGAAGCGCCCCGAGGCCACCGACGAGGTGATCTTCGACGGGCGCCTCCATACCGGCGATGTGGGGCATATCGACCAGGATGGCTATGTCTTCGTCACCGACCGCCTCAAGGAAATGATCAACGCCTCGGGTTTCAAGGTCTATCCCCGCGTGATCGAGGAAGCGATCTACGAACATGCCGCGGTCAGGGAATGCGCCGTGATCGGCGTCGACGACCCCTATCGCGGCCAGACCGTGAAGGCCTTCGTCGCCCTCAAGGCCGGCGCCGCCGTCACCGCCGAGGAACTCGACCAGTTCCTGGAAAGCCGCCTCTCCAAGATCGAGAAGCCGCGGCTCTATGAATTCCGCGCCGATCTGCCGAAAAGCGTCATCGGCAAGATCATGAAGAAGACCCTTGTCGACGAGGAGAAGGCGCGCGCCGCCCAAATCAAGGAGATCGAGACATGACCGACATCGTCATCGCGGGCTATCAGCGCTCGCCCTTCCACTTCGCCAACAAGGGTGCGCTGGTCAAGGTACGGCCCGACGATCTCGCCGCCGCCGTGGTGAAGGGTCTCATCGAAAAGACCGGGGTGACAACCTCGGATATCGAGGACCTCATCGTCGGCTGTGCCTTCCCGGAGGGCGAGCAGGGCTTCAACGTGGCGCGCCTCATCGGCATGATCGCGGATCTGCCGCAATCGGTGGCTGGCGCCACGGTGAACAGATTCTGCGGCTCCTCCATGCAGGCCATCCATTGGGCGGCGGGGTCGATCCTGATGGGGGCGGGCGAGGCGTTCCTCTGCGCCGGGATCGAAAGCATGACCCGGGTACCCATGCTGGGCTTCAACCCGATGCCCAACCCGGCGCTCCACGAGCGGCTGCCGGCGGCCTATATCTCCATGGGCACCACGGCCGAGAACGTTGCCAACAAATACAAGATCAGCCGCAAGGAGCAGGAGGAGTTCGCCGTTCTCAGCCAGCAGAAGGCCAGCGCCGCCCGCGCCGCCGGAAAATTGACGGACGAGATCGTGCCCATCCAGGCGGGCAAGGAATTGGTGAGCGAGGACGGCACCATCCGCGGCGACACCACGCTGGAGGGCCTGGCCGGGTTGAAGCCGGCCTTCGACGCCAACGGGTCCGTGACCGCCGCCACCTCCTCGCCATTGACCGACGGTGCGTCCGCCTGCCTGGTCACCTCCGCTGCCTATGCCAAGGCGCACAAGCTCCCGGTGCTGGCCAAGATCCGCGCCATTTCGGTGGCCGGCTGCGCGCCGGAGATCATGGGCATCGGCCCGGTGGTGGCGACGCAGAAGGCGCTGAAGCGCGCTGGCCTCACCATCGACGACATCGACATTATCGAACTCAACGAGGCCTTCGCCTCGCAATCGATCGCCTGCATCCGGGATCTCAAGATCGACATCGCCAAGGTCAATCTCGACGGCGGGGCCATCGCCCTCGGCCATCCTTTGGGTGCCACGGGTGCCCGCATCACCGGCAAGGCCGCTTCCCTGCTCAAGCGCGAGGGCAAGAAGTTCGCGCTCGCCACCCAATGCATCGGCGGCGGCCAGGGCATCGCCACCATCCTGGAGGCGGTGTGATGACCATCAAGCGCGCCTGTGTCATCGGCGCCGGGGTGATGGGCAGCGGCATCGCCGCCCAGATCGCCAATGCCGGTGTGCCCGTGCTCCTCCTCGACATCGTGCCGAAGGAGGGGACCGACCGTTCCGCCATCGCCAGGGGCGCCATCGAGAAACTGCTGAAAGCCGATCCGGCGCCGCTGATGTCCAAGGCGGCGGCAAAACTGATCACGCCGGGAAATACCGAGGATGACCTCGATGCGCTCGGCGATGTCGACTGGATCGTCGAAGCGGTGATCGAGCGCCTCGACATCAAGCAGGCGCTCTACCAGAAGCTCGAAGGAAAGCGGAAGAAGGGCTCGATCCTCTCCTCCAACACCTCGACCATCCCGCTCTCCACCCTGATGGAGGGCCTGCCCGCGAGCATCCAGGCCGATTTCTGCATCACCCACTTCTTCAACCCGCCGCGCTACATGCGGCTGCTCGAAGTGGTGGGCGGTCCGAAGACCCGGCCCCAGGTCATCGCGGAGATCAGCGACTTCGGCGACCGCTGGCTCGGCAAGACCATCGTCAAGGCCAAGGATACGCCGGGTTTCGTCGGCAACCGCATCGGCGTCTTCTGGATGCAGGCGGCAGTCACCGCGGCGCTCGATCTCGGTCTCACGGTCGAGGAAGCGGATGCGATCATGGGCCGGCCGATCGGCGCACCCAAGACCGGTCTCTTCGGCCTGCTTGATCTCGTCGGCCTCGACCTCATGCCCCATGTCGACAAGTCGATGGC